>ONCB01000001.1 GCA_900316175.1 uncultured Succinatimonas sp.
GTGGAGAGCTAGAGTAACCTCTTGGAAATGCAAAGCCCCACTCTGTGGGGCTTTGATCTCGGACTTTCTCATGTGACATAAAAAATGTGAAAATCCGAGAAATAAATGGTTAGCTTCTGTCTTCAAAATATGGTGAAGAGGTCTTTTTTTTCTGATCGGAAGCTACTCTCTTAATCTCTACAGACTGAGGAGCATCTATACCTAATCTGACCTTTCCTCCTTTTACAGACAGCACTGATACAGTAATACCACTACCGAGCTGAATCTTATCCCCAACCTTTTGTGATATTACTAACATAGGCTTATACGCGCTCGCTTACAAAGGCATTTACAGCTGCTAATGCCTTATCAAGGTTAGCTGCATCGGTACCGCCGGCCTGAGCCATATCTGGACGGCCACCGCCTTTACCGCCAACGTATGAAGCGATTTCACGGATTAAGTCACCAGCCTTAACCTTTGCTACGAGATCTTTTGATACTGCAGCAATCAGATTTACCTTGCCGTCTTCGGTTGCAGAACCTAAAACAACAACTACGCTTGGCATACGTGACTTTAAGTTGTCCACTGCTACACGAAGTTCTTTAGAACCGTAGTTCTCAATCTTCTGAGCAATAACAGGAACACCCTTAACATCTACAGCCTTTGAAGTTAAAGCAGCACACTCGAGTGCAACAATCTTCTCCTTTAACGCCTCATTCTCCTTCTCAAGAGACTTGGCGTGATCAAGCATTGCTTCAGCCTTTGATGCGATGGTTGCGTTGCCGCCAACCTTCATTAAAGACTTGGCATCAGCAACTTCAGAGAATACAGAGTTTAAGTACTCAACTGCAGCACCACCAACTAATGCCTCAACACGACGAACGCCTGATGCGATTGACTCATCAGAGAGCAGTACGAAAGCACCGATATCACCGGTAGCGCAAGCGTGGGTACCACCACATAATTCCTTGGAGAAATCACCCATTGAAACTACGCGAACCTTCTCTTCGTACTTCTCATCGAATAATGCGATAGCACCAGACTTCTTAGCCTCATCAAGATCCATAATGTCGGTTACGATCTTGTTGTTAAGTCTGATCTGCTCATTTACAAGAGCGGTTACAGCCTGCTTTTCAGCCTGAGTTAAAGGCTGTGAGTGTGAGTAGTCAAAGCGAAGTCTGTCGTTTGCTACATAAGAACCCTTCTGAGCAACACTGTCACCTACAACTGCCTTTAAGGCTGAGTCTAAAAGATGAGTTGCTGAGTGGTGTCTTGCAATGTCAGCACGGTTAGCCTTATCAACAGCAGCAGTTACAGCTGCATCCTTTTCAAACTGGCCGATATCAACTCGACCTACATGGATGGTAGCCTTGCCGACATGCTTGGTATCCTCAACAATGAAACGTGAGCTTTCAGAAATGGTAATAATACCCTTATCACCAATCTGACCACCCATCTCGCCATAGAAAGGAGTCTTATCAAGAACAATTACAGCCTTCTCATCAGTTGCAATTGCATCTACCTCAACGCCATCCTTGAAGATGTGAGTAATCTTTGAATCAGAAACTAAAGTGTCGTAACCTAAGAATTCAGTATTCTCAGTGATCTTTAATTCCTTGTTGTAATCAATACCGAAGGTGGATGACTGCTTGGCACGGGCTCTCTGCTCAGCCATGCACTTGTCAAAACCTTCCATATCAACAACGTAACCGCGGTCACGTACAACGTCCTGAGTTAAATCTGCAGGGAAACCGTAGGTATCGTAAAGCTTGAAGGCTACATCGCCAGGGAAAGTCTTTGAGTCGCCTAACTTAACTAATTCACCCTCTAACAGAGCCAAACCTCTGTCAAGAGTATTTAAGAACTGCTCTTCTTCCTTCTTTAAGGTGCGCTCAACCAGAGCCTGCTGAGATACAAGCTCAGGGTATGCATTGCCCATAAGCTCAGCAAGTTTTGCAACGAGCTTGTAGAAGAATACATCCTTAGCGCCTAACAGACGGCCGTGACGAACAGCACGGCGGATGATACGACGAAGAACATAGCCACGACCTTCATTTGAAGGAAGTACGCCATCTGCAATTAAGAATGAGCATGAACGGATATGATCTGCAATTACGCGTAATGACTTGTCTGTTAAATCAGTTACGTTAAGAATTGATGCGGTTTCTTTAATCAGGTTGGTGAACAGGTCAATTTCATAGTTTGAGTGAACACCCTGAAGAACTGCAGAAATACGCTCTAAACCCATACCGTTGTCGATCATAGGCTTTGCAAGTTTCTCAAAGGTACCATCAATCTTGCGGTTGTACTGCATGAACACGATATTCCAGATTTCGATGAAACGATCACCGTCTTCATCTGGTGAGCCTGGAGGGCCACCCTGAACTTCTTCGCCGTGATCATAGAAAATTTCTGAACATGGACCGCATGGACCGGTATCACCCATCTGCCAGAAGTTGTCTGACTCGTAAAGGCCACCCTTGTTGTCGCCGATACGTACAATCTTGTTCTCAGGAAGTCCTACAATATCCTTCCAGATGCTGTATGCTTCGTCATCCTTGTCGTATACAGTTACCATTAAAGATTCCTTTGGTAACTTGAATACTTCAGTCAGCAGCTCCCAGGCATAGGTGATTGCTTCTTTCTTGAAATAATCACCAAATGAGAAGTTGCCTAACATTTCAAAGAAAGTGTGGTGACGAGCTGTATAGCCTACATTATCTAAATCGTTCTGCTTACCGCCGGCACGAACACACTTCTGAGATGTGGTAGCGCGCAGATAATCACGCTTTTCCTTGCCAAGATAAATATCTTTAAACTGATTCATACCTGCATTGGTAAAAAGCAGAGTAGGATCATTGTATGGAACTAAAGAGCTTGAACGGACGATAGTATGACCGTGATCTTCGAAGAATTTCAGATACGCTGTGCGAATCTCATCTGTTGTCATGAACATATATTCTGGATCCTAATAAAAACGATTCACTAATAAGGTGAGATTATACATTGTTTTGACCCTTTTATCTCAATATTGAAAAAATTGGATCAACAGAAAAATTCCAATTATACGTAATATAAAATCAATACTGCTTAAAACACATTTTTTTAAACACGTAAAATCAGATTTTAAGAATGTACAGGCTTTTTTACACTTAATCTTCAGAAAATGAAGCGGATGCGGTTTTCAGAGCTTCAAGACAGTCAGAATTGGAAAAACCGCGTCTTGCAACTGAAGACAAAAGCTTCTGCCTGTCTTCAAAACTCATGTTTTTAATACTCTCTGAGGCCTTCTTTTTTATAAAAGATGCAGCCACCTCACACCAGTTGGTCTCATCAATATACTGCTGATAGAATTCTGGCTTTACACCTTTTACCATCATCTGCATAGCGATTTTTTTAGGACCATACAGAGAATTTTTAAGATGGTTAAACAGCATCTGAGCATAGCGTTCTTCTGATTGCCAGTTTTCTTCTATGCATTTTTTTAAAGCCTGTCTGGCAGCCTCTTTTGTATATCTCTCAAGGAGCTTGTTGTATAGCTCCAGTTTTGAGTATTCGCGGCGGGTTAAAATGCGCAGTGCCGCATTTAGTGCGGCAGCTGCATCATCGCTTTTAGGTTTGGTCCTGCGGACAAACATACGGATACTGATTAGATATCGTCAGGAATTGGAGTAATCAGATCGCTTTCTGACAGATCTGCGCCTAAAGCATCAAGATCATCACCCTGTGAGCTTACTTCATCACCAATTGAAGCGGTATCTTCGTAATCGTTGTTGTTCTTGTAGTACTCACGGATTTTCTGCTCAATCTCGTCAGCTACCTCTGGATTCTCATCAAGGAACTTCATGGCATTTACCTTGCCCTGACCAATCTTCTGACCATTGTAGGCAAACCAGGCACCTGTCTTGGCAATAATCTTGGCGTTAACGCCTAAATCAAGAAGTTCACCATTCTTGGCAATACCATAGTTGAAGAGGATCTGGAAGTTAGCTGTCTTGAATGGAGGGGCAACCTTGTTCTTGACAACCTTAACCTTGGTCTCATTACCAATTGCCTCTTCCTTATCCTTTAAAACGTTGCTCTTACGGATATCCAGTCTTACAGAAGCATAGTACTTTAAGGCGTTACCACCAGTTGTGGTCTCTGGGTTTCCAAACATCACTCCAATCTTCATACGAAGCTGGTTGATGAATACAACCATACAGTTTGCCTGCTTTACAATACCAGTAAGCTTACGCAGAGCCTGAGACATCAGACGAGCCTGTAAACCTACGTGATTGTCTCCCATTTCACCTTCAATTTCAGCCTTTGGCACCAGAGCGGCTACAGAGTCAATGATAACCACATCAATACCGCCAGAACGAACCAGAGTCTCACAGATTTCAAGGGCCTGTTCACCGGTATCAGGCTGAGAGATAAATACATCCTCAACCTTGACTCCAAGCTTCTTGGCATAGATAGGATCTAATGCATGCTCAGCATCAATAAAGGCGCACACTTTGCCCTTCTTCTGAGCCTGAGCAATCAACTCTAAGGTTAAGGTAGTCTTACCTGAAGACTCAGGACCGTAGATTTCAACGATTCTTCCCATTGGAAGACCGCCAACGCCTAATGCAATATCAAGAGAAAGCGAACCGGTTGGAATAGCTTCAATGTCCATAAGCTCACTCTGTCCAAGTCGCATGATTGCACCTTTACCAAACTGGCGCTCAATCTGCTCCATTGCAGCTTCTAGAGCTTTCTGCTTCTTAGGATCTTTTGTAATATTTGATACCAGCTTTGCTGATGATGAGGCTGTTTCTTTTGCTGCGGCCATGGTTATCTCCAATAAAATTATCTTTACCTGATATGTATAATATTTATTCTATATATTATTGTCAATAATTATTTAATATATTTTTTATATTGATAAATTACACATAACAAAATACGAGTTAAAGATTTAAAAAATTTTTTCCATTATAATATGACAACTAACAATCATGTTTAAAAACCGGATCTTTTTACCCTGTTACTTGAAAAAAATTTGAGAAAGCTCATGTCTGACAGATTTGATAATGCTACACCAATGATGCGCCAGTACCTTGAAATCAAGGCCCAGTATCCTGATACCCTGGTACTTTACCGTTTAGGTGACTTCTATGAGCTTTTTTATGAAGATGCCATAAAGATTGCAAAGCTTCTTGATTTAACCTTAACAAGACGCGGCACCAATAATGGCGAACCAATTCCTATGGCTGGTGTTCCATTCCACGCTGTAGACAACTACATTGCCCGTCTTATTAAAATGGGCGAATCCTGTGTTATCTGTGAACAGATTGGCACTCCAGGTGCACAGAAGACCATGGTTCGCAAAGTCTCTAAAATTGTAACCCCCGGCACCGTAACAGATGAAGGTATAGCCCCTGACAGACAGGACAACATCATTGCCAGCATCTTTAAAGGTAAAAAGAATTATGGCCTTTCATATCTGAGCCTTGGCTCTGGTCTTTTCAAAACAGCTGTCTGCCCTGATTTAAATTCATTAAAACTCTATACAGACAGAGTCAGTCCGATCGAAATTGTGTATCCTGAGAATTTAAAGGAAATTTCATGTTTTGAAGATATTTGTTCAAAAAAGGCCCTGCCTTCATGGAATTTTGAGTTTGAAAGCTGCTACCGTCTATTATGCTCGCAGTTTTCAACTAACAGTCTTTTTGGCTTTGACGTTGAAGATCTTGAAGATGGTATCTGCGCCTCAGGAGCTCTTTTAACTTATGTCAGACAGACGCAGAATGTCTCTTTAACTCATATCAGAAACATCAGCAGAGATGACTGTTCACTAAGCGTAATTCTGGATAAATGCGCCTTAAGAAATCTCGAGCTTTTAAGTAATTTAAGAGGCGAAAAATCAGGATCTCTGTTAAGTGTTCTTGATTATGCCAAAACCCCGATGGGACAGCGACTTTTAAGAAATCTCATCGTAAATCCATTAAGAGACAACGCTAGACTTAAAAACCGTCTTGATGTGGTTGAAGCCTTAACAGAACATGACAGAGACGAACTTCTGTCGTACCTTGACAGTATTGGTGATATCGAGCGTATCGTTGCAAGAATTGGTCTTAGTTCAGCCAAGCCAAAAGATCTGGCTGTGTTAAGAGATTCTCTTTTAATTGTTCCAAAAATCAAAGAGAACCTTATAAAATCCGATAAACAGATTTTAAAGAAACTCTCTGACAGAATTGAATCTCTTGATGATATCAAGACTCTTCTTATAAGAGCTGTTTTACCTTCCCCCTCCACATTCTTAAGAGACGGTAATGTAATTGCCGGAGGCTTTAACAGTGAGCTTGACTCTTTAAGAGAGCTGATGAATGGCTCAGAAAAGCTTTTAAGCGATATTGAAGAAAGAGAAAAAGCTGCAACCGGTATTCCAACCTTAAAAGTCAACTTCAACTCAGTTCACGGCTTCTACATCGAAGTGTCAAAAGCCCAGGCTGACAAGGTTCCTGCAACCTATATCAGACGACAGACATTAAAGAACAATGAACGCTACATTACACCAGAGTTAAAGGAGCTTGAAGAAAAAGCACTGTCAGCAAAAGACAGAGCCTTAGCTTTGGAAGAGGAAATCTTCAACACTCTTATAAATACCCTGCAAAATCAGATTGATTCACTGTCAAAGCTTGCATCAAATCTTGCAATGACTGATGTTCTGTCAACTTTTGCATCCATAGCATCAGACAGAAATTATGTAAGACCAGTTCTTTCAGACAGAAAAGAAATAGTCATTGAAGAAGGCCGCCATCCTGTTATAGAAACATTAACAGACAAAGCCTTCGTTTCAAACTCAATTTCACTTGATAAAAAACGCATGCTGGTAATTACAGGTCCTAATATGGGAGGTAAATCTACCTATATGCGTCAATGCGCCTTAATCTGCATTCTTGCGCGAATTGGCTCATTTGTGCCAGCAAAGAGTGCCGTAATTGGAGATATTGACAGAATCTTTACCAGAATCGGAGCGTCAGATGATTTAGCTTCAGGACGTTCAACATTTATGGTTGAAATGGAAGAGGCTGCCTCAATTATCAATAACGCCAAAGAAAATTCTCTTGTGCTTATGGATGAGATCGGCAGAGGCACATCTACCTACGAAGGATGCGCCCTGGCTCTTGCTATTGCAGAGCATATGTGCACAGACGTAAACAGCTTTACCCTATTCTCTACACATTATCCTGAGATTGCCTCTCTGTCTTCAAAATACGAATCGATTGAAAATATCTGCTTTAAGGCTAAAGAATTAAATGGACAGATTGCCTTTATGTACCAGGCAATCAGAGGTTCACAGAACTATTCTTATGCAGTTGAGGTAGGTCAGAAAGCAGGTCTGCCTCTTAACATCATCTCAAAAGCCAAGCATTACATCGAAAATATGGAGCATTTAAGCTCAAATGTAACTGCAAAGAACCTTAAAAACGAGGATGTACAAAAGGAAGATACTGTCATTTATAAGGAAAAGGACAGTGAGATTGAAAAGATAATTTCAAATACTGAGGTTAACAGTCTGACGCCAATTGAAGCTCTGGTACTTCTGTCTAAATTAAAAGAAATGCTGTAAAAACAACAGGGCCTGACATCTGATGTCAGGCCCTGTCAGTTCGTTAAAGATATTTCTTAATTTCCGTGAGGAATTGAAATGGTTGACTTATCGATGCCGTATGACTCGAAGGTCTTTCTCAAGCTCTTTAAAACCTCACTCTGGATCTGACGGACACGTTCACGGGTCAGATTAATCTTCTGACCTACATCCTCTAAGGTTAAAACCTCTTCATCATTCAGACCGAAACGGTATAAAACCACCATCTGCTGCTTTTCTGGAAGAGAATTAAACCAGTTGCGCACAATCTCAACAATTTCACGCTTGTCCACGTTCTCAAAAGGAGTCTCAAGCTTGGTATCAGGAACAACATCAAGTAAAGAAACTTCCTTATCGTCCTCGCTGCCGCGAACACTTACATCAAGAGGTGTTGTGCCCTCAAGCAGGGATAAAAGATTTCTTACCTGATCCGGATCTTTACCTGAAATGTCTGCAATATCCTGAATTGAAACAGGCTTTGTGATGTCTTTTTCCTGAAGAGATCTCTTAATCTTTAAAAGAATGTTAATCTCTTTAATTACATGAACTGGCAGTCTGACCAGACGAGACTGACACATGATAGCCTGCTCGATAGCCTGTCTTATCCACCAGGTTGCGTATGTTGAAAAACGGAAACCTCTGTCTGGTTCGAACTTCTGTACGGCGTGAATCAAACCTAAATTGCCTTCCTCAATCAGATCAAGCAGAGGAACTCCGCGTGCTCGGTAGTTCTTGGCAATCTTTACCACAAGACGAAGATTTGAGGTGATCATAAGATCGATAGAACGGCGATCACCTGCACGAGCCTTCTTGCCAACTTCTGTTTCCTGCTCAGAGGATAACAGAGGATACTTGCGGATAGAGCTGAAATAGCTTGAAAGCAGATCTGCATTGTCAGCACGCTTTGACAGGCTGTCATTCTGATCTGAATCTTTGTCCAGTACCTGAACTGAGGCTACTGCATCCTCAAAATTCTGATCACTTAATTCAACTTCATCGGTGGTATTACTCATTATGATGATCCTTACGAGTTTGTCTGATGTTTTTTATGTCATCAGATTTCTCTGATGACTTATATTATTATGGAAGATACTTTCTTGGGTTTACGGAATTACCTTTGTATCGGATCTCAAAATGCAGCTTTACTCTGTCTGCATCAGTTGAACCCATACGGGCAATTACCTGACCTTTCTTTACCTTCTGTCCTTCCTTAACCAGAAGCACATCATTGTGTGCATAGGCAGAAAGGTATTCATTATTATGATTGATAATCACAAGATTACCGTAGCCACGCAGTGCATTACCAGAATATACAACCTGGCCTTCTGCTGAAGCATTGACATTCTGGCCACGAGAACCTGCTATGTCGATACCTTTGTTATCATTGGAAAAACCTTTAATAACAGAACCCTTGGCAGGCCACATCCAGGAAATACCTGCAACCTTGGCACTCTTGCCTGAAACCACCTTAACAGGTGCCTGATTATCAATTACAGCTTTAGCAGTCTCAGTAGTGTTTACTGTTTCAGTTTTTCCTGCAACGGGAACTGTCTTAGGTTGTGAGCTTTGACCATTATTCTTTTTAATATTGTTATTCACATAGAGTTTTTGACCCTTGTATAAAGAATAAGGCTTCTTAAGGCTGTTTAATGAAACCAGCTGGGATAAGGTTAAATTATGGGTACGGGCAACTGATACAGCTGTATCACCAGCTTTAACGATGTATATGCCGTCCTGCAGCTCTGATACCTTCTTAACTTCAGGAGTCTTAGCTGCTTGCTGTTTATCAGAAACCGCTATAGGTGCCTTTGCATTATTCAGGTAAATGGTCTGGCCAACACTGATTGAATAAGGGGATTGAATACCGTTTTCTTTTGCTAATACTCTGTAATCTTTTCCATAGCGGAAAGCAATAGAATAAAGAGTGTCTCCAGCCTTTACCTGATATGAATCAGGTGTTCTGCCCTGAACAATTACTGCAGATCCATTGTCATCTGGAACATAAGGCTTTACCACATGGGAAGTATTACTTTTGGCTAATTCTTCATCAGGAATATATGGTTTAATGGTGCCTGCGGTGGTTGCAGTTAAAGTTGAAGCTGAATTGTATCTTGAAGAAACATTCTTACTTACATGAACTGGTGCTATGTTTTCTACTGGAGCCGGATTTGCTCGTTTTGCAGTCTGAGATGTAGTGCTGCAGCCTGCAATTGCAACTAGAGCAGAACCTAATAATAGAGTAAATGCCTTTAATTTCATCTTTGCTTAATATTTTTCTTTCTGATTACTTAAACTGAGTTCTTTAATTTTTTTAATACACAATATTTTTACATAACTTTATGTATAAAAACAGATTTTAATTAGGCAATTATTTTATATACGACAAAAATCACAAACACAATGACTATTGCCCAGCCAATGCGGTCGATATATTTTGAAATTGCTTTTTCCATCTTTTCGCCGCCTAAGTAGATTACCAGCGCTTCAAGATAGAAACGAAGTCCGCGTCCGACTAAAGAAACCAGTACAAAGATAAGCACGGATAAAGATCCGCTTGTCCCTGATGCTAAAACGCTTTCACAAGCTACAAGTCCCGTAGTTACGGCAATTACCTTGTAAGGAACAGGGGTAAAAGCTCCGATAAAGACCATCAGAATTCCAAATTCACCGGTTAGCCATGAACGAACCACTTCCATATGATGCTCATAATGGAAAAAGGCAATGGCTCTTGCAACGTATGGATCATAAAGGTAGTACCCCAGATAATAGCCTACAATGGCGCCTAACACTGAAGTTACAACAGTTAAGGCTGCATAGTAGAATGCCCTGTTTCGCTTGCTTACACACATTGGCAACAGCATCACATCTGCAGGGATCGGCCAGAAGATGGACTCGCAAAATGAATTAAGGCACATAAAGGAAGTTGCCAGACGATGATTTGTAAGCCTGATGCAGTATTCGTAGATTTTAGAAAAGATCTTCATGCTAAACCTTCTTCAAAAGAACAACAGACTCTACAGCAATACCTTCCTTTCTTCCGGTAAACCCTAATTTTTCTGTAGTGGTTGCCTTTATGGAAACGCAACCTAAATCAATTTCAAGATCAGCTGCCACATTTTTCCTCATCTGTTCCTCATATGGAGCCATTTTTGGAGCCTGAGCCATAATTGTAGTATCCGAGTTTACAACCACATAGCCAAGCTCGTGTACTTTCTTTACCACATCGCGAAGCAGGATACGGCTGTCTATATTCTTGAATTTATCATCATTGTCAGGATAAAAATGTCCAATGTCTCCTAAGGCAAGAGCTCCTAAAAGGGCATCAGAAATGGCATGAAGGACCACATCACCATCAGAATGAGCAATCAGTCCCTGTTCGTAAGGCACCTTCACACCACCTAAGCAGCATGGACCTTCCCCACCAAATTTATGTACATCAAAACCATGACCGATTCTAAACATTTAATATCCTTAACAAATAAAACTCTAATCTCTATTCTTTGATGAGAAGTCTGGCCATATTCAGATCTTCTCTTGTGGTAAGCTTGAAGTTGTCTGCACTTCCTTCAACAATTTCAACAACAAAACCAGATAGTTCTAAAGCTGAAGCATCATCTGTGATGGCAAGATTGTTTTCAAAAGCATAATTTAATGACTGCTTTAAAAGATCAAGCCTGCAAAGCTGTGGAGTATAAGCTCTGAAAAGATTTTTACGAGGTACTGTTTTAACGATTTTTCCGTCTTCAACCAGCTTTATGGTGTCAGTTACGGCACAGGCTAAAATAGCTCCCTGGGTTTTTCCGTCAGCCTTTAAACAGAGCTTATCAAGATCTTCTTTTAAAATCAGAGGTCTGGCTGCATCATGGACCATAACATACTCGGTTGTGCACAGGGCAAGACACTCTCTTACGGTATCTGAGCGTTCCTTGCCACCAGGACCTTTAATTACTCTTTGCCTGTCAAAATTGAGACTGTCAAAATACTCATCTGTATCAGATACACCGACAATAATTCTGCCAACGCGCTCGCAGCGCATCAGAGCCTTTACTGTATGTTCTAACACTGTTGCAGAATGAATAAGAGCGTACTGCTTGGGAATGTTAAGCTGCATCCTTTTGCCGACACCGGCTGCAGGCACAACCACATCAATGAGGGAGCTTTGCATGTGAGGCTCCTTGAAATGCTATTTGGATTCAGATTTATCGATAACGCGGTAAAATTCTTCGTTTGGCTTTACCATGCCAAGTTCGGAACGTGCAAGCTCTTCAATAACGCGATTTCCCTGTTTCAAATCTGAAATCTCGTCTTCAAGAGCCTGATTGCGAAGCTCGTATTGTTTGGTCTTATTAGCGACATGTTCGAGCTTCGCCTGCATATGATCCTGCTGCACCACTCCATTTCTACCAAAATAGACGTCATAGCTTAAATAGCCGATAACCAGAAGAAGAAGCAGTGCAAAAAGTTTCATTAGTGCTTATCCTGATATTCCTTAGCAGCCTTGATAAATCCTGCAAACAGAGGGTGACCCTGTCTTGGATTTGAGGTGAACTCAGGATGGAACTGAACACCGATAAACCATGGGTGGTTAGGGTTCTCAACAATTTCAACAAGCTTGTTGTCAGTTGATAAACCTGCAACCTTAAGGCCAGCATCAGTTATCTTGTTAATTAAGGTATTGTTTACCTCATAACGGTGACGATGACGCTCTACGATGTCATCCTTGCCGTATAACTTGCGAACTAATGAATCTGCCTTTAAGTGGCATAACTGACCGCCAAGACGCATGGTACCACCAAGGTCAGACTTGTCAGAACGCTTTTCAACCTTACCTGATTCATCTTTCCACTCAGTGATCAGAGCAACTACAGGGTATGGAGATTCAGGATCAAACTCTGTTGAATTTGCCTTCTCAAGACCTGCTACGTTGCGAGCGTACTCAATTAAGGCAACCTGCATGCCAAGGCAGATACCAAGATATGGAATGTTGTTCTCACGGGCATACTTGGCAGCTAAAATCTTTCCTTCTACACCACGCTTGCCGAAGCCGCCTGGAACCAGGATAGCATCGAGACCTTCTAATACCTGCAGGCCCTTTACCTCAACATCCTCTGAATCGATGTACTTGATGTGAACAGCCAGACGGTTCTTTAAGCCACCGTGCTTTAATGCCTCGTTTACAGACTTGTAGGCATCATGAAGCTCAACATACTTACCAACCATACCGATGGTTACTTCACCTACGGTATTTGCCTGCTGGTAGAGTACCTGCTCCCAATCTGACAGATCAGCCTCTGGAGCATTCAGGTGGAAACGGTTGATTACGAACTCATCTAAGTACTGGCTCTTTAATAAAGCAGGGATCTTGTAGATTGAGTCTACATCCTTCATGTTGATAACAGCACTTTCGGATACGTTACAGAACATGGCAATCTTATGACGTTCATGAGCTGGAATACCCTGCTCTGAACGGCAGATAAGAATATCAGGCTGAATACCGATTGATAAGAGTTCCTTTACTGAGTGCTGAGTTGGCTTGGTCTTAACCTCGCCTGAAGTCTGCAGATATGGAACTAAGGTTAAGTGCATGAATAATGCATTCTCACGGCCAATATCAACTGCCAGCTGACGAATAGCCTCTAAGAATGGTAATGATTCGATATCACCTACGGTACCGCCGATTTCAACCAGGGTAATGTCATTGCCTTCAGTACCTGAGAGAATTCTCTCCTTGATGGCATTGGTAATATGAGGAATAACCTGGATGGTGGCACCTAAGTAGTCACCGCGACGCTCTTTACGGATCACGTCTGAATAGATGCGACCTGTAGTGAAGTTATTCTTCTTTGACATCTTAGAATTGATGAAACGCTCATAGTGACCTAAATCAAGATCAGTCTCAGCGCCGTCCTCGGTAACGAAAACTTCACCATGTTGGATTGGGCTCATAGTACCTGGATCAACGTTGATATAAGGATCAAGTTTCATGATGGTTACTTTTAAGCCGCGAGCTTCAAGTACTGCCGCTAATGATGCGCCAGCAATACCTTTACCTAAAGAAGAAACTACACCGCCGGTTACGAATATAATCTTAGGAGATGAGGACATAAAGACTCCACAATTAAGTTTAACTTTAAGTGCACTATTGTACCATATATGAACAAAGATCGATCTTAAAATTAATCTTAAAAAAGTTCGGTTTTTCAATAAAGTCATATTTAGATTGCCATGAGGCAATCTAAAAAAGTGGTTAGAGCTTTTTACATTATAGACGTTTGGCAGAATGAACTTTAGGAAGCTCTTTTAACTTTGCGATGGTGCGCTTTAGAACAGGTATTGAAATCACTAAAAGATCAAGCTCTACAATGCAGAGATCCTTACGGCTGTCAACTGTGGAGCGAACAGCCAGAGCATTCATCTTTTCATTAGAAACTACTGTTGTCACATCGCGCAGGAATCCCGGGTAGTCGTCACCTGTAACCTTTACTGTAACAGTGTAACCTTTATTCTCCACATTCTCGCCCCAGGCAGCATCAACAACTCTTTCTGGGAATAGCTCAATCATTCGTTTAAACTTCAGACAGTCTTTTCTGTGAACAGAAATTCCTCTTCCCTGAGTTACGAAACCTATAATTTCATCCCCTGGAATTGGCTGACAGCACTTTGCCATATGAGTCATCAAATCACCGACTCCATCAACCACAATGCCACTCTTGGCCTTGCTCTGCTTTAATATTTCCTGAGCTGCAGGCTTTAATCTTGTGATTTCATCGATGTTGGTTTCAACCTCTTCACTTTCCTGTTTTGGAAGAGCGTTATTAATGATAGAAATAATAATGTTTACACCGATATCTCCGGCACCAACATTGGCAAAAAGGTCGTCAACAGTTTTCAAGTTGAATCTTGAGAGCTTGTCCTTTAAAGCTGAAGCCACCTGCTCTTTGTTTAAAGGCAGAGCAAGCTTTGCCACTTCAGCGCAAATGAGCTCTTCACCTGTCTGGCGGTTATGTTCATAATCAACCTTTCTGAACCATGACTGTACCTTATTGCGGGCCTTTGCGGTTTTCAGGAAGCCATTGTCAGCCTTAATCCAGTCACGGGAAGGATTAGGATTTTTCTGAGTAATGATTTCAACCGTCTGACCGGTTTTTAAATTGTAGGTGTAAGGAACAATTCGACCGTCTACTTTAGCACCGATACAGCGGTGACCGACCATGGTATGAACGGTATAGGCAAAATCAAGCGGAGTAGATCCTGTTGGCAAATCAATTACTTCTCCACTTGGGGTAAAGACGTAAACTCTGTCTTCAAAAACCTGAGTTTTAAATTCATCTAAAAGAGAGCCAGACTGAACCATATCATCGCGCCAGGAAAGCAGCTTGCGAAGCCAGTTAATTCTGTCTTCGACTCCCTGACTCTGGGAGTTGCCCTCTTTATATTTCCAGTGAGCAGCCACACCAAGCTCGGCAGAGTTGTGCATCTGCTCGGTTCTTATTTGAATTTCAACAACCTTGTGACCTTCACCGTAAACTACAGTATGAATTGACTGATATCCATTTGGTTTAGGATTGGCAATATAATCATCAAACTCCTTCTGGACATGCTCAAATCTGGTATGAATAGCACCTAAAGCAGCATAGCAGTCCTGGAGCTTTGGCACTAGAATACGTACCGCGCGGATGTCGTAGAGCTCATTGAAAGCAAGATGTTTTTTCATCATCTTCTTATAGATACTGTAAATATGCTTTGGTCTTCCATATACAGTACCTTCGATTCCCTCTTCCTTTAAGAGCTCTTTCAAATTCTCTACGAAATTAGCAATATACAGTTCACGGTCAACACGTCGTTCACCTAAATCTTTGGCAATTTCCTTGTATTTTTCTGGCTCAAGGAATTTAAAGGCAAGATCTTCTAATTCCCACTTTAACTGACCAATGCCAAGTCTGTTTGCAAGTGGAGCATAGATGTTGGAGACTTCCTTTGCTATGGCAAAACGGACCTCAGGATCATCGTTTTTTGCAGCTCTGATAACAGCAATTCTTTCAGCAAGCTTGATAATTACAGCCCTTACATCCTGCACCATGGCAAGGATCATGCGACGGACTCTGTCGACGCGCTCTTCTGCAGCATCAGAAACTGTTAAGGTCTGCAGAGAACGGATTGCTTCCATATCCTGTACGGCTAATAACAGAGTAGCAATTGAATCACCATACTCAGCTTTCACATCTTCAAGCTTTAAGAAGCTGTTTTCATAGGCCGGGTACATAATTGAAACCAGAATGGATGGCAGATCCATATTAAGTCCCATTAAAATACCCACAATTTCAGAGGATAAATGATTGTATTTGCTTACAAGATCTTCAGGATTTACGAAGTCCTCTGCAACCTCAGACTTTTTCAGGCACTCAAGAACGAATTCACTGGTCTTACGGATAGACTCCTTGTTCTCATGAGGCAGAGTAAGCTCGTCTACCCACTTGTTAAAATCAAATGAGGCATCGTGTGTCTGTCTAATTGCAACCATTTTTCATCCTTAAAGCCTGAAGCATTGGCTTGGGCTTTTTAATCCATTAAGGAAAACTCTAAAACCATCTCGACATGAGTGGTTCTTGGGAACATATCGCAAACGCCCCATGATGTTATTTTATAACCACTGTTAACTAATTCAACAGCATCTCTTGATGCTGCCAGAGGATTGCATGAAATAAGAACAATCTTTTTAACCTTATTATTTGAATTATCAGATTTATTTTTTGCTCTTTTGGCTAAAAATAAAGTTGCTCTTTTTGCACCGGAACGGCCAGGATCCATTACTACCGCATCATAAGGAGCTTTAGCCCAGGTCTGATTTTCAAAAAGTTCTTCAAGATCTGCAACTTCAAAGGAGGCATTTGAAAGACCTGCATTTTTTGCATTTTCTCTGGCATCCTCAATCATCTTGAAGACAATATCAACGCCAACTACACAAGCTCCGGCTTTTGCTATTGGCATGGCAAAGTTACCAAGACCGCAGAAAAGATCCATTACTCTAAGGCCAGGTGCTGGTTTAATCATATCAAGTACAGTAGAGAGCATCTTTTCGTTAATTTCACTGTTTACCTGTACAAAAGATGATGGCTTGCAGTTAATTCTGACCCCGGCTGAAGTGATATATAAATCCTCCATAGATCCTGCAACAAAACGCTCTCGGGTAGTTTCAACCTTTGAGATTTCACGTTTATCCTTGTATGGCTCAATTACAGAAATAACAAGGTCATTTTCCTTTCCAAACTCTCTTAATTTGTTCTCATCAGCCTCAGGAAGAGCAACTGTTATTCTAAAGAGAATTGCAAGAGCTCCGTCTGAATCTAAAAACTCAACATGGCCAACCTTATCTTTTACAGAAAGTGTATTTAAAAGCCTGTTTACAGGCACAATGAATTTATTGATTCTGTCTGTTAAGGTTACACAACTCTCAACCCTTACAAGTGCATGGCTCTTTTCCTGTCTGTAACCTAAATAGAGCTTGCCATGATCTCCTCTTACAGCAAAACGACAGGCTCTGCGGTAATGAGTGCTGTTACCTGAATGAACAAAGGATGGTCTTCCTATATCCTGGTTAATGGATTTTGAAAACAGACGGATAATTCCTTCAACTTTTGAGTTAATCAGCATGTCTGAAGGTACATGCTGCATAGAACAGCCTCCGCAGGTTCCACTTACAGGACAGTCACTTTCGAGTCGGTTTTCTGCTCTTTTTATAATCTTGGTGATCTTTGCATTTACAATACGCTGTTTTTTAAGATCAACATCAGGACTTACCTGAACATTTGCAACTTCTGTTGGCATCAGACCATCGACAAAATAGACCTTATCACCTTCTTTGGCGACGCCTCTGCCCTGCAGATCAAGATCTGTACAGGTAACCTTTACGGCTTTTGGTGCCTTATCTTTTTTAGCGGGTTTGTAAAAAGTAACCATTATTATTTCACCGTTAAATATTGAGCATAAAGTTCTCTGCTTTGCAGAGCTTTGCCGTTTAATAGAGAGTCGATGACAGTTTTATTAAGTGTCTTTAATAAACTTAACTTACTTTTATCAAAATAAGAATCAGTCTCTAAAGCACCATGAGCTCTGGTATTAAGGTACTGTTTAAGTTCAATCAGGTCGCATCCTTTAAAAGTATAGGACTCATGGAGATTATCAAGCACAAAACCATGGTTTAAGGAGTAAAAATAATGCTCGTTTCCATCAAGCTCACTACCATCAGCACATTCATAATTAATTGAATAACCAAGACTTTCAATTAAATCAGCCTCAAAATCTCTTAAAATCAGAGCTTCACTGTCACTTCCTTCAAGACGTTCTAGAGTTTTAATATAGGAGGCAAACAGTTTCGGATCCGACTCTGTTACCTTTACAAGGTTCATCATCAGCTCATTTGCATAAATTGCACTGAACAGTCTTGGAATTTCAAAATGAAATGCCGGCCTTTGCAGATAGGCTTCCTTAAGAGAAAAAAGGGAACTTTTTCCTTTGGACAATGATAGCTTTAAAAGAGCATAGGGCTGATATATTCCACGAGCTCTTGAAGAGACCTTTTTGGAGATCCTTGCAACAGCACTGATGCGTCCATAGTTAAGCGTGTAAAGCTCAACTAACAGAGAGTTTTCCTGATAGGGTCTGGTATGCAGAATAACACCAGGCTCTGAATCTATACTAAGCCCCATTAACTTGTAAAATCGTCGTAGCCCAAACTCTTTAAAGCTCTGGCATCATCAGACCAGCCAGCCTTAACCTTAACAAAAAGACGGAGGAAAACCTTATTATCAAACAGCTTTTCCATGTCCTTTCTAGCTTCAGTTCCGATCATCTTGATACGGCTTCCGCCTGCGCCAACCACCATCTTTTTCTGACCGTCGCGTTCAACTAAAATTGCAGCAGAAATTCTTAAAAGCTTCTCTTCTTCCTTGAATTCCTCAATTTCTACAGTTGACTCATATGGAAGTTCATCTCCCATCTGACGCATCAGTTTTTCGCGCACAATTTCAGCTGCAAGGAATCTTGAAGAGCGATCGGTAATACTGTCATCAGGGAACATATGGTCACCTTCTGGCAGAGCATCATGAATCAGCTGCTTTAAGATATGCAGATTGGTACCGCGCAAAGCTGATACCGGAACAATATCCTTAAAGGTAATAGACTTTGAAAGACGGTCAATTAAAGGCAGCAGAGTTTCCTTGTCAGCAATGGTATCAACCTTGTTGATTACCAGAACAACAGGAGCACCTGACTGCTTTACTCTATGAAAAGCCATCTCATCATCATCAGTCCATCGGTTAGGATCGATTACCATCAGCACCAGCTCCACATCACCTAAAGCACTTTCAGCAGCTCTGTTCATCAGATGATTGATTGCTTTCTTCTCCTCACGATGAAGACCAGGAGTATCAACATAAACTGCCTGATATTCGCCTTCAGTATCGATACCCATCACACGATTGCGGGTAGTCTGTGGCTTTCTTGAAGTAATAGAGATTTTCTGACCGATAAGGTGGTTCATCAAAGTTGATTTACCAACATTAGGTCTGCCGATAATAGCTACAAAACCAAAATGATTCATATTTACTCCGACTACTTCTTTGAATGTTCTTTTAAGTACTCAAGTACCAAGCCTGCGGCCTTCTGCTCCGCCTTGCGACGGGACGGGCCCTCACCGGTCATGGCAGGAACTCCGGTTACGGTTGCAGAAACCACAAAGATCTGATCATTGTCAGAGCCCTTTATATTTTCCACCTTGTAAACAGGCAAAGGCTTGTGCATTGACTGTAAAAGTTCCTGCAGAGTTGATTTGTGATCTTTCTGATTAACATCAGGTTTGATGGTTTCAAGTCTTGAAGCGAACCACTTAAGCACAATCTGACGCACATGAGCAAAGTCTTCATTGGTGTCAATAAACATGGCACCGATGATTGATTCAACCGCATCTGCAATCAGAGAGTCACGGCGAAAACCGCCAGTCTTAAGTTCTCCTGGCCCTAATCTTAAACAGTTACCGATTCCAAATTCTCTTGCCATCTCAGCTAAAGTAGTTTCACGAACCAGAGTCGAACGCATTCTGGTTAAATCGCCTTCAGGGCACTTTGGGAATCTGTCATAGAGATCTTTTGCGATGACCATACCCAAAATGGAATCCCCAAGATACTCAAGGCGCTCATTGTGTACTGAGCCATAGCTTCTGTGTGTTAATGCCTGATCCAGAAGCGCAATATTCTGGAATGCATAGCCTAATCTTAATTCAAGATTCTGCAGTTCCATTACATTGAATTTATCAGCCATCTTTAATCAATACCGCCGATTCTGTCAAAACGAACTGCTGATGGGATCCAGGTTGGAAGCGCATCATCGCTCTTACGGTTAAATTCTAAAGAAAGCCATATGCCCTTGGTCTTTCCCACAATATTCTCAAAAGGAACAAAGCCCCAGAAACGTGAATCAGCGCTGTGGTCACGATTATCGCCCATTACAAAGTAACAGTTCTCTGGAACCTTGAAGTGACCTTCTGGTGTGCCGCCGATTGGAAGTCTGGCTGCATTAGGATCAATTAAAACCTTATGAGTACCGATACCTTCAAAAGTCTCAGCGTACTGTTCATAACTCTCATCAAAACCCATCATGGTTTCATAGCTCTTGGTACCGTCTCGCTGCATGGTGATAAGCTCAGGAACGGCATCTTCAGGAGCATCAGCCTTTAAAAGGTATAAATGCTTGTCCTGATAAATAACAGTATCGCCAGGAAGACCAATCACGCGCTTAATGTAATCAGTGGTCTTATCTTTTGGATACTTGAACACAATTACATCGCCACGTTCCGGTGCTGATGTATCAATAAGCACGTTGTTTGTAAGCGGATTGCGAATACCGTAGCTTAACTTTGAAACTACAATAAAATCACCTGGCTCCAAAGTTGGCTGCATAGATCCGGAAGGAATTCTGAAAGGTTCAACAATGAATGATCTGAAGATGAAGACAAATAAAATCACTGTAAACAGAGAACCTGCCTGACCTACTATGGTATTTGGCTCAAGCATCTTCTTGCACTCTTTTTTAGAAAGAGGCTTATTCTGCTCTGAAGCAGCCTTTTTAGCACCTTCTAAAACCTGCTTTCTCTTTGGCAGGAGCACCTTTGTGTCATACACATAAGCTACACCAGTGATTACTGTTGCTAAAAGAAGGATCCATGCAAACAGATTTTCAAAAACTGCATCCATAATCTTATTCCTTACCTACCTTTAAAATTGCCAGGAATGCATCCTGTGGAACTTCCACCTTACCAAGCTGCTTCATACGCTTCTTACCAGCCTTCTGCTTTTCAAGAAGCTTTCTCTTACGGGTTATATCACCACCGTAACACTTGGCCAGCACGTCTTTACGCAGTGCCTTTACAGTACATCTTGCGATAATCTGAGAACCGATGGCAGCCTGAATTGCGATATCAAACATCTGACGGGGAATTACTTCCTTCATCTTCTCGACAACGGCTCTACCGCGGGACTGAGCAACAGAACGGTGCAGAATAATAGCCAGAGCATCCACTCGCTCTGAAGCAATTAAAATATCCATTCTGATTAAGTCATCGGTGTTAAAACGCTTGAAGCTGTAATCAAGTGAAGCATAGCCACGGGAAGCTGACTTGATTCTGTCAAAAAAGTCTAAAACCACTTCAGACATTGGAATATCATAGGTTAAAGCAACCTGCTGAGCGTGATACTCAAGACCTACCTGAATACCACGTTTCTCCTGACAGATCTTCATAATAGGACCGACATACTCAGGAGGCATAAGCATACGGCATTCTGCAATCGGCTCACGAATTTCAGCGATATTTGAAATTGGAGGAAGATTTGCAGGAGAATCAATATGAATGATTTCGCCGTCAGTCTTTAAGATCTCATAAACTACTGTTGGAGCGGTGGTAATGAGATTTAAGTTATACTCGCGCTCTAATCGCTCCTGAATGATCTCCATGTGCAGCATGCCTAAGAAGCCGCAGCGGAAACCGAAACCTAAAGCCTTTGAGTTTTCTGGTTCAAAGAACAGTGAAGCATCATTAAGAGATAATTTCTCTAATGCCTCTCTAAAGGCGTTATAGTCCTCGGTATCAACCGGGAACATACCTGCGTAAACCTGAGGCTTTACCTTCTGAAAACCAGGAAGAGGTTCTGTTGCTGCAGGCTTTACGTGAGTGATGGTATCACCTACAGGTGCAGCATGGACTGACTTGATATCACATACAACCCAGCCTACTTCACCGCAGTTTAATACATCCACTCTTACTCTCTTAGGAGTTGAAATACCAAGATTCTCAACTTCCCATGAAGTGCCAACAGACATAACCTTAATCTTGTCATGACGGCGCAGAGTACCATTTTTAACTCGAACCAGAGCAACCACACCAAGATAGTCATCAAAATATGAATCGATGATAAGAGCCTGCAGCGGACCGTCCGGATCACCTTCAGGAGCTGGAATTGAGGTTACAATTCTCTCTAATACATCATCTACACCTACACCGGTCTTTGCTGAACACTTGCATGCATCCTGAGCCTCAATACCGATAAGATCTTCAATTTCATCGATAGCTCTCTGTGGATCTGCAGAAGGAAGATCAATCTTGTTTAATACAGGAATAACCTCTAAATCAAGATTAACAGCCTGATAGCAGTTGGCCAGAGTCTGAGCTTCTACCCCCTGACTTGCATCAACAACTAAAAGCGCACCTTCGCAGGCAAATAAAGAACGGGATACCTCGTATGAAAAGTCCACATGACCTGGGGTATCGATGAAATTAAGCTCGTAGGTTTTGCCGTCTCTTGCCTTGTACTTTAAAGTAACAGCCTGAGCTTTAATGGTAATTCCTCTTTCACGCTCAATGTCCATATTGTCTAAAACCTGAGCGGTCATTTCACGATCTGATAAGCCGCCGCACATCTGAATGAATCTGTCAGACAGTGTAGATTTACCATGATCAATGTGTGCAATCACAGAGAAATTTCTCACTAAAGAGCGATCAAAAACTTCTGCCATATAATTCCTAAAATAAGCCTGTTTAATACAAATTGAGTGTTTTGGGAATATACAATATGAGTTCCTAAAACTGTTAGATATTTTATCAGTTTACATCGTATTTTTAAACGAAAATCGTTAGGCCAGACTTCTATTTTTCAATCAGAAAATCTGATGTGTAAAAGCGTATTTATAGAAAATAATTTATCTTTATAATCAACATGTAAAATCAGATCATTACTTAAATAAATCTTTCTTTTTCATAATCTCAAGCCTCTGAGGCTCAATAAAAAGTTCTGTAACACCATTGAGCTGAAAATAAAAAGTTTTTCCTGTCACTTTTTTGCAGGTAACATCTTTTAGAATTTCATCATCGCATTCAAAGCTGTTAGGACACAAACAAGCCTCATATTCAGTATTTCAGACTAAATTTTCATCAGAAATCAAATCTGTCTGAAAAGGTAGTCTGTACAAAGAATTTCGTTTAAAACAGATTTGAAACAGAAGATGATCATGACCTGTTATAAAAAACAGATTATCAATACAGACAAGCAATGCCTGTTATCACCTGAATGATAAGTAGAGTTGTTAATATAATCATGACAAAAGCATAACAGGTCAGAGCCTGTGCTCTAACCTGAATACAGATTATCAGCGTTACTTAGGCAGGATCTTGGATAAAACGAGCATAGACAACTCAAGCGGAATTTCACCTACAACTGCATATTCATAATTATCCTTTGCAGCTCTGAAAACTGTAAGTGTACCGTCAGTTGCGGTTGGAACAGATACTGCGGTTTTGGTGTTTCTGTATACTCTGAAACTTACAAGACCGTCAGAAAACTCCTGATAGGAGATATTCTTGCCGTCAGGAAATTTCTGGGTTGAAGTTGCCTTGATTTTAAAATTGGATGGAATTGTAAGCTCTCGCCAGACCATACTTGAAGATGAAACCCTCTTTGGAGAGAGCTTTTCAACTCTGTCAAAGGTCTCATCAGTAAGTGAATACTTATCTGAACTGCCAGCATGCACTGCAGTTACAGTAAATTTTGCTCTTACAATCTGTTTAGGAGAAACCACTGCCAGTTCAACAGGAAGAGATGTATCTTCATCACGGGCAACAACAAAACTGTAACGCATCTCATCTACTGGAGACAGTCTCATCATGGCAACCAGACGACCTGCCAGTCTGGTACGTCCAAGCATGGTACATTCATATCCTTCAAGTCTGGTCTTATCTGAGAAAAGTTTGTCCCAGATTAGAGTCTGATGCCATGAAAGAATACCAATGAAAGACTGACTGTGGTTGAAATCAAAGCCCTTTCCGTTACGCAGAGCATATCCTTCAACTTCATTGTTCAGCGTTTTCCAGGTGCTGTAGGAAATTCCATTAACAGATGCATGATCTAAGGAAAATGGCTCAACATTTAAAGATGCAGAGTCTATTACTGTAGCCTCAAAGTTACTCTTTGAATAGGCTTTCTGGACAGAAGCAAAATCGACCATACACTGATCGGCTGCAGCTGATGGAGATGTATTAAAAAATAAAACCGCAATGACGGCTGCCACAGCGGTTTTTGTAAAATTCATTTTCATAGTTCTTACTAATTAGCGGCAGTATCGAATATATAACCTCTAATGTAATTGTTAATGCGTTCAACTTCAAGCTGTTGCTGCTTTTTAATCTCAGCATCGTTAAGCTTGGCAGAATTTTCTTTCTTTACAGAATGTTTTTCATCTGCAACAGTCACTGGATTTGCTTTTTGTGATGAGTAGCTTGCAAGAGACACATCGCTGATGCTGCCTAAGGTTGCTGCAGTTGACTCTGAAAGAGAATCATCTACATTCATAACCTGATAACCAATGATGGTAACAGCTGCAACTGAAGCTGCCAAAGCGGCCTGGGTAAGACCAAAACCAATCTTCTTGAAGGCAAACTTAATGGTTTCAAAGGCTGAGGTCTGAATTTCAGCCTGATCATCTAATACTTTTTCAGGAACGATATTTTCTTTTTCAATCTGAGCCATAACAGAGGATGCTATGGAAAGATTTACTTCTTTTGGAAGATCGTTGCGTAATGCGGCACCGATAAGTGCAAAATCCTCTAACTGAGATTTATCTTCAGCATTAAGCTCAATATTTTCTGGTAAATTCTCGCCATCAAAAAGAGCACTGTTGAGTTCTGCTCTTTCTAACTGTTCTGAATTCATCATACTTACTCCTGATACTTGCAAAGTTTACAGCTTTTTCATTCTCTCTTCGATAAACTGTCGGGCTCTGAAGATTCTTGAACGTACCGTTCCAACTGGAACCTTCATCAGATCTGCCATATCCTCATATGACATTCCTTCAACTTCTCTTAAGGTAATTGCCTGACGCAGTTCCTCTGGAAGTTCAGCCATCGCATCGAAGATAACCTGCTGTAATTCTTGCGATTCTATAATTCTATCTGGCGTATCCTTGTAGGTTAACGCACCCTGCTTATCCACACTTTCAAACTCTTCAGCATCCACATCAAGATGATTCTGATGCTTTGAATTTGACTCCAGGTATGTCTTAGCGGCGTTTACCACAATCCTGTACAGCCAGGTGTAAAAAGAGCTTTCTCCGCGAAAAGTATTTATTGCCTTATACGCTTTGATAAAGGACTCCTGGGCTACATCTGAAGCATCTGCACTGTTTCCGACAAATTTTGAAATAATCTGCAGTACCTTGTGCTGATACTTTATTACCAGGATGTTGTAGGCATTTACATCGCCCTCCTGCACCCTCTTTACGATGGCTTCATCAGAAGAAGCTAATTTTTTATCGTTCAGGGATGACATCCTTTATGCACCTTTTAACTATTTGACCTTGAGTTTTTAAAAAAGTTCAAAAATTTTTTTATATTTTAAAAAATATTTCAAAAAAGACTGTTTTTCTTTTTTCTATTATACATTAGAGAGCACTTGGCAAAAAAATATTAAACGCACAATTTTGAAAAATATGAATAAATATTCATCTAAAACCGATGTACAAAATTCTCAAAAAAATATTAATCACAGCTCTTTTCAGCATTATTTTTATAAACAGGAATTACAGAATTTTATCTTCCTCACAGACTGAAAAATACTCAATTGTGAAAAAAAGACAAAAAATTTCTAATACATGCTGTCTTTCTGGAAAGCACCATAAACGATCTTTATCTCAAAATTAGTCAAAGTTTAAAGATAGGAGTAAAATAAACATCAGTTTTAATGTTGTGGAGATATAGCCTGTCGGCATTATCCCCATGATATTTGAAAAAAGCGCTTTCCATATTTGGTCGTATATCGTAACAGGTACATATATATATGAATCACACAGCTGATGTTCTGGTTATCGGTTCAGGTGCAGCAGGTCTTACCCTGGCACTTGGCATTGCTGATAAGGCTAAGGTTATCGTTCTTTCAAAAGAGAACGCCTGTGCAGGCTCAACCAACTATGCTCAGGGCGGTATTGCAGGTGTTTACAACATTAAGGATGATGACGACAGTATCGCAGCCCATGTTAAAGATACATGCATTGCAGGCGGCTTTCTGTGTGATGAGAAGACTGTAGATTATGTTGCAAAAAATGCACATGACGCCATTCAGTGGCTTATCGATGCAGGCGTTCCATTTGATACCAAGGAAGAGGCTGTAGGTGAAGATCAGTCTCCATATCACCTTCACCGAGAGGGTGGCCACTCACACAGAAGAATTTTCCACGCCGAGGATCATACCGGTAAATCAATTCAGGAAACACTGGTAGAAAGAGCAAAAGAGCATAAAAACATCACTCTTCTAGAAGGCTACAATGCCATTGATCTTATCACTACCAGAAAATTAGGACTGGTAGGCAACAAGGTTGTAGGAGCCTATGTTTTAAATACCAAAACCAACCATGTTGAAACCATCAAAGCAAACTTTATTGCTCTTTGCACCGGCGGTGCCTCAAAGGTATATCAGTATACCTGCAACCCAGAAGTAAGCTCAGGTGACGGTATTGCCATGGCCTACAGAGCAGGATGCCGTGTAGCCAACATGGAGTTTAACCAGTTCCACCCTACCACCCTTTACTGCGATGCTGACAGAAACTTCCTGTTGACCGAAGCGCTGCGCGGTGAAGGAGCTCAGTTAAAGCGTCCTGACGGCACCAGATTTATGAAGGATTATGATGAGCGTCTTGAACTTGCTCCTCGCGACATCGTTGCAAGAGCCATCGATCATGAGATGAAGAGATTAGGCGCTGACTGCATGTACCTTGATATCTCCTTTAAAGATGAAGAATTCTTAAAGAAACACTTCCCTACTATCTATGAGCGCTGTCTGAAGGTTGGCATTGATATTACAAAACAGCCAATTCCTGTAGTTCCAGCAGCTCATTTCAGCTGTGGTGGCATCATGGTAGACAGCAAGGCAAGAACCGATATTCAGGGTCTGTATGCTGTAGGTGAATGTGCCTATACCGGTTTACACGGTGCAAACCGTCTTGCATCAAACTCTCTTTTAGAGTGTGTAGTTTACGGTAAGGCTGCAGCTCAGAACATCTTAAAGCACTTAGAAGATGAGGAAGAGCAGGAAATCACTATTCCAGACTGGGATGAAAGCCAGGTAACAAACTCTGATGAGGAAGTTATCATCACCCATAACTGGCATGAGTTAAGACTGACAATGTGGGACTATGTCGGTATCGTAAGAACCAACAAGCGTCTTGAAAGAGCAATGCACCGTATTGAGATGCTTAAGAAGGAAGTTAATGAGTACTACTCAAACTTCAGAGTCTCAAGAAACCTTTTAGAGCTTAGAAACCTCCTGGATGTTGCAGAAATTATTGTTAAGTCTGCAATGATGAGAAAGGAATCAAGAGGTCTTCACTACAACATCGACTATCCAGACACTCTTGAAAAGTCAGGACCTACCATTCTGATGCCAAAATCAAACTAGCAGCAGAACAATTTTTATAAAAATAAGAGCTTTTTAGCTCTTATTTTTTTTGCCTTTTGTATAATATCAACAGATTCTGTTATTAAATGCTTTTATGCGAATTTCTGAAATTATGAAAAAAATATCTGCTCTTCTTTTTTCCTTCTTCATTTTAATGTCTGCAGCCTTTGCCTCAGATCAGGTTCAGACCCAAATCGGGCTTATAAATATTGCTACTGAGAAGGAACTTCAAAGTGCAAAGGAGCTTCTATCATCCTCTGAACTTTCTGAAGAAGATAAGCAGAAAGCATCCATGCTTTACACAAAAGCAGCTGAAAACCTTGTACAAATAAAAAACTTTCAGACCATAATTTCAGATTTTAAAAAAGAACTTTTGCATTTAAATAAAACTATTGCAAAGCTTTCTTATGAATATAACAAGGAAAACAGTGAAGAACCGCTCTCAGATCAATATATCAGCTCACTTAGTGAAGATGCTTTAAGAAACCTGATTACCAAGAGACTTACTGAACAGCAGAAAGTTCAGAATGAGTATGATTTTGCATCCTCTGAAGCCTCAAGAATTCAGACTCTTCCTGAAAGAGCGCAGAGCACTATTATCTCAAACAATGAGAAAATCAGATATCTCTCTGAAAAAATCAGCAAAAATCCAGATCCGGAGGCTTTTGAAAACAGAGCCTACGCTACAGGGATTCTGCGCATGACTTTGGAGAGCAATTTTTTAAATCTGCAGCTTAGCAATATTTCTTTGATGCAGGACATCAATTCATATCAGCTCAAAACCGCAACACACAGAAGATCAAGACTTGATCAGGACATAAAGAAGCTTACCGCACAGAAGTCTGTGTTCCTTGAGGAAACAGCCAATGAAGATTTATCTGATATCGCATCACATCATTCAAAACTGTCAGCATTAATTTCAAAGATCAGCTTTATTCAGGAAAATACCAGGAATTACACCAAAAAGAATGCGGAATTCATTGAGTTAATTCAGGTTTTAGACAGAGATTTATCAAACATTACTCAGATTGAAAAGAATATTAAATCTCAAATTCAGGAACTTGGCAAAACACTGGTACTCTCAAGACTTCTCAACAAGCAGAAATCCCTGATCCCGTCATTTACAATTAAAGAGAACTTCAGCGAACTTATTCCAAATCTCAATATATATCTTTACGATATCAGAGAAATGACTACAGCTTTAACTGACATAGAAGAAGCTGTAAACAAGGAAATTGCTGTTGATGAATCCTTAAAACCTTATAAGGCTGAATTTAAAACAGTCATGATCAAGCGCAAAGAAGCGCTTAAAGAGCTCTATCAGGTGATAGCAAACCAGCTTGCTCTTGCCATTCAGCTTAAAATGAAATACGAGGATTTCTGTAAAAAACAGGTATTTATTCATGAGGAAATCGATGAACAACTGTTCTGGATTAAATCAAATCAGCCTTTAGGAGTTGATCTGGTTAAGCAGTTTATTCCTTTTGTTAAATACAATTTCTCAAACCTGCTGGTTAAACTCAATTCAGAATCATTTAAGCTGCACTGTCTTGATACAGCACTGGTGGTACTGCTTCCTCTGCTGATTTTTGCAGTGGTTGCAAAACTTTTTGGAGCAACCATCATCAGAAAAAACAATCGACTGGTCCGCAACATAGATACTCCAAATGACAGCATAACCAACACTCTTACAGGTATCTTCTACAATATTGTGCTGATGCTGCCAAAGCTATCCATAATGATATTTATCGGAACTACAGTGATCTGTCTTTCTCTTTCAAACTTTGAAAAGCAGACTGTTGTCATTCTTACTATGTGCCTGCATTTCTTTGTTTACACCTTCTCACTGCAGATTGTTAAACCAAATGCTCTGGTACAGCGTCACTTCTCTGTCGCTCCATACAAGATTGAGAAAATGCGTGAAGTGTTCAACAGTGTATGGTTCTATGTGCTGCCATTACTGATTTTTGCAAACATCGCGGAGGCCGATGTAGATAAAATCTTCTTTGACATTACAGCTTATTCGATCATTCTGATTTCCTTTATCGCCCTCTCTTTAATTTCGCTTAAGATTTTTATAAAGAATCTTAAAACCATAAGTGAAGGCGATTCTGGTAGAATTCTTATTTCGCTGCTGGCACTGATTGCAGCTTTATGCTGTGTAATAGCAGTAGCATCTGGTTACCTTTATACAACCGTAAAACTGTTAAATTCAATTGCTTTAACCTGCTATATTATTCTCGGATACTATTTCATAAAAGAAACAGTTCACAGAACCATGCACGTAATGATTTTAAAGCACTTTGAAAAGAAAGCATCAAAGAAGGAAAACAGTATTCTTTCACTGGTTGGCAAAAACCCCTCTTTACTTACAGAAAAGGTATTTAAACTGACCAGATATACGCTTATAACCCTGACTGTTTTAGTGCTGTACTGGCAGTGGTCTGATATTGCTTCTGTATTGAGCTACTTAAAATCAATCACCGTATGGTCAAAAATCAGCTATATCAACGGAATTCCAACTGAAGTTGACTCACTGACACTTGCAAATATCTTTATTGCAATTGTGATTTTTATCTTTACCTTCATCTTAAATCACAATCTTCCGGGTATTTTAGAGAAGATTATTCTCTTAAACAGCGGTAGCTCAAACAGTGTTAAGTCAACTGGATATACCGTCAAGGTTATCTCCTCCTACGTTATTCTGGGGCTTGGCTTTATCTTCTCGGCTGGAGCCATAGGTATTAAGTGGGAAAATCTGCAGTGGCTGGTGGCGGCATTATCTGTGGGTCTTGGTTTTGGTCTTCAGGAAATCTTTGCAAACTTTGTCTCAGGCATCATCCTGCTTTTTGAAAGACAGACCCGTGTAGGTGACATTATTACCTTAAACGGACTTTCCGGCACTGTAAAGAAAATCAGAATTCGTGCAACCACTGTAATGAGCTTTGAACATAAGGAAGTTCTCATTCCTAACCGTGCATTTATCACCTCAGAACTCACTAACTGGTCACTTTCAAGCACCGTTACCAAGATTGTGTTTGATGTGGGAGTTGCCTACGATGCAAATGTGGATCTGGCAAGAAAAATTCTCCACCGCATCATTCGTGAGACCAATCTGATCTCAAAAGAAATGGCTCCGCTCATCTACATCAAGGAACTTGCAGATAGCTCTGTAAACTTCTCATGTGAAGTATATGTGGGCACAATTTCAAACCGTAAGCTCACTCTTGATTATCTGTGCACCAGAACCCTGTCAGAATTCAGGAAGGCAGGCATTGAGATTCCTTTCAATCAGCTTGATGTCAATGTAAAGACTCTTGAAAAAGAGGAATTTATTGAAAAGTTAAAACAGGGACTGTTTTCAAAGAATGGAATAGACGACTCTAAAGTTCTAGAAAACACTGTTAATTCAAAAATATAATAGAAACGGGGAGCTTTGCGCCCCGTTCTGTTTAGGATGAAGAATTATTCTTCTGAGTCTGTCTCTTCGATAGCCTCAAACGGACATACAGACTGACAGGCAGCACAGTCGGCACACATCTGAGCATCAATCTTGAAACTGTCATCTGGCTGTTGCTCAATGGCACCGCATGGGCAGATATCCTGACATTCACCACACTGAGAGCATTTTTCTTTATTGATTACAAACATCATATGTTCCTTAAAAAAAGTGTCTTCTTAAGTCTTTAGCTTTATAATATGTAAAAACTTATAAATACAAGGCAGAATTCATGGATAGCATTGTACATAATTTAAAGGCAGTTAACACTCAAGTTTCAAATTTTTCTCAACTTTACGAAAGAAAAATTGAAGATATAACGCTGCTGTGCGTAAGCAAAACCAAACCAGAAGATATGGTAATTGAAGCCTATAACTCAGGAGAGCGCCATTTTGGTGAGTCCTATGCAGTAGAAGCATCTGAGAAAATCGCTTCTTTAAAGGAAAAAGGCTACAAGGATATAATCTGGCACTTTATAGGTCCTATTCAGAAAAATAAAACCAAACTTATTGCAGAGCATTTTGATATTGTTGAATCTGTAGACAGAGAGATCGTAGCTAAAAGATTAAATGACCAGAGACCTCCTTTTAAAAAGCCTCTGGAGGTTTTAATTCAGGTGAATATATCAGATGAAGATCAAAAATCAGGATGTCTTATATCTGATGTAGACGCTCTGGTAAAAGCTATTGATGCACTTCCTAATCTAAAGCTCAGAGGCTTTATGGGTATTGGAAAGGACACAGAAAACAGAGCTGAAATCGAAGCAGAATTTGCACAATTACAGAGCCTCTTTAATGAATACAAGACAAAACGTGCAGACTTTGACATACTTTCTATGGGTATGACTCAGGATATGGATCTTGCAATAAAAAAAGGTTCAACAGAAGTTAGAATAGGCACAGCAATTTTTGGTGCCAGAGTTTATAAGAGTAAAGAAATGGAACAGAATAATATCGCATTTATCGGCGGCGGCAATATGGCCAGCTGTATCTATGACAGTATCGTAAAAGGCTTTGATGCAAAGAATATCACTGTAAGTGGTCCTCATATCGAAAAGCTTGAAAAGTTTAAGGCTCAAGGTTCAGCTGTTACCACTGACAACATTGAAGCCGTAAAGAACGCAAAGGTTGTTTTCCTGGGTGTAAAGCCACAGATTTTAACCTCTGTTTTAGAGGAAATTGCCTCATCAGGAGCAGATCTTTCAGACAAGCTCTTTGTATCAATGGCAGCAGGTTTCAAGCTCTCATCAATCTCAGATAAGCTGAATACTCACAGAATCATCAGAATTATGCCAAATACACCTGCAAAGCTTGGTTTAGGTGTAATTGCAGTTTCATATGACAACGCTGTGTCAGATGCTGACAAGGCACTTGTAAAGACCATGCTCAAGAATATGGGGGCATGTATTGAAGGTGATGAGCAGGCATTGAATGTTATTGGTGCCGTATGCGGATGCGGTCCTGCGTTTGTATATCGTTTCATGGAAGCCCTAATCAGTGAGGCTGTAGCTCACGGTATAGATGAAAAGGATGCTAGAATTATGGTTGAACAGACTGTATTCGGTTCTGCTTCAATGGTAATCAAAAACCAGGATAGCACCATTGCTTCTCTGCGTGAAGCTGTAACCTCAAAAGGCGGAACCACTTTCGCTGGACTTACCAAGATGACTGAAGGCAATTTTGAAGGAATTATGAAAAACACCATTCAGGCCAGTCTTGATAGAACCTATGAATTTGAGAAAATGTTCTAATTGGAGAATCTATGCACATTCTGCAGATTATTTTAATGATTGTTCAGGCTGTTATGATGCTTTTTATGTTAAGAGCTCTGATGCAGTCAGCAAACAGCTTTTACTACCACCCTTTTACTCAGGCAGTAATTAAGCTTACAGATCCAGTATTAAACCTTCTGCCATTTAAAAACAACCGTGTAGCAGGATGTTATTTTGCAGGTTTTGCCGTAGCTTCCGTTCTGGCATTCGGATACTGTTTTGCCTGCCTGTTTTATGAGAAGAATCTTTTCTACTATTTACTTATCACAGACGGCGGACGTTTCCAGAACATATATGTGATTGCAGTGGTTTTATCCATTTTAACCATCATTAAGACATTTGGTTATCTCATCATTGCAATTCTCATTGCTCAGGCCTTAACCTCATGGTTGCCATCAACAAGACAGATGAGTGTTCTTTTATCAACACTGACAGAGTTCTTTGTACGTCCGGTGCAGAAAGTGATCCCTCCAATTGGAATGATTGATATCAGCCTGATGGTGGTTATTCTTGCAATCTATGCTATTGAATATATCCTGCATCTTGTTTTCGGTATTCTGTGGATGATTCCATAATTGCTATAAAGAATCAGCCTAATAAAAAACCAGGCAAATGCCTGGTTTTTGTCTTTATATAAAGCTACTCCAAAGTAAACTCTATCTCCTCAGCAGGAGCTGACTCAGTTTCTGACTCCTCTGTCTTTGGAATTATAACCTCAAGAGAATCAATCTTCTGGAAGCCTCTTGGCAGCAGATCTCCTCGTTTTGCTCTTTGAGCAATTCTTTCTAATATTTCTGCATTAGAAAGGTTGATTACTCGTTTGCCACAGTGGATCACCATAGAGGAACCTTCAGGGACAATCGCCATTGTTGCAATTCCATCTGCTCCTATGGCAAGTGCAGAGCCTGAGATTGCAATAAGTTTGTTACCCTTACCCTGAGAAAGTTCTGGAAGTTCATTTAACTTAAAGATTAAAAGGCGACCGGTTCTGCTCGCTACAGCAAGTAAGTCAGTTTCTTTGTTGTAAATCTCTAAAGGAGGCATTACCAGACCATCTTCTTCAAGAGTGATTAAGGCACGGCCGTTTTTCATTCTTGATACCAGATCTGTCTGTTTTGTAATGAAGCCATAATCCTTATCTGAAGCTATAAGAACATACTTATCCTTATGAGCTACCAGCACATGTACAGCCCTTTCATTTGGCTGCATGGTGGTCTTTGAAGATAAAGGTTCACCCTGACCTCTGGCTGAAGGCAGATCTTTGATATCTACAGTATAGACACGGCCAAGGTTGGTGATAAAGCAGGCCTGCTCATTGGTTCTGCCTGATGATTTTGACAGGAATTTATCACCGGAGCGGTAATTCATATTCTCTGCATCAACGTCATTTCCGCTTGCAGCTCTAACCCATCCCATCTTAGAAAGAATTACAGTAGCAGGAGTGCTTGGAGTGATTTCATCCTCACTCATGGCAACAGCTGCAGCTCTTTCAACAATAAGACAGCGTCTTTCATCGCCATAAAGTTTGATATCAGCCTGAATTTCCTTTTTAATGAAGGTCTTCAAACGTGCATCAGAACCTAACAGCAGTTCAAGTTTTGCCTTCTCTTCAAGGAGCTTATCCATCTCCTCTTTAATCTTGATTTCCTCAAGTCTTGCCAGCTGTCTTAACTTGGTCTCAAGAATGTATTCAACCTGGGCATCAGACAGATTAAAACGCTCTTTAAGCTTGGCTTTAGGATCTTCTTCATGACGGATAATATCAATTACCTCGTCAATATTGAGGACAACCAGCAGATAACCTTCTAAAAGGTGCAGACGCTTGTTGATTGCATTTAATCTGGTTTCAAGACGACGTCTTACTGTTGCAGTTCTAAACTGCAGCCACTCAGAAAGTATGGTTTTAAGATCTTTCACCTGAGGATTACCATCAAGACCTAATATATTTAAATTTACCTTATAGGTCTTTTCAAGATCGGTAACTGCAAATAAATGCTCCATCAGTGACTCCACATCAACACGATTTGATCGTGGTTCAATGATAATTCTGCATGGATTTGAGTGATCTGAAGCATTTCTGATATCAGCAACCAAAGGAAGCTTCTTCTTACTCATCAGATCGGCTACCTGCTTTTCAATCTCACCACAGGAAACCTGATATGGAAGAGCACTAATCTCAATGCCATCTTTGGTAACAGCATAAACAGCTCTCTGTCTAATCATGCCCTTACCTGATTCGTACATCTTTTTAAGATCTTCACGAGATGTGGTAATCTCACTTCCACATGGGTAGTCAGGCCCCTGAACAAAACCCATCAGATCATCAATAGATGCCTCTGGATTCTCTAAAAGATGGATAGCAGCATTGCTTACTTCGGTTAAATTGTGTGGTGGAATATCGGTAGCCATACCAACTGCGATACCGGTGGTACCATTTAAAAGAATGGTAGGTAGTCTTGAAGGAAGCGATTTAGGCTCTTCAAGCTCACCATCAAAATTTGGGATCCAGTCAACACAGCCGGTGTTGATATCCTGAAGCAGAACCTGTGCAAATGGAGACAGTCTAGATTCTGTATAACGCATTGCAGCAAAGGACTTTGGATCTTCTACATCACCCCAGTTACCCTGACCGTCTACTAATGGGTATCTGTATGAAAAAGGCTGAGCCATTAAAACCATTGCTTCGTAACAGGCTGCATCACCATGCGGATGATATTTACCGATTACATCACCCACAGTTCTGGCTGACTTTACGTGTTTTGACTTGGCGTCAATGCCAAGCTTGCTCATGGCATAAACAATTCTTCGCTGAACCGGTTTCATTCCATCAGTTACAGATGGAAGAGCACGGTCACGAATAACATTCATTGAATAATTAAGATAGGCGTCCTCAGCAAAACGCTCCAAGGCCATCAATTCAATGCCTTCCAGGCTTAATTTACTGTTATCTTGGTCAGACATTTATTAATTCTCTCAAAAAAAGCTTCGTATTGTAGTAGAATTCATTTATCTATTATAAATATTAATTTTCATTGTAACAAAGCAAAAAATAATTCGGATCTAAAAGTGAAACTATTTAAAATTCTTTCTCTTTTTGCTCTGGTCACAGCAGGTGCCAATACTTTTGCTGCTGGCTATCATAATATCCCACAGGAGCTCCTGAATAAGGGAGCAAATGAGTATATAGTTTATGATCCTATGTTTGATTATACAAAAATCAGAGATGGGTCTAATTCTGTACTCTCTTCAATGAAGTTTTATGAGTATACAGGTGTTGATGCAAATCCGATGTCAACATCAACAACATCTAAAAAGCTTTCAACAACTTCTGTAAGAACATCTTCAGGCAGAAGTTCAGTATCAAGAGATCTTTCTGTTGGCGTTGGTGAAGGCATTGTTGAGAATTTAACTGATCTCGCTGTTGATGCCGATCCTGAGATTATCCACAGAAGATCAGATACTAGACTTGTGGACAGTGTTGTAGTAAACAAGGCAGCTCACAAGATGCTGCTTATGAAGAATGGTCAGATTGTACGTTCATTCTGGATTGCTCTTTCTAACAAACCACAGGGTGCCAAGCGTTATGAAGGAGATAAAAGAACCCCAGAGGGAACTTATATTCTCGATTATGTAAAGCCACATTCAAACTACTATAAGGCTTTCCATATTTCCTATCCAAATGCCAGTGATATTGATTACGCAAGAAAACACGGCAGAAGACCAGGTGGCAGAATTATGGTACATGGCCAACCTCCTTCAAAAGGAGATTATCAGGAAACAGTGCAACGTTCAGACTGGACCAATGGTTGCATTGCACTGTTAAATCCAGATATGGATATATTCCTGCAAATGGTTGACGTTGGAACTCCAATTACCATCAATCCATAACATAAAAAGCACTACAAATGTAGTGCTTTTTATTGATGATTCACGATAGATTTCTTCTTAATTATCTGGGAACCAGCTTACAGAAGCATAAGCCTCATCCTTATCTACTGAAAGCATTACAGAGGCAGCATGAACATCATCCTTTAATGAACCCTCAACTGCAGTCAATTCGATATCTGCAATGACGTAGGAATCGATATTATTGATATCCTCTTCCTCGTACTCATCATTTTCGTCAAGGTTTCTTAAAGAGACGTTAAGCTCATAATCATCATCATCAAGAAGTCTTGCTAACCTTGCATAAAGTTCTTCATCATTCTCTGATAATGAATTCTCAGCAACTTCCTTAAACAGATCTAAAGCATCTGTTACAATGCTGTCAAAATCATCTTCTGATAATTTTTCAATATCTACCATATATTCCTCATTAACCTTTGATTAAGTCTGCGCCTGAAGCAAATATACCGCCAGAAACATGATGCATGGTATTAAAACATCCTGGATTGAAGTTTTCCTCTGCAGCATTCCACATATCTGTACGAGCATAGACATTCTTAACCTTTAATAGACATATTCCTTTGTCTTTAAAAAGATTTAAATCGGAGCATTCACCTTCGAAATATGCAAGTGCATTCTTTAATGAAGGGATCTTGAAAAGTTCTGATTCAACAGATTCTAAAGATTGTGCTTTAAACTTGTCACCAACATCTCTTCCATGAACTGAGCCAGCTTTTAAAGCTTCATTAACCTGCTCTTTTGATGGAAGGGCCACAACAATTTTACTGCCGTTTCTGATGTTCTCTGAGGTTGTATGTTCTGTTGATAAAACCAGAAGTAACTCATCTGAATCAAAAGGACATGACCAAGCAGCTGTCATAATATCAGCAGTACCTTCAGCAGACAGTGTGCTGATAGTTACTAACGGACCACCGGTGAATACGCGGTATGCATTCTTTACATCAATCTTTGTATACATAGATAACTCCATATTTTTGTTTAATAGATATTAGCACAAATAACGCATAAAAAAAATCCAGGGGTTAACCTGGATTTTCTTGCAATTCCGAATGTATAGATTACATAGTTGTATCTAAATCTGATGGAGGCCAGTTCTCTAAACGCATGCCTAAAGATAAGCCACGCTCAGCTAAGACATCCTTAATCTCGGTTAATGACTTCTTACCTAAGTTAGGAGTCTTTAACAGCTCAACTTCAGTCTTCTGAACAAGGTCACCAATGTACTTGATGCCTTCGGTCTTCAGACAGTTTGCTGAACGTACAGTAAGCTCTAAATCCTCAACAGGACAAATGAGCTTAGGATCGATGAGAGGACGGAATGTTGCATCCTCAGCTGGAGCTACAGAATTTCTGATATCAACAAATGAATTTAACTGATCTGCAAAGATGGTAGCTGCAATGCGAACTGCCTGATTTGGATCAATAGTACCATTAGTTTCAATATCTAAAATTAACTGCTCCTGCTCGTTACCAATGTCTGCAGTATGAACAGCAACATTTAAAACTGGGCAGTATGAAGCATCGATTAACAGACGACCGATGAAACTATCATCTGAACCTTCAACATATGGACGGCTAACAGTTGGAACATAACCGCGACCACGTGAAACATAAAGACTCATATTGAGTTCTTTATTGTCATCAGTTAAGTGACAGATAATCTGCTCAGGATTGCGGATTTCAATACCCTGTGGGCACTGAATATCTGCAGCGGTAACAGGACCGATTCCCTTCTTTCTGATATGAAGAACAGGATCGTCCCTTAATGATCCTTCAGAAGCAACAGCAACTTCTTTGAGATTTAAGAGAATAAGAAGAATATCTTCTTGGATGCCTTCTACTGCACTGTATTCATGCACTACACCATCAATCTCCGCTTCGGTGATGGCATATCCAGGAATAGAGGACAGCATAATACGACGGAGTGCTGTGCCTACAATCTGAGCATAGTTACGCTCAAATGGCTCAAGAATTACACGGCTAACGTTATGAGAAAGCTCGGTAACATCCTTAATATTTGGCTTAATAGAATCAATGATCTGATCCAAGGTATCACCCTCGTTTTTAGTACAGTTAGTAAGCTAGAATTCTGTAAGGGCGCATATAGCGCCCTCAAGCATTATTCAGCTGCCTTTGAGTCAGACTCTTCAGCAACTTCTGGACGGTCGGTTAACATGATGTAAGCTACTGGAGCTGCATCATTTGCGCGTAAACCAGCCTTTAAGATACGGGTGTAGCCGCCGTTACGGTTAGCTGAAAGCTTGCCGATAACGTTGAATAACTTAGCAACAACAGCTTCATCCTGAAGACGTGCAAATGCTAAGCGACGGTTTGCAACAGTATCAACCTTAGCCAAGGTGATTAAAGGCTCAACGAAGCGACGTAACTCTTTTGCCTTTGGCACAGTAGTCTTGATTACTTCGAAGGTTAATAAAGCCTTAGCCAGGTTACGGTATAAAGCAGCACGGTGAGCTGCAGTACGACCTAAATGACGACCACTTGTACGATGTCTCATTTTTTAATTCCTTCAATACAATTATTTATTTGGCACACGAAGTCCTGGTGGAGGCCAGTTGGCCACACGCATACCTAATGACAGATTACGCTGAGCAAGAATATCCTTAATTTCAGTTAAAGATTTCTTACCGAGGTTAGGTGTCTTAAGTAACTCAACTTCAGTTCTTTGTACCAAATCGCCGATGTAAATGATTGACTCCGCTTTCAGACAGTTTGCAGAACGAACAGTTAATTCTAAATCGTCTACTAACTGCATTAAAACAGGATCAGGCATTGGAGGAGCGACAGGAGCAATTACTCGCTCACTGATCTCTTCCTTATCAATGATGTTATCAATGCTGCCACAAATCATGTTAGAAGCATTCATCAGAGCAACTTCAGGAGCTACTGTTCCATCAGTTTCTAAGTTGATTACTAATCTATCTAAATCTGTACGCTGCTCAACACGTGCTGACTCTACTTCGTAGACATAGCGACGGATTGGGCTGTAGTTTGCATCGATAAGAACAACATCCTCAGAATCTGCAGGTAAATGCTTTTCTGAAGTTGTCATTACGTAACCCTGACCTGAAGTTACGCGAAGTTTCATCGACAACGAAGCCTTGGCACCTTTTAGAGTGCAAATACGAGCTTCAGGGTCAACAAAAGATATAAAATCTGGACAGGTGATATCAGAAGCGTGAACTTCACCTTCACCACGTCTTTCAATTGTTAACCAAACAGGCTCTTTAAGAGGCTCTTCAGTTCTGATACCAAGTGATTTTAAATTAATAACCACATCGAACAGATTCTCAACGAGATCACTCTTTGAGCTGTTAATATCCTTTACGCCCGCCATCTGGAACGCATCAATTGCGTTACCAGACAGGGTCTTTAGTAAAATTCCACTTAAAGCTACGCCCAAAGTATAACCGAAACCACGCTCCAATGGCTCAAGCACTAAACGTGCATGATTTGGACTAACTTCGGTATAGTCAACAGGCTTTGGCTTTAGCAGTTCAACAACAGACACTAGAGATACCCCACAATAATAAAGCGGTGCTGGCAATGTTGCCTATATTACTTAGAATACAATTCGACGATGAGCGCTTCCTTAATATCAGAAGGTAGCTCAGCACGTTCAGGATTGTTCTTATAAGTACCCTTCATATGATCGTGATCAACATCGATCCATGTTGGCTTAAGAGCACGCTGACCGGATAAGTCGATTGCTGCCTTAATACGTAACTGCTTCTTTGCCTTTTCGCGAACAGCAATAACGTCTGAAGGCTGAACCTGGTAAGAAGGAATGTTTACGATCTTATCGTTAACAGTAATTGCCTTGTGGCTTACCAACTGACGAGCTTCCATACGGGTTGAACCAAAACCCATACGATAAACTACGTTGTCCAGACGAGCCTCAAGAAGCTGTAACAGGATTTCGCCGGTGTTACCCTGCATTCTTGATGCTTTCTTGTAATAGTTACGGAACTGACGCTCGAGAACGCCGTAAATACGACGAACCTTCTGCTTCTCACGTAACTGCATGCCGTAATCTGACAGGCGAGGCTTGTTTGCGCCATGCTGACCAGGAGCAGTTTCTAACTTGCACTTGTCCTCAATTGCGCGAACGCCTGACTTTAAGAATAAGTCAACACCCTCACGGCGGCTTAATTTCAGGGCTGGACCTGTATATTTTGCCATTTATCTTTCTCCAAAACTTGAACTAGGGTTATACGCGACGCTTCTTAGGTGGGCGACAACCGTTATGAGGGATAGGGGTAACATCAGTGATGTTAGTGATCTTGTAACCCTGAGCATTTAATGCACGGATTGAAGACTCACGACCAGGACCTGGGCCCTTAACCAACACTTCAAGATTCTTTACACCATATTCTTTAGCAGCTTCACCTGCACGCTCAGCAGCAACCTGTGCAGCGTATGGGGTTGACTTACGTGAACCACGGAAGCCTGAACCACCAGATGTTGCCCATGATAAAACGTTACCCTGACGATCAGAGATAGTTACAATGGTGTTATTGAAAGATGCATGGATGTGTGCAACACCGTCAGCAACCTGCTTCTTTGAGCGCTTGCCAGAACGGGTGCGTGATGCAGCTGACTGCTGCTCTTTCTTGATTTCTTCTGCCATCTAAGCTCTCCTACTTCTTGATGCTCTTACGTGGACCCTTACGAGTACGTGCATTAGTCTTAGTACGCTGACCACGTACAGGAAGACCTCTGCGGTGACGTAAACCACGATAAGTACCTAAGTCCATTAGGCGCTTGATGTTCATTGAAATTTCACGGCGAAGGTCACCTTCAACGGTGAACTTTGCTACTTCGGCACGAACCTTATCTACTGTGTTCTCGTCTAAATCTTTGAACTTAGCAGACTGGTCAACACCTGCTGCAGCTAAAATTTCAGCTGCACGAGTTGGGCCGATGCCATAAATTGACTGCAGAGCAATCACGGCAATCTTTTGATCAGGCACATTGATGCCAGCTATACGGGCCACTATTGATCTCCTAAATATAGGTCGGTTTAAAACATGGTTATCGCAAAGCCCGTTAGGATACGCGATAACCCCTTATAGTGCACTTTGGCATTGTCAGAAAAGCACAAAGACTCTCATCCTTGTGCTTTTTCAAGCTGTATGATTATACAGATTTTAATTCAAATGTGCAAATTATTTTTACACATCTGAACAAGCATTAGCCCTGACGCTGCTTATGCTTTGGATTCTCACAGATAATACGTACTACACCGTGACGACGAACTACTTTGCAGTTGCGGCAGATTTTTTTAACTGAAGCACCAACTTTCATTTCTAATCTCCAATTAGATGATTATCGACCATAATTCTTTAAGTTTGCCTTTCTCATGATATCACCGTACTGGCTGTTCATCATGTGACTCTGAAGCTGAGCTACGAAGTCCATTGAAACCACTACGATAATCAGTAAGGATGTACCACCGAAATAGAACTGAACGTTAAACCAGTTCATAAGTAACTGTGGAATCAGACATACTAATACCATGTAGATAGAACCACCTAAAGTTAAGCGGGTCATTACCTTATCGATGAATCTTGCTGTCTGTTCACCAGGACGAATACCTGGAATGAATGCATTGCCTCTCTTTAAGTTGTCTGCCATCTCGCGAGGATTGAAAACCATAGCGGTATAGAAGAAAGTAAAGAACACAATTGCAGCTGCATACAGCAGTTCATACAGAGGCTGGCCAGGAGAAACAAATAAAGCAATCTGCTGAAGAACTTCTTCTACAGTAGAAGCCTCTTTGCCCTGAGGACCGCCAATCATAGTCAAAATTGTACCAGGGAACAGAATTATTGACGAAGCAAAAATTGCTGGAATAACACCTGATAAATTGATCTTTAATGGTAAATGAGAGCGTGGCTGAGAGTAAATTCTATTACCTACCTGACGCTTAGCATATTCGATAACAATCTTACGCTGACCGCGCTCAACGAAAACCACGAAGAAGGTCACAAGGACAACAACTACACCAATAATCAGTAATGCGATAGTTGAAAGATCACCCTGACGTGTCTGTTCGAAGGTTCTAGCAAGTGCTGATGGCAGACCTGCTACGATACCAGCGAAAATGATAAGGGAAATACCATTACCAATTCCACGCTCAGTAATCTGTTCACCTAACCACATCAACAGCATGGTACCAGTTACAAGACAGATGGTAGTTACAAAGTAAAAACCAAAACCAGGATTAGCAACTAATCCTTGAATCATGCTTGGGATACCTGTTGCTACACCAACAGCCTGAACTGTAGCCAGAACTAGAGTTGCATATCTGGTGTACTGTGTAATCTTACGGCGACCTGACTCACCCTCTTTCTTGAGCTCAGACAGATTTTTGTTAATTACACAAAGCAGCTGGATAATAATTGATGCAGAAATATATGGCATAATACCTAATGCTAATACAGATGCACGCTCAAGAGCACCACCTGAAAACATATTGAACATGCCAATAATGGTATCTTTGCTACTGTCGAATGTCTGCTGAAGCGCGCTAACATCTACACCAGGAACAGGAACGTATGATCCCAGACGAAACATGATTAAAGCTATAACAACAAACATAAGACGCTGACGAATTTCGCCAGTGCCTTTATTCTGCTGTTCAGCTAACTCACGACTTCTATCAAATAGCGACTTTCTAGCCATGCAAACCTCTTTAAAGGGGGCTTTTGCCCCCCTTGTTATTTATTAAGCTCTAGCAGTTTTCTTAGCTGCTTTCTGCTCGGCAGTCTTCTTAGCAGGTTTCTGGATACCAACTGCTGCGAGATTGTCTAAGCGAGCCTTCTGCTTAGCAGCTGACTTCTCTTTAGACTTCTGTAAACGAGCCTGTGCATCGGTTACATAATCTGCAACTTCAACGGTACCGCCAGCTGCCTCAATAGCAGCCTTAGCACCCTTGGTAACACCTAAACCCTTTAAGGTGATCTTCTTGGTGAAGTTTGGAACGCGTGATAAAACAACCTTCACAAACTTAACACGCTTGTTGATGAGACGTGCAGCTAATAAAGCTTCCATATCAACAACATCACCTTCGATACGATTTAAATCGTTTAAGGTAACTTCAGTAGTTACATATGCCTTAGGAGACCAGAAACCAAACTTTGGTAAACGGATCTTCATTGGCATCTGACCGCCTTCGAAGCCTGGACGCTTGTGGGCACTCTTACGTGCACCAGCACCCTTAACACCACGGCCACAGGTCTTGCCTAAGCCTGAACCGCAGCCACGGCCTACGCGAACAGCTGCTTTACGTGAGCCCTCTGCAGGCTTTAAAGTATCTAGACGCATTATCTTACTCCTCTACCTTTAACAGATAGCTTACCTTGTTAATCATACCGCGAACTGAAGGAGTATCCTCGAGCTCAACAGTGTGACGAATACGGCGTAAGCCTAAACCCTTAACGGTAGCGATGTGCTTTGGCTGACGACCAATAGTGCTCTTAATCAGAGTAACTTTAACGGTTTTCTTTTCTGCCATTTTTTACTCCAAAATTTCCTTCACTGATAAGCCACGCTTTGCAGCGATTGACTCAGGAGTACGCATTGAAGCTAAAGCTGCAACAGTAGCGCGAACTACGTTAATTGGGTTGGTTGAACCATAAGCCTTAGCTAACACGTTACGAACACCAGCAACCTCTAAAACGGCACGCATAGCACCGCCAGCAATAATACCGGTACCTTCTGAAGCAGGCTGCATGTAAACCATTGAGCCTGAGTGCTCGCCCTTAACAGCGTGGAATAAGGTTCCATTGTTAAGAGTGATATTATTGTTAACGTTACGACGAGCCTGCTCAATTGCCTTCTGAATAGCAGCTGGAACTTCGCCTGCCTTGCCATAACCATAACCTACACGGCCGTTACCATCACCAACTACAGTCAGAGCGGTGAATGAGAAAATACGACCACCTTTTACTACTTTAGCTACGCGATTAACAGCGACTAACTTCTCTTGTAATTCGCCAGCTTGAGTTTCATCTTTGTGCTGCATTTCACACTCCTAGAACTTAAGGCCGGCTTCACGAGCTGCGTCAGCTAATGCTGCTACACGACCGTGATACTGATAGCCTGATCTGTCAAAAGCTACGGTTTCAACCTTAGCTGCAATTGCACGCTCTGCAACAGCTTTACCAACTACCTTGGCTGCTTCTACGTTGCCGGTGCTCTTAAGATCCTTAACAAGATCTTTATCTAAAGTGCTAGCTGAAGCTAAAACACGGTTATCATTGCTGATAATCTGAGCATAGATGTGACGTGGAGTACGGGTAACAACTAAACGGGTTACACCTAACTCGCGCATCTTTGCACGAGACTTAGTAGCGCGGCGAATGCGAGCTATTTTCTTTTCGAACATATTATGCCACCCTATTATTTCTTCTTAGCTTCTTTAATGTGGATAACTTCGTCTGCATAACGAACGCCCTTGCCCTTATATGGCTCTGGAGCACGGAATGCGCGAACCTTAGCTGCAACCTGGCCTAATAAAGCCTTATCGAAGCTCTTTAACACAACTTCAGTCTGTGAAGGAACTTCAGCGGTTACACCCTTTGGTAACTCGAAGTCGATTGGGTGTGAATAACCTAAAACAAGGTTTAAAACATTACCCTTAACAGCTGCACGGTAACCAACACCTACTAACTTCATAGCCTTTACGAAGCCCTTGTCTAAGCCAACAACATAGTTGTTTAACAGAGCACGGGTGGTACCTGACTGCATATTAGCTTCTTTAGACTCATCTTTAACAGCAACCTTTAAAGCGCCATTGTCGAGAGTTACAGAAACTAATGGATGTACATTTAAGCTCATCTCGCCTGACTTAGACTTGATGGTAACTTTCTGGCCGTCGATAGCAACTTCGACGCCCTGAGGAACTACTACAGGTTCCTTAGCAATACGTGACATGTTGCCTCCTATTATGCGACGTAGCAGATAACTTCGCCGCCCAGGCCGTCCTTACGGGCAGCACGATCGGTCATTAAGCCTTTTGAAGTAGAGATAACAGCGATACCTAAACCATTCATGATCTTTGGTAACTCATTGCTTCTCTTGTAGATACGAAGACCAGGACGTGAAACACGCTGGATTAACTCGATAACTGGAGCACCTTCGTAGTACTTAAGGCCAATTTCTAAAACTTTCTTAACGTCACCGTTCTCTGAAACAGAGGCAATGTAACCTTCCTTTAATAAAAGGTTAGCAATAGCTACCTTTAACTTTGATGAAGGTAATGAAACGGAAACTTTGCCAGATGCCTGGCCGTTGCGAATGCGGGTTAATAAATCCGCAATAGGATCTTGCATCATTTGTATCTCTCCTCTTACCAGCTAGCCTTGTGCAGACCAGGGATTTCGCCACGCATCATGTGCTCACGCAGCTTGATACGGCATAAGCCGAACTTACGTAAGTAACCATGTGGACGACCAGTCTCACTGCAGCGATTGCGCTGACGTGAAGGGCTTGAATCGCGAGGCAGAGCAGCTAATGCCTGAACTGCAGCGAAACGCTCTTCATCAGAAGCAGATACGCTAGAAATAATCTTTTTGAGATCTGCACGCTTTGCTGCATACTTCTCAGCTAAACGCTTTCTCTTGAGATCTCTGTAAATCATTGAAGTCTTTGCCATTAGTTCGTCCTCGAATTACTTGTTGGCCTGAGTACGGAATGGGAAGTTGAATGCCTCAAGAAGTGCTCTGCCTTCTTCATCGGTCTTAGCAGTGGTGGTGATAGTAATATCTAAACCACGAACAGCATCAACTTTATCGAAATCGATCTCAGGGAAAATGATCTGCTCACGTACGCCCATTGAGTAATTTCCTCTGCCGTCGAAAGACTTAGCAGATAAACCACGGAAATCACGGATACGTGGAATTGCAATCACAATTAAACGCTCGAGGAACTCCCACATACGCTCACCGCGCAGGGTAACTTTACAGCCGATTGGATAGCCCTCACGAATATGGAAGCCCGCTACAGATTTACGAACTTTGGTGATCAGTGGCTTCTGACCTGCAATAGCGGTCATATCGCGTGCAGCATTCTCTAAAACTTTCTTGTCTGCAACTGCTTCACCAACACCCATATTCAGGGTGATCTTCTCAATCCGAGGGACTTGCATGATTGTC
>ONCB01000133.1 GCA_900316175.1 uncultured Succinatimonas sp.
CAAAAGACGTAATCAATGAACGAGTAGAAAAGATGTTAAAGCTCGTACATATGGAAGATTACGTTGACAGAAAGCCTTTCCAGCTCTCAGGTGGTCAGCGTCAGCGTGTAGCACTGGCAAGATCACTTGCTAAAGAGCCTCGTCTGCTCTTATTAGACGAGCCAATGGGTGCACTTGATAAGAAGCTTCGTGAACAGATGAGACTCGAGCTTGTTGACATTATTAACTCCGTTGGCGTTACCTGCCTCATGGTTACCCATGATCAGGAAGAGGCCATGACCATGGCAGATCGCATCGCCATTATGGATCGTGGTGAGTTCGTTCAGATTGGCGGTCCACGTGAAATCTACGAAAACCCTAACTGTCGTTTCTCTGCTGAATTCATCGGCTCTGTAAACATGTTTGACTGTACCCTGGTTTCATCAGATATTCACTGCTCAATTATCAAATGTGACGATTTCAAGCGTCCTATTGAATTAAAGCATGATATCGATATCGCTGACGGCATGCCACTTTCTATTGCAATGAGACCAGAAAAGATTTACATCTCACGTGAACAGCCAGAAGAAGAATCTAACTGGTGTACCGGTACTGTTGAAAACATCGCATATCTTGGCGATATCTCAATTTACTACGTACGTCTGCCATCAGGAAGAATCGTAACTTCAACTCTGCCTAACGTAGACAGATTTAATGTTGGTCTTCCTACCTGGGATGATCAGGTGTTCTTAAGCTGGGATCCAGAATCCTGTATTGCTCTGACCTTCTAAAGGATTAAAAACAATGGCTGGTATTTTGAGCAAGCGTCCTGTATCAAGAGGACACAGACCACCACCACGTTTCGTGCCTGGTAAAAAAATTACATGGAGAGAAAGAGCTCTCATCTTTGTGCCTTACACTTGGATGATTCTGTTCTTTTTAATTCCATTTTTAATTATTTTTAAGATTTCTTTCTCAGTTACAGAGATTGCAATTCCTCCATATTCTCCAATTGTTACGTTTGAAGATGGAGCAATGCAGATCATTCTGCACCTTGAGAACTATACCAATATCTTTACCGATCCTGATGGTACCTATATGAAGTCATACCTGAAGTCCATTCAGGTTGCAACCTTCTCAACCATTTTGTGCCTTATCATCGGTTATCCTATAGCATGGGCTCTGGCTACAGCAAAGACTGCTACACGTAATATTCTGTTCATTCTGATTATTATGCCTAGCTGGACTTCCTTTGTAGTAAGAATCTATGCCTGGATGACCATTTTAAAGCGTGACGGTATTATTAACGATATTCTCATGGCTCTTGGCATTATCGATCATCCAATGCATATGCTGCAGACTGATCTTGCTGTTTACATCGGTATTGTTTACTGTTATCTGCCTTACATGGTGCTGCCACTGTTCTCAGCCTTAATGAAGGTTGACTATAGCTTAATTGAAGCTGCTCAGGACTTAGGCTGCAGACCTGTAAAGACATTCTTCTCAGCATTAGTACCACAGACCCGTTCAGGTATTATCGCAGGCTCAATGCTTGTGTTCATCCCTGCGATCGGTGAGTACGTAATTCCTGAGCTCTTAGGCGGTAAGGACTCTATCTTAATCGGTAGAATCTTATGGCAGGAATTCTTTAACAACCGCGACTGGCCTCTGGCTTCAGCAGTTGCAATTACCATGCTTACCATTATGGCTATACCTATCATCGGATTCTTCAAGAATCAGCGTAAAGGCGGAGCAATGTAATCATGTATATAAAGAAAGAAACAAAAAACGCCATTATAAGAACATTTATCATTGTTCTGGCATTAACATTTCTGTATCTGCCAATCGTGACTCTGGTTGCCTACTCATTCAACGAGTCAAAGATGGTAACTGTATGGACAGCCTTCTCCTTTAGATGGTACAACGCGCTGTTTCATAACTCAGCTATTATCTCAGCAGTTGGCATTTCTGTTACCATTGCGTTAATGACCGCAGCAGCTTCCGTTGTAATCGGTACTCTTGCAGCATATGTAATGGTAAGAGTTCATAAATTTACAGGTGAAAGTGCATTCATGCTTTTCATGACTGCACCAATGATTCTGCCAGAGGTTATCTCAGGTCTTGCACTGTTACTTTTATTTGTAACATTAGGCAACATTGTTCCTATTTTTTCTGACAGAGGAATTATTTCAATCTGGATTGCGCACGTAACCTTCTGTTCAGCCTATGCAACTGTAGTTATCAGATCACGTTTTGTTGAACTTGATATCTCAATTGAAGAGGCTGCAAAAGATCTGGGCGCAGGTCCAATGAAGGTATTCTTTGTAATCATTCTTCCATCAATCATGCCATCTGAAGTAGCAGCATTCCTGCTCTCCTTTACCATGTCAATGGACGATCTGGTTATTACCTCATTCGTTGCAGGTCCAAACTCAACCACTCTTCCAATGCTTATTTTCTCAAGCGTAAGACGTGGTCTTTCACCAGAAATTAATGCGTTAGCCTCAGTAATTGTGCTTATCGTATCCTTCTTTGCCTTTATCTCATGGGTTCTCATGGTAAGAAAGCAGAAACGTAAGGAACGCAACGCAGCAATGGTTGCAGCAGCTTCAAAACAGGAGCATGCAATCGGAGCATAAATATTTTAAATCCCGTGATCAAAATCACGGGATTTTGTATATAATATGCACTAATTCTTCCACCAACAATCGAGATATTTTATGTCTGATTTAAAACTCTTCTCTGGTAATGCAACACCAGAACTTGCAAACGAAATTGCAAAATGCTTATATACTAATCTTGCAGATGCTACTGTAGACAAGTTCTCTGATGGCGAAGTACATGTTCAGATCAACGAGTGCGTTCGTGGCTGCGACACCTTCATCATTCAGTCAACCTGTGCACCAACCAACGATAACTTAATGGAGTTATTAGTTATGGTTGACGCATTACGTCGTGCTTCTGCCGGCCGTATTACTGCAGTAATCCCTTACTTTGGTTATGCCCGTCAGGACAGACGTGTTCGTTCTGCTCGTGTGCCTATTACCGCTAAGGTTGTTGCTGACTTATTATCATCAGTTGGCGTAGACAGAGTTTTAACCGTTGATTTACATGCAGAGCAGATCCAGGGCTTCTTCGATGTACCTGTAGACAACTGCTACTCATCAAAACTCTTCGTAGAAGACATCAAGAATTTAAACCTTGAGAATCCATGCATCGTATCACCAGATATGGGTGGTGTTGTACGTGCACGTGCTATCTCAAAGCTCTTAAACGATGCTCCTATCGCAATTATCGACAAGCGTCGTCCACGTCCTAACGTATCAGAAGTTATGAACTTAATCGGTGAAGTTAAGGACAAAGAGTGTATCATCGTTGACGATATGATTGATACTGGCGGTACCTTATGCAAGGCTGCTGCTGCATTAAAGGAGCGTGGTGCTAAGAAGGTTATCGCTTACGGTACTCACCCTGTATTATCAGGCGCTGCTTACGAGAACATCAAGAACAGCGTAATCGATACCATCGTTGTAACCAACACCATTCCAGCAACTGAGAAGTTCAAGGCTACCGGTAAGTTCAGATATGTATCATTAGGACCTACCCTTGCTGAGGCAATCCGTCGCATCAACAACGACGAATCTATCTCAGTTATGTTCGGTGACGCAATTTAATCTTTTATAGATAAATTCAAAAAAGCACATTCGATGAACGAATGTGCTTTTTATGTTTATAACTTTTTAATTATTTTTTTATTTATTTTTTAATTAATTGATTTTTAACAGATTAAAAATTATAAAAAAATTAAAGTTTATATTTAAAGATGCCGATATAGGAGTTAAGGAGTAATGTAACTATGGCATTGATAGACACAAGCTTTCATCATATTGAAAGACAGCATGCTGGACACACCAGTAAGGCTGAGGCTGGCCACGTCTCTTCAATTGCTACAGATAATTCTGAAGACAAATCCTCCTACCTGAAAAATGATCTTGTAACTCTTTCAAACAAGAAAGACGAAGGTTCGCAGAATCAGCACTTCTCTCGTAATCGCTATCAGGCTATGGCAGCTTACAAAGCTTTTTCACAACCATCTTTTACAGGCACTTCACAGCTAAGTGATCCTTTTGAGAAAAAGACCGTCGAATTTTACAATGACGAAAAATCAGATGATGCAGAAGATGAAAATAGCATTGTAAAAGATCCGATTAAAGAAACTGTAGAAGAAAACAAATCAGATAAGAGCAAAGATACTGATAAGAGCGATAATCCTGAAAAGAAGACTGACAAAGACAACGATCGCAAATCAAATGGTGAAAAATTAACTGACGCCGAGCAGAAAAAAGTAAACCAGATGAAAGATCGTGATACAGAAGTCAGAACTCACGAACAGGCTCATGCCCGTGTAGGCGGTCAGTATGCAGGTGCACCAGTCTATGAAAAAGAAAAAGGTCCTGACGGTAAGGATTATATAACTGATGGACATGTAAATATCGATATGTCCGAAGAGAGCACCCCATCAAAGACTGTTCAAAAAATGCAGCAGGTTATTCGTGCTGCAAAAGCTCCGGCAGAGCCATCTGGACAGGATATGAAAGTTGCAGCTGAAGCTCAGCAGAAACTTAATGAGGCCAGCCGTAAAGTTTTAGAAGAAAATGATCCTGCAAGCAAAGATGACAGGAAAGATATCAATTCTGACAAAGAAAACAAAACTTCCGTAAATTCATTTTCAAATGTTTCTGATGAAAACAAAAAATCAGATGAAACAGGAAAAAATGAAACCTCTGCAAAAGAAATATCAACGCACAAAATGGATGTAGCCAGTGCCTAATCAGGTATACAGTTAGCACCATTTTTGAACCATTTTTCTTAATTTCAATTACATCACTTTTTTAATTGATATAATTACTCCAACTTTTTAATTTGGAGTAATTATGGAATCCATCAATGCAGGGTTAGTTACAGTTGCATTAAATGTATAAATTGTTTACAATATCTCATAATATTTATGAGGTATTGTTGACGTTTATGAATAAAATCATTTCAATTGGAAAAGCTGCTCAAATCCT
>ONCB01000034.1 GCA_900316175.1 uncultured Succinatimonas sp.
TTCTTGATAATCAAAAATCGTATTTTAAAGAGCAAATGCAGTGTTAAACCGCATTGTTATCAGCATTTGGAGCTAAAATCCAAATGCAAAAGTTGAGTTTTATAATTGAAAAAAATTGATCTTTTCGTTAATCGATTATCTTTGTGTTTGATGATAGAATGACGTGGTTTTGTTTTATTTAGGCTCTTTGCCTTTTTTATGAATTGAAAAATATATGACTGAGAAGTTACAGAAAATTTTATCCCGTGCAGGAATTGCTTCAAGAAGATCACTTGAAAGCATGATTTTAGAAGGCAGAGTAATTGTAAACGGCCAGATTGCCACTGTAGGCGATCGTTATGAGGCTGACAGCATTACTGTTAAGATTGATGGCAGAACCGTGTTCTCACCTGAGACTCAGAAGGTTGCCTGCAGAGTTTTAATGTACCATAAGCCTGAAGGTGAACTTACCACTTTATCCGATCCTGAAAACAGACCAACTGTTTATGATCATATTCCAACACCGCCATCTGGACGCTGGATCTATATTGGCAGACTTGATATCAATACTTCTGGGTTGCTGTTATTTACAACTGATGGTGAACTTGCAAATGCACTGATGCATCCTAAGTATGAGGTTGAGCGTGTGTATGCAGCCAGAATCTATGGTGAGGTAACAGAAGAACAACTCAGTTCACTGCTCTCTGGTGTGATGTTAGAAGATGGCAAGGCTTCTTTTTCAAAGATTAACTATGTAGGTGGTGAAGGCAGAAACGCCTGGTATCACGTAACCTTAAAAGAAGGCAGAAAGAGAGAAGTAAGAAGACTTTGGGAAGCTGTTGGTCTTAAGGTAAGTCGTCTTATCAGAATCAAGTATGCTGGCATTGATTTAGATCCTAACTTAAAGACAGGTCAGTTCAGAGAGCTCAGTCTAAATGAATTAAACCGTTTAAGAAAGGCTGTAAGATTAGATCCTATTGAAGAGCTGGCTCCGTCAATAGATTTAAAAGCTGGTGTTTCAAAGTTTAAAAAGAATCCTTCTGCAAAGCCTAAGGTTTCTGGATCAACAAGAAGAGTTTCATCAGCCTTTAAAAAAGATGACAATAAGAAGGATTTTAAAAAGTCAGGCTCAAAACCATACGGCAGTATCAGTCGAAAGGATGATGCTGATGAAGGCTTTAAAAAGCGTTCATTCGTTAAGGGCAGATCTTATTCTCGTGAAGAGCCAAAGAATGATGGTTTTAAAGGCAGAATTGTAAGCCGCCGTTCTGATGATTCATCATCACGTTCTGGTAAAAACGGCTATGACAGAGGTACTAAGGAAAACCGCTTTGGTACCAGAGTTAAGAGTCGAGGCAATTTCAGAAAATAACAGATGATCTCCTGACACAGGTCAGGAGATTTTTTTTGTGCAAAAAAAACGTATTTTGACTTTATAAAAGAAATCACAAATACTTGACATTATTTTGATTAAAATAAAAGGGAAGATAATATTTTTAAGGCTTTAAATATGAGCTCACACCCGAAATTTTTAAATTTTATTAACCAAATCCTTCAGAATTTAAACTATTTAAAAACATTAAGTTTAGATCTCTTCTTGTTTCATAGAGCATAATCATGGACGCAGTTACTAATTCACAGCATCTTTTATTTGATATGCAGTGGGTAACCGATCCTACTGCTTTAATTGGTCTTTTAGCCCTGACAGCAATTCAGATTGTTCTTGGCATAGACAACCTTTTATTCATTGCTATCCTGTCAGCAAAACTTCCTCCTAAACAGGGACGAATGGCCCGCTATGTAGGTTTAGGCGGAGCTTTGCTCATAAGAATTGTGCTGATGATGTTTGCAGCCTATGTTGTAGCAATGACAGAACCTCTTTTTACAGTGTTTGATTTTAACTGTTCAACAAGAGATCTCTTAATGCTGCTAGGTGGTGCTTTCTTAATATATAAATCTACAGAAGAGCTCCATTCAAAGCTTGAAGGCTCTATAGGATCAGATGAGTCAGTTTCTGTAAGTTCAGCTGCAGGTAAATCATTTTTTATTGTGGCAACTCAGATTATGATCCTTGATGCCCTCTTCTCAGCTGACGCTATCGTTACCGCAGTTGGTATGACCAATCATGTCTATATTATGGTCATTGCCGTAACCATTGCGATGGGCCTTTTAATGTGGGCTTCAGGTCTGATTGCAGAGTTCGTTTCAAAGCATCCTACTTTGGTAATTCTGTGTCTTGGCTTCCTCCTTTTAATCGGCTTTTCGCTGATTATGGAAGGTTTCCATATCATAGTGCCAAAAGGATACCTGTATTCAGCAATCGGATTCTCACTGTTAATCGAGCTTTTCAATCAGATCTCAAGAAAGAATGTTTTAAAGCTCAAGCACAGCTCAAATATGCAGAGCCGGCAGATTGCAGCTCATATGGTACTGCGTTTATTAGGATCAAAATCTGATGATGTGCCATCTTTCCAGGAAGCGATTGTCTCAAGACCTAGCGCTAATATCTTCAACAGCCAGGAAAAGGAGATGGTATCCCGCGTGCTGCAGCTGTCTTCACTTCCTGTAAAAGCTGTTATGACAGCAAGAACCGATCTGCAGATGTTAAAGCTTGACGGCTCCAAGCAGAGCACTTTAAAGAAGGCAATTCTGTCGACAAAGTCCAATCTCATTGCCTACAAGAACGGTCATAAGGATCAGCCTTTAGGCTATGTACAAAGAGCAAAGGTTCTAGGTCATCTGCTGCAGGGCAAAAGTGAGGTTTCAGATCTTGAAAAGCTGGTTTTAGAACCTCTTTATATTCCTGAGACCATCAACGTATTAAGAGCTCTTGATCAGTTTAAAAAATCTCAGAAGTACTTTGGCTTTGTCTATGATGAGTTCGGTGTTTTTGTGGGTGTGGTATCGGTTCACGATATTCTTGAGGAAGTAACCGGTGAGATGCCTGAAAAGAGCGAGACCCCGGAAGTTGTGGTTTTAGGCAATGACTGCTACAGAGTTGATGCAGATGCCATCCTGCCTGATGTTGAAAGAGTGACTGGTCTTGCCATCCCTCCTTCAGAGCATTACAAGACCATAGGTGGCTTTGTACTTGATAAATTCCAGTCTGTACCTAAGCAGGGCGAGTCTCTTGCGGTAAATGATTTTGTAATTGAAGTATTAAGTTCAGATGCAACTTCTGTAAATGTTTTAAAGCTTTATAAGAAATCGTCCATAGCTCATGATTAACTTGAATTTTTATTAAAAATGGAGTATAAATATATTGCTTGAGGAGAACTATGCTTCTCAAGTCTGTTCAAGTGTGAGCTTGAGCCAGATACCAAGGTATCTGAAATAGTGGAACTTCAGGAAGAAAGGGACCCTAATAAAGCGGTCCTTTTTTTATGGAATTTTAAACTTTTTAGAGGTATTGATGGCTGGAACCATTGAAGAAAAAATTGCAGAGCTTGTGACTCCTCTTGTTGAGTCTTTTGATGCTTACGTCTGGGGAATCAGATTCCGCAGCGGCAGCGACAAGGCTATGCTGCAGGTGTTTGTCGATCAAGAAGACGGCATCAGTGTAGATAAGTGTGGCGAGATTATGGATGTAATTTCACCTGCTTTAGATACTGCTGATCTGATTGCTCCAAGATATACTCTTGAGGTTTCTTCTCCTGGTCTGGACAGGATCCTGTTTACACTTGAACAAGCTAAAGCTTATACAGGTAAAACTGTAAAGGCTGAATTACGTATTCCAACTCAGGGCAGACATAAGATTACAGGCAACCTTGTAAGTGTTACCGATGACGGCATTTTAACCGTTGACGATAAGATTTCAGGCCCTATTGAAGTAGCTTTTGCAAACATTTCAGTTGCAAGAGTGGTACCTGAGTTTCCTTCAAACAACAAAAAAGCTCCTAAAAGCTCATCTTAGAGAGAGGTCTTGAATAAAATGGGTAAAGAGATTATTGCCATTGCTGAAGCGCTTTCAAATGAACGTGCAATTCCAAGAGATAAGATTTTTGAAGCTCTAGAAACAGCTTTAGCTACTGCTACCAAGAAAAAGTATAACGTTGAAATCTTAGTACGCGTACAGATCGATCATAAGGAAGGTTCTTATGATACTTTCCGCCGCTGGGTAGTAGTTGATACCGATGGACCTTTAGAGAAGCCTTCACAGGAGATTTCACTTGCTGCAGCTTCTGTTGACCATCCAGGAATTAAGGAAGGCGACATTGTTGAAGAGCAGATTGAATCAGTTGCTTTTGACAGAATCACCATTCAGACTGCAAAGCAGGTTCTGTCTCAGAAGGTTAAGGATGCTGAGCGTGAGCAGGTGGTTTCAGAGCAGCGCGACAGAGTAGGTCATGTAATTACCGCTACTGTTAAGAAGGCAAGCCGTGATTACCTCGTTCTTGATTTAGGCAACAATGCTGAAGCTGTATTAAAGCGCGATCAGTTAATCGGTCGTGAAACCTATGGCCGTGGCGAGCGCATCAAGGTTTTACTTCAGGCTATCAAGTCTGAGCCAAACCGTGGTCCTCAGATTATCTGTTCAAGAACTGCCCCTGAATTCTTAAAGGAGCTCTTCAAAATTGAAGTTCCAGAAATCGGAGAAGATGTAATTGAGATTATGGGCGTTGCTCGTGATCCTGGTTATAGAGCAAAGATTTCTGTACGTTCTAAGGACAGAAGAATTGATCCACGTGGTGCCTGCATCGGTATGCGTGGCGCTCGCGTAAATGCAGTAAGCGCTGAGTTAAATGGTGAGAAGGTTGACGTTGTATTATACGATGAGAGCCTTGCTCAGTACGTAACCAATGCAATGGAGCCCGCAGTTGTTTCCCGCATTATCATTAACGAGGAAGACCACTCAATCTCTATTGCTGTAGCAGAAGAGAACTTAGCTCTTGCAATCGGTTCTAACGGTCAGAATGTAAGACTGGCATCCGACCTTATCGGCTGGAAGTTAAAGGTTATGACCGAAGCAGAACTTGCTTCAAGCATGGAAGCTGAAGTTGGCAAGGTTGTATCATTCTTCCAGGATAACTTAAACGTTGATGAGGAGTTTGCTACTGCTTTAGCTGAGGCTGGTTTTACCACCTTAGAGGAAGTTGCATACGTTGAGCCTTCAGAGCTTTTAGATATCGACGGTATGGATGAAGAAACCGCAGCTGAACTGCAGAAGATTGCTCAGAGTGTAGTTGAGAATATGGCAAATGACGATGCTGCCAAGCTTGCAAAGCTTGATGGTATCGATATGGACCTGGCAAAGAAACTGGTCGCTCATGGTATTAAGACTGGCGAAGATCTTGCTGAGATGGCAATTGATGAGATCACCGACATTGAAGGTCTTGATGAGAAGAAGGCTGGTGAGATCATTATGTCAGCACGTAATGAGTACTGGTTTAAGGACCAGCAGTAATTAAGAGGAAGGTCTTAATAAGATGACACAAGAAAATTCAACAGGACCAAAGCTTTCCTTAAAGAAGAAGACTTCTGGCACAATGACTTTAAACCACACTTCATCTGGTCCAAAGAATGTCCAGGTGGAAGTGCGTAAAAAGAAAGTTTTAGTAAACCCAGAGGAGCGTAAGGCTCAGTTGGCTCAGGAGGCAGCTGCAAAGAAGGCTGCTGAAGAGGAAGCTTTAAGACAGGCAGAATTAAAGAAGATTGAGGAAGCCAAGAAGGCTCAGGAAGCTAAGGCTGAAGCTGAAAGATTAAAGAAGGCTCAGGAAGAGGCTAAGGCTAAGGCCAAGGCTATGGCTGCATCTGCACCTGCTCCTCACAAGGAGAAGCACGAGGATAAGGCTACTGAAGAGTTACGCCGTAATGTTGAAGAACAGCAGAAGCGTAAGTCTGAAGAAGAGTCAAAGCGTCTTGCAGAAGAGGCAAGAAAGCTTGCTGAAGAGAATGAAGCTCGCTGGGCCGCTGAAGAAGAAGCCCGCTCTCATGATGATGACGATGATGATAACTCAACATCTGCATACGTAAGAGAAGCTGAAGCAAGACAGGAACGTGAAGAAGAGAACCGTGGCCGTCACCGTGACCGCAGCTCTGACAGACGTACTGGCAGCAAGAGATTTGAAGAGGCTGAGCAGAATACCTTCTCACGCGGCAGCAAGAAGGGTGGAAAGGCAGGCAAGTCAGTTAAGGGTGCAGCAAAGCTTAATCAGCAGCAGCACGGCTTTAACCGTCCTGCAGCACCTGTTACCCGTGATGTTGAGATTGGTGAGACCATCACCGTAGCTGATCTGGCTGCAAAGATGGCTGTAAAGGCTACCGAAGTTATCAAGACCTTAATGAAATTAGGTGAAATGGTAACTATCAACCAGGTTTTAGATCAGGCAACCGCTCAGGTTGTTGCTGAGGAAATGGGCCACAAGGTTATCCTGCGTAAGGAAAACGAGATTGAAGAGCAGCTCCTGCAGCAGCGCGAAGGCGTTAAGGCAGAGGCTACTACCAGAGCTCCTGTGGTTACCATTATGGGTCACGTTGACCATGGTAAGACCTCATTACTTGACTATATCCGTAAGTCAAAGGTAGCTGTAGGCGAAGCCGGTGGTATTACCCAGAGAATCGGTGCTTATCACGTAGAGACCCGTAACAGCGGTATTACCTTCTTAGATACCCCAGGTCACGCGGCCTTTACCGCAATGCGTGCCCGTGGTGCTCAGTGTACTGATATCGTAGTTTTAGTTGTAGCAGCAGATGATGGTGTAATGCCTCAGACCTTAGAAGCTATTCAGCATGCTCAGGCAGGTAAGGTACCTATGATTGTTGCTATCAACAAGATGGATAAGCCAGGTGCAGAGCCACAGCGCGTTATCAATGAGCTGATGCAGCACTCAGTTATCCCTGAGGAGATGGGTGGTGAAAACCAGTTCGTTCAGGTATCTGCAAAGACCGGTATGGGTGTAGATGATCTGTTAGAGGCTATTACTCTTCAGGCTGAAGTTTTAGAGCTTAAGGCTGTACATGACGGTATGGCTGAAGGTGTAACCATCGAATCAAGACTTGATAAGGGTCGTGGTCCGGTTGCTACCGTGCTTGTACGCTCTGGTACCCTTCACAAGGGTGACACCATCTTATGTGGTCTGCAGTACGGTCGCGTAAGAGCAATGCGTAACGAAAAGGGACAGGAATTAAACGAGGCTGGTCCTTCAATCCCTGTTGAGGTATTCGGTCTGTCAGGCGTTCCATCAGCAGGTGACGAAGTTACCGCAGTATCTGATGAAAAGAAGGCCCGTGAAGTTGCTCTGTTCCGTCAGGGTAAGTTCCGTGAACTTAAGATTGCTAAACAGAAGAGTGCACAGCTTGCCTCTATGTTCTCAGAGAACAATGCCTCAGAGCTCAAGGTTGTGCTCAAGGCTGATACTCAGGGTTCAGTTGAAGCTATTTCAGATGCTCTTATCAAACTTGGCAATGAGGAAGTTCAGGTTAAGATTATCGGTTCTGGCGTAGGTGGTATTACCGCTAACGATGCAACTTTAGCTGCAGCTGACAGCGCTGTTGTAATCGGCTTTAACGTTCGTGCCGACGGTCCTGCCCGTCAGGTTATCGATACTGAGTCTGTTGATCTGCACTACTATAGTGTTATTTACGACTTAATCGATGATGTTAAGAAGGCAATGTCTGGTCTGCTCAAGAAAGAAGTTCGTGAGAACTTTATCGGTTACGCTGAAGTTAGAGACGTATTCCGTCATCCTAAGTTTGGTGCTATTGCAGGCTGTATGGTTGTTGAAGGCATGGTTAAGCGTTCTGCTCCAATCCGTGTGCTTCGCGACAATACCGTTATCTTCGAGGGCGAGCTTGATTCATTACGCCGCTTCAAGGATGACGTAGCAGAGGTTAAGCAGAATACCGAGTGCGGTATCTGCGTGAAGAACTACCAGGATGTTCGTGTTGGCGACCGTATCGAAGTATTCGAGAAGGTAGAAGTTGCACGTACTCTTGATTAAAGGATAATATGCCAAGAAGTTACGGAAGAAACGAAAGAGTTGCTGCAGCAATCTTAAGAGAAATCGCTGATGTGCTGCACAACGAGCTTAAAGATCCTCGTGTAAAGAATGCAACTGTAACTGAGGTTAAGGTAACCTCGGATTTACGAAATGCACGTATTTACATTTCATTTCTGACCGACTCACAAGAGGAAATCGATAAGGCTATGGAAGGTCTTAACAGCTCAAAAGGCTTTATAAGATCAACTTTAGCAGGCAGATTAAATCTGCGCTATATGCCAAGCCTCGATTTTAAATTTGACTCTTTAGTAACAGAGAGTATGAAGCTTGATGAGTTAATCAGAAAGGGATTAAGCAGAGAATAATTCTTAAGTGTTTTTGAAAATGCCCTCATATGTATAGTATGGGGGTATTACATACAATTATGATACAAACGCCCATTTTTTTTGTGTGTAGCTAGATAATTTTTACTTGATGTTTTTTACCAGCCACAGTTTTCCGGATGAACCAAGATTTTTACTTTAACTTGTCACAATAAGGAAGCAATTCTTCAATTTTTGCAACAATACGTTTCTGCTCGGCTAGTGGAGGAAGAGGAAATTTTAAATAAAGAATATCCTCTCGACTAATTCCAGGAATTAATCCATTTGCTTTCGATATTAAATATGACACAACGTCTTCAAGAAATAACTTCAGATATTTATTATGAATACACACTGAACGATTTCTTAAAGCCATTATCTGCCTTGCAATATGTATTTCTCCAATGTTGTTTATTATGATTTTTCCAACAGTTCCTTTGCATGTCAGAAGAATATCGTTTAATTGAGAAATAACAGCTGGATTGGTTGTCCATCTATTTATAATTATTTCTTCAGGAGTGATTTGACTTGCTCCAGTTAGATATGGAAAGCCAGAAGGGACTGAAGAAATATCGTGTAAAGTTAAATCTCTTCCCGAAACAAGCTCGATAATATTTCCTATATAGACCCACTTCCAACTCTCAGGAATTTCAAAAGGAATCTCATCATCAGTGATTTCAGGTAAAGGCTTTTCTTTCTTAATTTTGCCTTCTGCAATTAGCTTTTTCTTTTCTTCCTGAATCTGAGCATATAACTCTTCGGCAGTACCTTCTTCAGGTCTCTGTTCTACAAGTTTTCCTCTGATTGCTAAATCAAGAATCTTATTCCTAATCTCTTCATCAATATTAGCCTTCTTCTCAATCAATCCTTCTGCTTTATCTATAACAGCAAGGTAAGACTTAAGTTTATCAACAATACGTTTCTGTTCTGCTAGAGGCGGGAGAGGAACCTTTATTGACCCTAGTAAATTTAGTGTTAAATGTTTTAATCCCAAACCTCTTGTATACTCGTCATTCTTGCCTGTAAAAAATAAATAGTCTAAAAGTAACTTCAAATATTCAGAAAAAACAAGTATTGGATTTACTACTCCAATACTTTCAACAAGGCCAAAATTAAAATATTCACTTATAATTGCAGACCTTCCAATGCTTCCACTTTTAGTAATTAATATACTGTTACATTTTACATTTATCTTATCTTTCATCAAAAGATAATCATCTTCAGATATATAGTTACAACAATCAAAATGAATCATTGAATCGTATATATCTTTTGCAGAAAAACAAGGAATTCCTTTCTTAGTGTAATTAGGAGCATAATGTATTCCGTCACTTAATTTTTCACATATATTTCCTAACGCTACCCACTTCCAACTCTCAGGAATATCAAAAGGCATTTCGTCATCAGTAATTTCAGGTAAAGGCTTTTCCTTCTTAATTTTGCCCTCAGCAATCAGTTTATTCTTTTCTTCCTGAATCTGAGCATATAACTCTTCGGCAGTACCTTCTTCAGGTCGTTGTTCAACAAGCTTTCCTCTAATTGCAAGATCAAGTAGCTGATTCTTTAGATTAGTTAATTTGTCACTTATATCCATAATCTTTATCAGAGCTTTCAGTTATTTTATTTATCGTCAGAAATGATTTCCCAATGTCCATTTTTGCCTTTTCCAACAAAAATAACATTATCTATTGTTTTAAATTTTCGTTTAAGTGTTCTTACACTTATACCTAGTTCTTGACTAATTTCTTCTATAGTAATTTTTTGATTTTCGTCAATTAGTTTTAAAATCGTTTGTTTAACATTTTCATCCGTTGTTACTGAATTTCGAGTGCCATTTTGAGTGCCATTTCGAGTGCCATTTCGAGTGCCACCAGCATCAGATTGTCCCTCAGGACCAACAGTTGCTGTAGCAATATCAGGAATTGGAACGGTTATTCTAAATACATCACCCTCAACAAATTGAGGATCTTGTCCGGAGTACATTTTTGTGTATTTATAGGTGTTACGCATACCAGAACCAAGCTCGTCAGCTAGACCTATTTCTCGGAATACTTTTGCTATTGGAGGATTTTTAGAAACAGGTTCAAAGGATATTGGATTTAATGCTCCATATCCATGTGAAAGATTACCATTTTCGGTAACAATCTTATCCTTTTCGATAATTAACTTTGGGACATAAGCGCTTGAAAAATCTCTGTGTACCAGAAGATTTGAAATAATTTCACGAAGGATATGATCTCTAGCACTAACACTTTGAATTCCTTCTAGATGGAAGGTGTCATTAAGGTGTTTTTTTCCAAAAGCCATCAGACGATCATAGCTTTCGATAAGGTTAGTGATTACAACATCTCTATCATCATACCTATCAGTATTGACGACCCTGAAAATAGCATCTGTCTTGTGCTGTGGAAGAATAGACATGATGGTGCTATCTTTACCGAACAATAAAATACCAGCATATGTTACACCTTCAATCTGTTCATAATCATCCTTTAGGATTAGATTTGAACTTCTGAGCATTTCTTCATCAGACATTGAAAACCAAGGATGATTCTGATCTCTGTATCGAGTCATCCTTCTAGCTCTTTCAATCAAATCAGGTCGCAAATCTTCAAGACCAAAGCGGGTGACCTTATTTACGAAATAACTTCCTCTTTTTCTTGAATAAAGTCGATAAACTTCATCTGCATGATTGGTTATATCGATATCTGCATCCTCGTTACGATCCCATATTTTTCCTGCGCAACGGCATACTTCGTTTGACTCTGGTACATAGATATAAAGGATCTTTTTCCCATCAATCTCGTACATGACAGGAGTTAAATACAGAGGTGGATACATTTTGCTTGTATTGTTAATGGTTTCCACGAACTGTTTTTTTATTTTTTCGATACAATCTTCTTCAATTCCAATAATCTCACTATTGTTTTTTACACCTAAAAATATATGACCACCATTTCTATTAGAAAAAGAGCAGACTGTGTCATATACGTCCTTGTTAAGAGCTTTATGAGATTCTTTAAATTCGACAGATATGGATTCGCCGCCATTAATTAGCTGTAAAAGTGTATTTGGAATTGTGGTGTTAATCATAGTAATCTCAAAATTCTGTTAAAGTTATTCTTCCAGGTGTTTTAACTCTGAGGTAATTGACTCTAGTGAGTTCATTGTTTCTTTGAATTCAGAAAGCAATTCTTCACTCTGAGCAACAAGTTCTGATAAAGAAATCTCCTTCTTTGAATCATCTTTCATTAGACCTAAATCAAGAGAATTTCCTTTAGCAGCAATTTCTTCACGAGTTAATACGGTCCAGCGAGGATCATCTACAGAATGACGATCTTCAGCATTGTATGCTTTTACGAAATCATTAAAATCATCAACAGTAAGAGGTGTTCTGACTCCAAAGCTCCTCATATTGGTTCTCATGTCATAGAACCAGACTTCTTTAGTATTGCCTTTATCAGATGCACCTCTGGTAAAGAACAAAACATTGGTCTGCACTCCTTTAGCATAGAAGATACCTGTTGGCAGTCTTAATATTGTATGAAGATTACACTTATCCATAAGGTCAACACGGATTTTCTCTCCGTCATTATCTGCAAACATGACATTATCAGGAAGAACGACTGCAGCTCTTGCCTTACCATTTGCCTTTAAACTTCTGTAAATATGCTGAAGGAAATTTAACTGTTTGTTACTGGTTGCGAAGGATAAATCATCTCGGCTTGCTCGTTCTCCTCCTTTCTTTGTACCAAAAGGAGGGTTGGTCAGAACAACATCATAATTGTTAAAAGTCTTTCCTAAAGGAGAAAGTGTATCACCTCTATCAATCTTGCTGTTGATGTCGTGAAGCAGCGCATTCATCATTGCAAGTCTGTGTGTATCAGAAACCAGCTCACAGCCTGTAAAAGCGGCTTTAGATTCAAATTCTGCTGTATCAGCATCTAACTCCATAAAGTCATCAGTATGTTTCTTAACATATTGATGGGCTGAAATCATGAATCCAAAAGTTCCGCATGCCGGATCATTACAACGCTCACCAGCCAGAGGCTTGATAAGAGATGTCATGACATTAATCAGTGGCCTTGGTGTGAAGTACTGACCTGCGCCAGATTTCTTCTCATTAGCGTTCTTTTCCAGAAGACCTTCATATAGGTCACCTAGACCTTCTTCTTTTGCAGAAAACCAGTCAAGTTCATTGATGTCCTTGATGATTTTCTCAAGATTCTTAGGCTCATCAATCTTTGAAGCCGCACCTCTATAAATATCTAAGATTTCTTGTGATACGACAATTTTTGGAGTTTTTTCCTCTTCTTCTGATTTTCCTCCAAGAGTAGATAGGAGTTTGTTATAGAATTTCTTAAGCTCAGTTCCACTCTTGTTTACAAGATTTTCCCATCTGAAACCTTCAGGGATCTTGTTATCAGTACCAGTCTCCTGAGCCATCTTTAAGAAAAGAATATAGGTAAGCTCTGTTACATAATCCTGATAGGTAATACCATCATCTCTTAATACATTGCACAGGTTCCACAGTTTTTGAACAATTTCAGAGGTTTTCATTAGATTGAGATTCCGTTTTCGTTATAAATATATTCGTTTAGTTCTTTAAAGTAGCTATCAAGCTGATTGTTGAAGAGATTATCAATTCTCTTGTAACCACCTTCATTTTTAAAGCGAGGATCTTCATCGAGAACAAAAGCATTTAGAACTGTTTCCTCTTCATTTAGAAGATACTTTTTAAATTTCAGCAGCCAGTTCTTTTCTATTTGAGTAAAGACATGGGATGATAACAGTTTCTTAAATGCTGATTCAATTTTTTCTTCATGGGAAATAAGAGGTTCCCCCAAAGCAATATTTCTGATAATAGTTGTAATATCAGCACTTATTTCTGCATCAGAATTATTAACAGTTTTAATTGCAGATAGTAACTGTTTCTTGGTGAACCCTTCAAGTTCAAGCTTAGTTAGCAGGTCGCGCAATGCTTTTCTGGTAAGATTAGATGGTCTTGTACATACAAGATTAAGCATCTCAATTTCTTCTTTATTCTCTTTGATGTATTTATTAAAGGCTTCAAGATAATCTTCGGGACGATTATATTTTTCGCCATAAGATCTAGAATGTTCCCTTAAAGAATCTTCCTTGTCTGAAACGATGATTGCTTTTTCCATTGTTTTTGACTTGATTGAATCAATCTTTTTGAATAAAGCTTCGTTTTCAATCAGGAATGCTTTCGATGCTTTCCAATCCTTTTGGAATTTCACTTTCTCAATGAACTCATTAGGACCTATTCCTCCGGTAAGAGCGGTGAATGCTTCCTTTGCGTGATCATCCATACTCTTAACTTTTCTTTGGATTTTTCCTAGAATTTTATCAATCTGGAATTCAACCTCTTTACTGTCGTTACTCTTTTTGACCTTTTCATATAGATCAATGAACTGTTCATTTGGAGTCGCTACGACAGGTTTCATTGTTGTGAAATCTGCAAGTCGATCTGTGATTCCAACTGCATCGTAGATTTCAAAATGATCTTTACTAATATCAGAGCATAATCTAGTAGCTCGACCTAGCATCTGCTCGTAGAGAATTCTTGATTTAACACAGCGGAGAAATACCAGTTTGGTAATTGATGGCACATCTATACCAGTGGTAAGAAGATCAACTGTAACTACGACACTTGGATAGCGTTCATTTTTAAATTTTCTAATGACTTCCTGAATTTTCTTTTGGTTACCATCTGCGGTAGTGCCAGTAATTTTTACAATAGCATCATTGTCGATTCCCTGTCTGGTATAGATTTCCTTAAGAATATCGACAACCATATCTGCATGGGCATCGTTAACAGCGTATATCAGAGTTTTTCCGCAGATATCTGGTGAGCTTGGATCAATATCTTTTGCAACTTCTTCAAGGACGGTCTGGTTGAAGTTTCTTGTTATAACTGTTCTGTTAAATTGTTCAACATCAAGATTAAGTTCATCTGGCAGAATGAAAGTCTTAACATTATCAGCCTCAGGATCATATACCTTGATATCTTCACCTTTTTTATAGTGAATTCCACCTACACTTAAATCGGTTTTGATGATATGGGGAGCATCAAAATCGACAAGATTTCCATCCAGTACAGCCTGTCTGTATGAATAGTTATAAACAGGCTCTCCAAAAATGCTTACGGTATGTAATGCAGGAGTTGCGGTAAGAGCAACTTTAACTCCGGTAAAATAATCAACTACAGAACGATATTTACTCTGATAATCAAGCTGATTACTGAATAAAGCTTCCTCATCAGTCATTTCCTTATCAAGAATGTACCCACGATGAGCCTCATCGATAATGACGAGATCATAATCATTTACACCTGGCATAGGATCACTTGATTCAGAGTCCTCATGGTAAATGATCCTCTTTACCATACTTTGGACTGTTGCCACCTGAACTCTGGTAACTTTATCTATAGTTGCATCTTTTAAACGGTTGATCTGGTAGATTTTATCCAGTGGAAGATAGTCATCGAGTTCCACGTCCTTGAAAACATCCAGAGTCTGTTCTCCTAGAGAATTTCTATCAACCAGATATAGAATACGTTTAAAACGATTGGTCTTCAGAACTCGATAAATAAGACCTAGGATTGTTCTGGTTTTACCTGTACCAGTAGCCATTGAAAGCAGGATCTTTTCCTGACCTTCATTTATCTTATCTTCAACAGCCTTAATCGCATCAACCTGATAGTATCTGAGGTTCAGTCCACTTGGATTTAAAAGGACATCATATGGCTCTGCTTTTAATCTTCTAAAACCTTCATCAACCTTGTTATCAAAAAGTTCTTCAAGACCGGTTGGGCTCATCCATCCCTTTAACGCTTTTGGAGCATTATTAACAGCTCTGTAATCTAAGAACCAGATGCCAGATTTCTGTTCATATTCTTTTAGATATGGTCTTCCGTTTGTAGCAAAGGTAAATGGAACCTGATAGGAATCATATGTATCTATAATGTAATCCTGATCCTCATCCCTAACGCTCTGAGAATAATCTTTACACTGATTATCGATTACAGCAGGAATGTCTTTATAAAAAGCTTTAGCCTCTACAAAGGCATATAACTTTTCACCAATAAATAAGGCATAGTCCGCGTAGCATGTACCTTTGTTGCCATTGGTTGCAGGTTTTGTCGGCCATTCTGCAATAGCCATGTTTCTGCCTTTCTGAGGTCTGGTTCCAAGAGAATATCTTAAAGAAGATGTATCAGCTTCCCAGCCGACAGCTCTAAGCTGTGCATCAATTAATTCTCTGGTTTCAGATTCATTCTTTGGTCGCTGATTTTCTGCTCTGATGGAACGTTTCTTGATTTCCTCCTGATTAGGAGCAACACCAGCCTGAGCTTTTGCGAGATCTTCTTTTACAAGCTTTTCTTCCTGAGCATTTTCCTGTTCAATCTGTTGAGGAGTCTGAACAGAAGTAACAACAGTTTTTTCTACAGGATTTTTGAATGGTTCTGGCTTGTAGCTTTTATCTTTGCCATAAACCATCATGAACCACTGAGCAATACCGTGTACAGCTGCAAGTTCTATTTTTGCAACTCCAATTGATGCAAATCCATCGTGAGCTGCCTTATTGCGCATCTGTCTGATTTTATCGATGACTGTTTTCTGGTCTTGAGTAAGATAGCCATTGTATACAAGGTCTTTTGTGCGTTCGGCGAAATTGTCGAGCTCTCTTGGAGGTGGGATTAAATGGTTAATTGAGTAAATCAGATTTATGATGTTTTCACACAGCATTCCTGATTTTATAAGAGAAGTATTGGAATCAGAAAAAATATACTCTTCAGCTTTTGCACCGATTGCTTCTAAAGAAGGAAATTCTTTTTTCAGAAAAAGGAAGTTCTCACTCATACGGCTGACCACTAACAGTTTAAAGACAGTTAATCTTGTATATTCTTTTAGATTATCATATCAGCTAAAGCATTTGCTTTAATTTCTTTTAGTTTTAAATTTATTTGTGATTATTGTGATACTAAATATTCGATTCAATGTAATGTTTTGCGATACTTTGATTAAGAATCTTCGTTTAAAGAAATATTTATATACGACAACCAAATGATACCGATCGCCATCACAAAAAAATGGCGACCAAAAGTAATCATCAGCTAGCCTGATAGAGTGCTCTTTTACAATTGATTTTATTATAAAATTTGTGACTCAAGGATCACGCTTGTAATAATAAGTGTGATCTGAGGATCGCAGATCAAGAAATTTCTTGCCAAAAGGTTTGCATTCTGATCAAATACTGAAAGTTTCGGTAAATTTTGGAAATAGCAATGGGATCACAGGTTCAGTTTAAGGAGTTAGAGGAGTATGCCTTATCGCATACCCGCTTTAGCGCACCTGCTGACACTGAAGATGATTTCATTGAGCAGTACATCAGAGTATTAAATAATAGAGGCTATTTTGAAGGTCAGTACTTCTTTGATTCATACATGAGGTATGTCAGTAGAGCAAAAGAAGATGCTGAATACTTTTTAGCAAGATCACCTCTAACCTTTGCCGTAATGGCACTGCG
>ONCB01000003.1 GCA_900316175.1 uncultured Succinatimonas sp.
TTGCAACCAGCAGCGTTGAAACAGGAATTAGGTTAAAAGATTATAATTATTAACAATTTGTATAATTTTATAGTTTTTTATAGATCCTAATTAGCGGAATGCTAATTTTCAGGATGTCTTATGAGAACATTACGATTATCAAAAAATTTCCAAAAAGAATTAAGTGAAGGAAATATAACTGTAAATCACGATTCAATAAATCCTGATGAATATATCGAACTTGCTGTAAACGATATATCTGCCTTTGACTATATGTTCCTTCTGGATCTTGAAGTTCAAACATCAGATTTAAACAAATTATGTTTTAAACTGCCTGCAGGAAACCTGCCTCTGCGTATAGCAGTAGACTTGATAAAAGAGTGTCACAATTACAATCGAATAATCAATACCCCCAAAACCTCGCAGGATAACCGTATACGGCTTTTTGCATATCTAGACGACATAACTATCGGTTCACATAAACAAATGCTCCCTACGCTTAAATTTGATGGCATATACGATGAATCAGAATATGTTCTGGACAATTATGTTTCAATAACAGGCAATGCAACTCAGGATCTTAACAGAATTGATAGTTGCGATTTTAATCTGATTGGAATCACTGGCTCAGATGATGATGAATACATTTCATCAATGTTCAAATCTTCAGATGAAAGTAAAGCAATCAGGTTCAAGTTGGAAAGCGGTTTTACATGCTACGCAACTAGAGAACCGCCATTTCTCGAATACATAACCTGCACAAACAGATTTCTACCTAATGGAAGGTCTTATTTCATTGATGAGAAGTCTTACCACAAACTATTCAAACAAAACATAAATAAACTTTTTAATGGATCTGATGATATTGATGACAAGGAATTAACTTGCAATATTTGTCAGGATGCCTTTAAAAGAAAACATTTCTTCGCCGCGCCATTTGTTGAATGTATGCTTCCGGATAATTTTGACTCAACTATTTACAGAAACGGTAGCACATGTTCTCTTAAAGTAATCAGGATGGATGCTGATAAAAATATACTTCTATGCAGTGCAATAAATGGTAATGACTATTACAGCATTAATCAGGTAAGAGATAAAAATATTAAATCTAAACTGAATGAACTTCAGACTCTGATTAACAACTGTCCAGAGTTTATTTCTTCTGATTCATCTATCAATGATCAGAAAAGAAAACATTATGAGGATGAACTGCTCAATTGTACAAATCATTTATTTCTTTCAACTGAAGACAAAAACATCATTAAAAGATATTTAAGCAAAATCTTTTTAAAAGATCTTTCTTCAGAAAATATCAGTGATGCTGATCCTGGCATTAACGGTGATAAGTAATGCTGTATCTTGAAAGCAGAATTGATACTGTAAAAAATGAGGCAATTAAAAACCTCAATAATCCTATTTCTGATACTGCTGACAATCAGCTTATTTCTGATAACTTAGAAAGAATCATAGAAGAAATAAACAAATTTACCGAAGGCAGATTAAAAATCTACAAAGAAGAATGTCTAAAAAAGAGTCCTTTTTTAATAGAGATTGAGCATTGCAAGAATCTTACATCTCTTATAGAAACTAACATCATTAGTAATCAGGGTGACCTTTCAGGATTCTATGGCTTAGCTGAATCATGCCTTAACAGCAAGGTATTAAATACTGAAAAAGATATAGTTTACAAGCTTAATAAACTTACATTTTATGGAAGCAGTAATTCTTCTGAGATTGAAAACTGCACCTCACAGTTACAGGCAATAAGACTAGCCATGTTATCAATGGTAGAAGAGGCTTTTAATGCAAAAGAACAAATGTTCGAAAACTTTTTTATATGCCTATATGAAGAAGAACTCAAAAGGTTTATTGAATTCCTTTTAATGTTATTAAAAGCATCGAATGCAGCAGCTTTAGATGTTGGAGATATCCTGTCTAATGAATACGATAAATGCGACCTACTTACAGATAAGGAAAAGTTCTTTATTGAAGGAATGAATGAATACTTAAATTCTACTGCCGGTGCAATGATGGCAGACGAATTAGAATCACTAAACGTTAAAGATTCAATATATCAACTTACTGAAGATTTAGAAAAGCAATTTAAAGGTAGGTCATCTGGAGAAAAAGACAAAAACCAGTATTCCTTTAAAAGTAGAAAAATTGATTCCATTACTTCCTGCTTAGCTTTCATTTCAAAAAACCAGTTTCTTATTGAACTGATTAACAAATTAGGTAGAGACTTAGGTCTTGATAACAGATCTAACAATATGGCTGATGATAAAAGAGAAACAAGAGAATCAGTTAATCATAACCTAAAGGAAAACTTAACAGGTATATGTTTATCTGACGATATTGAATACGCTTTTCCTCAAGAACTTTCACTCTTAACAGAAAACAGCACATCAATCATCTTTGATTTGAAATTTATAGAAAAGAGAATTCAATGTTTCGATCTTGAAGGCATAAGTCTTAAGAACTGTAAGATACATAAACAATCAAAGTCATATGAGTCGCAACGAGGACCTGTAATCATTTGTTACGATACCAGCGGATCAATGAAAGGATACCCTGAGAAAGTAGCCAAAGCTGTTGTTATGGTGCTCGCTTTAAGATGTCTAAAAGAAAAACGCTGTGCGTACCTGATTAACTTTTCCACAGCTATATCTACTTTTTTGTGTAGCTTTTCAGACAATCATAATCAAACATTAGATGACTTAAAAAAGTTTCTGCTTGTTTCCTTTAATGGAAATACAGATCTAGATGAAGCTCTGAATGAATCAATAAAGATAATTAGAGATAATCCAACATTTAATAAATCTGATTTTTTATGTATTACAGATTCTTTTTTTGACTGCAATGCTGCACATTTTAAAAAAGAATTTAATAAGCTGAGAAAGAATAATGGCACAAGATTTTATGAACTGATAATCGGAAATGATTACATAGAACATAAGGATCTATTCGATGAGGAATACCACCTCGAAGATCCAACTGTTAAAGAATGCAATTCAATTATTGATATAGATAGAGAATTGGCAAAATTATTAAGGTGACAATATGACATTATCAGAAAGATTATCATATCTCATTAAAGCAGCATCCACAGAACTTTACGGTAAAGAAAACATTATTAAAGCTTCTATATTAAGCGTTCTTGCTGGTCAGAATATATTCTTATACGGACCTCCTGGAACTGCTAAGAGTATGATTGCAAGACGTATATCCAAGATATTCAAAGATACAAATATCTTTGAACACTTAATGCATAGATTTTGCACTCCTGAAGAATTATTTGGTCCTGTATCACTATCCGAACTTAAGAAAGACAATTATAAAAGACTTACAAAAGGTTATCTTGCTGAGGCAGACTTTGCATTTTTAGATGAAATATGGAAGTCATCTCCTGCTGTATTAAATACACTGTTAACTCTCATAAACGAGCACAAGTACCATAATGGCTCTGAAGTCATAGATGTTCCTCTAAAAAGTCTGATTTCTGCATCAAATGAAATACCACAAAGAGATGAAGGATTGGATGCTCTATACGATAGATTTCTTGTCAGATTAGAAGTAAATCCAATAGACAAGGATGCTGTCTTTATGAGTATGCTAAAAAATTCTGATAAGCTTTCAGATCATGATCAAAATGTTTCAGAGGATTTGAAAATATCCTCAGATGACTATATAAGATGGCTTCATGAAGTAGATAAAGTACAACTGTCAGATGAATGTGTAAAAGCTATTACTTCAATAAGAAATGTTGTACGTGAGTATCTATATTCCAATGATAAAGTTTGGGATAAGAACAAACATAATGGAATTGAAAAACTTTCATATATATCTGATAGAAGATTTCTTCAGGCAGTAAAACTAGTAAAAGCTGCAGCATATTTCAATAACAGAAAGGTCACCTCTCCAGTAGATCTTCTAGTTTTGAAAAATTCATTATGGTCAACACTTGAAGATAAAAGAAGTTTTGAAATATTAGTTGAAGATACAGTAAAAACAACACTCAAAGATATGTCTAAATCTAATATGAACGATGAAACATATGCTTTAATTGAACAGAAGATACGTGAACTTAAGTCGAACAATATTCAAATTATAATCAGTTCTGGTGAAGTAAAAATAAAGCAAAACAAGGATAACTTAGAATATAAGAAAACTGATTTTCAATTCATGAATGTTACTAATTAGACGTATAAAATAATGCTCATGTCATTTTATTGTTCCACATGGAACAATATTATAAAACAGAATTGAGATGACATTAGATTAGCAACTTTTGTTGATGTACATCTTATTCTAGAAAATAATTATGTAAATAACTTATTTTGATAATACGAAATGTTCCATGTGGAACAAAGTCGAGAAAACTTAATTTTTTTGTACAAATTGCAAATTTCTATATATATTCACAATTATACACCTCCAAAAATATAAATAATCTTCCGCAAAACATATAGATCTTCGAAAATCATATGTTATAAAATTGAAATTTAAATGTTCCATGTGGAACATTATAATTATCAGTAATTCATCAAAAAGTATGATGCTCCTATGCACTCTTCTCAATTAGTTCTAAACGAAATATTAAATATTATAAATATGACTTCAATAAAAGTTAAAAATCTACTATTTAATGATAGGTACATAACAAAATAAATATCTGTTAAAAAATTCAAGACAAATTTTGAATTATGCTGCAGCTTACTTAAATGCTCCAGTACAATGTGTAATACGTAGATTACGTATTTATTGTATATGTTCCACGTAGAACAAAAAATGTTATCGTGTTTAGACAAATTGGGATATTTTTCTATGACTGTTATAAACATTTTTGAAATGTGTAAGCGGAGAAATAGATATAATTTTTAGAAATTATTTTAAAAAATTGACATTAAATTTTAAGAGAGAATTTTAAAATTTATTGTTCCACGTAGAACAACATTTAAAACTGTATTTAAGTAGAAAATTTTAAATCTATTTATTAATAATAATAAAAAATTCAATGCAATTAAATTTGATGTATCACCATTGAATATACATTGCATTGTTCCACATAGAACATTGAAAATATTCTTTCAACAAAGACAATAAATAGTATTGTCTTATTGAATGGATAAAATTAAAGATAGCTAATTACATATATTCAAGAAAAATATCGTAAATGCATGATAATTTCAATCGCACCTTTAATAGTTTGTTCCACATGAAACACTAAATAATTAGTATCATCAATTATATATTCAGATACAAAAAAAATCTAAATTTAAAAGAGCATCAGATAGATGTCTGTTTAGCAGTATATATGTTCCACATGGAACAATCATAAATTGATTTTACTCAATTCAAAATAATATAAACCGTATATTTGCTCATCCAAAAATCAACAATAGAGTCTCCTTCATTCATTTATATCAAAACAAATTTTATAAAATATAACATCATGATTTTGTACATTCGTCTGTTAAATTTGTTGATTAATATCTCTCATGTCATTAATTGTGAATCAATTTTTTTATTAAGTGGAAATGTTCCATGTGGAACAGAAGAATGGAATGTAATAATTATTTATTAATCTATCCGACATAAATCAATTTGTTGATTGATTATAATAATTCTTAAAACAATATATTTTGCATTGTTTGTTCCATGTGGAACAGTCGTATTCATTATTAAAATAAACTATGAGAAATGATAAAGGTAAAGGTTGGAGAGAATATTTAATACAAAAAAGTACGTCAATAATATCTCTAATATTTACTGTATTGTAAAAAATCATGTACCAATGATTACTATTTTCCTTATCCGCATGTCTTAAATATTAAATGTGTAAAAACTCTTTAAACAATAAAAAATATTAGAATTTGATTTGTAGTAATAATTCAAAATTCAAAAATTTAAATCATAAAACATTTATAATTAATGTCATCAATTTCAGTTATCTAAAATGGTCATTTTTATATTTTTATAAATACTAATATTATTTAACAATCGATTTATTAAAATTTGAAAATTTCAAAATTATTTCAATTTTTTTTGGCTATCAATAGTTGATTAGTACGTATTTAATCAGCATTAAACATAATAAAAAAGAAAATGCTGTCTTATAGTTTATTATGATTTAAAGGTTGGGATACTTATTATTGAATAGATAGTGAGATATGTAATGAGAGAAAAAAAACTGGTGCTCTTTCGAACACCAGCTTCAATTGATTATTGTATATTAAACATCAAGGCTTGCAGACTTGAAGTTTTCACCGATGAACTGCTTACGATACTCAACGTCTTCACCCATCAGCTGCTCAAGAACAATATAAGCTTCGTCTGCAGTCTTTGGATCAACCTGCATTACACGACGTGTATCCGGATCCATGGTTGTCTTACTTAACTGTTCAGCACTCATTTCTCCTAGACCTTTGTAACGCTGTACAGAATAACCCTTAAAGCCTTCCTTAATCATAAGTTCATAGGCATCTTTGAAGGTTGATACAGGAACGATTTTTGTGCCAACTTCTACATAACCATCAGGTTTGATGAAACCGTTAGTAATCTTATTCAATTTAGATAATTCAATAAAATTAGAAGAAGCAAGGAACTTGGCATCTAATTTATACTCATAATCCATACCATGAATATGATTTACAATTACTGGGAAATAAATATTTTCTACTGGATCAAAATCTACTTTTGATTTGTAGAATACACCTTCAGCAATATTGTTTGGTAAAGTTGCAACAAGTTTATCTGTCCAGTCTTTAACGTAGGACTCATCATTTGCCTTGGTAACATCAATCAGATCCTGATTGAGCATGCTGTAAATTACGTTGTTGTCAAACTTTGCAAATAGCTTGGCTAATTCGTTAATAGAATCATTATAAGCGTTGAACATAGACATCAGCTTATCTTCTTCTACTGCGCTTTCACCTTGAGCTGTATAGAGCTTACAGGCCTTAACAGCGAGCTTGATCTTATATTTCTGACCTTCTTCTTCTGTAACAATATACTGCTCTACTTTACCCTTTGAGTATTTATATAAAGGAGGTTCTGCGACATACACATAACCTTTTTCAATAAGCTCTGGCATATGATTTCTGAAGAAAGTAATCAGAAGCAGACGAATATGAGCACCGTCCACGTCAGCATCGGTCATGATGATAACTTTATGATATTTAAACTTGTTCTCATCATAATCATCGCCAATGCCACAACCGAACACCTGAACCAAAGTGCCAATCTGTTGAGAACTGAAAACTTTATCCTTGGTTGCTTTCTGAACGTTTAAGATTTTTCCTCTTAAAGGAAGAATAGCCTGATATTGTGAGTTTCTACCACCCTTAGCTGAACCACCTGCAGAGTCACCCTCTACCAGGAATACTTCTGCTTTTGCAGGATCTTTCTCACGACAAGGGAAAAGCTTATCTGGATTTGAATTTAAGTCATTCTTCTTGCCGCGTGTAATTTCCTTTGCTTTTCTTACAGCTTCACGTACACGAGCAGCTTCAATGATCTTCTGACAGATAATTTCAGTGTCTTTTGGATTCTCTAAAAGGAAATTATTTAATGCCTCTGCTACTGATGAATTAACAGCAGTAGAAGCTTCTGAAGATACGAGCTTATCCTTGGTCTGAGATGAGAACTTTGGATCTGGCATCTTTACAGAAATAACAGCAGTTAAACCATCTCTGGCATCATCACCTGTAGTTGAAATCTTATTCTTTTTGTTTAAACCACTCTTCTCAAGATAGTTAGAAAAAGTATTAGAAAGAGCACGTTTAAAGCCAGCTAAGTGAGTACCGCCATCCTTCTGAGGAACGTTGTTTGTAAAGCAGTAAATGTTCTCTGTATAAGCATCAGTCCACTGCATACCAACTTCAACAGTGATGTTATCTTCGCACTTCTTTGTGAAGTGAAGAAGTTTCTGATTTAATGGATGTTTACCCTGATTTAAGAAGGCAACGAACTCACCAATACCACCTTCATGGTAGAAAACTTCTTCCTTGACAGGATCTTCACGTAAATCACGTAAAGTAATCTTGATACCTGAATTTAAGAAAGATAGTTCTCTTAAGCGATTTGCCAGTACCTTGTATTCAAACTTGGTAATTGTGAAAATTGATGGAGATGGCCAGAATCTAACAGAAGTTCCGGTTTCTTCTGTGTCACCTATCTGGTGTAATGGAGCCTCTGGAGTACCGCCATTTAAGTATACCTGTCTCCAGATATGACCTTCACGCTTAATAGTAAGCTCAAGCTTATCTGACAGTGCATTTACTACAGAAATACCAACGCCATGCAGACCGCCTGATACTTTATATGAATTTGAATCAAACTTACCACCAGCATGTAAAACGGTCATTACAACTTCAGCTGCAGACACACCTTCTTCAGGGTGCATAGCAACAGGAATACCACGACCATTATCAGTACATGAAACAGAGCCATCCTGATGAATAGTAACTTCGATATGGTTACAGAAACCAGCTAATGCTTCATCGATAGAATTATCAACAGCTTCGAAAACCATATGATGAAGACCTGAACCATCGTCAGTATCACCAATGTACATGCCTGGACGTTTACGAACTGCTTCTAAACCATGCAGTACCTTGATACTGGAGCCATCATAATCATTAGTCTTTTCTTCAGCCATGGGTGCCTCTGTAATTTATATGTTAAACACGAGAGAAGCTATATCAATTAACTTTGCATCTTCGCATTCTTGAATCTTTATATCTTTAGCTATATTGGTTATAAAAACCTGGTTATCACTTTTTCTTAAATCTTGAAGAAGAATACTTCTAGAACGTTCATCAAGTTCTGATGAGATATCATCAATAAGATAAATGCAGCGTTTGTTTGCCTCTTGTTTTAACAATTCTCCCTGTGCAAGTCTCATAGCACATACAAGTAGTTTCAGCTGCCCTCTTGAAAGCAATTCTGAAGCGGGAAAATTGTTAGTTTTAATCTTTAAATCTGCACGGTGACAACCATAAAAAGTATACCCTAAATTCCTATCTTTTTCAATATTTAAAGCCAGTACGGAGCTCAAGGATATGCCTTTTTCCCAACCTTTTGAATAAGAAAATTCGAAGCTGAAATCTGGAAGGAATAAAGATAATTTTTCTGAAAGAATAGGCAGCAGAGATTCTAGATAATTCTCCCTGAGCTCAGATATATTTTCACTTAATTCAGACAAAGGATTATCAATAAATTCAAGATATGACAGATCCTGTTTATCACGTAATAAAGCATTTCTTGAATTTAAAAGACGCTTATAATCAGACCAGATCTTTTTGTATTCAGGTAATGTATAGTAAATTCCCCAATCAAGGAAATTGCGACGCAGTTCAGGACCTTCAAGTACAAGATTTATACCCTGAGGATGAATTACCTGAACAGATGTCTTATCGATTAAATCAATAATTCTTGATGAACGAGTCGTATTTACAGAAATAACGCTGTTCTGGGACTTTTGACGATACCTTATGACTCCTACTTCATCAGTGAATGAATCTTCATCTCTAAGCAAATCTGCGCTAATAGAAAAGAAAGGATCTTCGTCCTTAATTAAAGACTGATACTTTGAAGTTCTAAACGACCTTCCAAATCCCAAATAAGATATAGCTTCTAAAAAGGAAGTTTTACCGGTTCCGTTAGCACCATATATAACATTAAATGATGGTGAAGGACTCAAATCAAGGAAAGCAATATTTCGAAAATTCTGAATAAGAAGTCTTTTAATTTTCATGAGCTCTTAAAACAAAAAGGCTGACTATACAAATCAGCCTTTTAGTATGAATATTTAATTAGATCAATACCTTAGAAATAATATAGCTTGATTTAACTCCACATTCGTTTTCTTCTTTTTCTGGCTTAATCAGAACATTGATAATAGGGTTTCCAAAGCAGAAAAGAACATTATCAGATCCCTTGATAGCACCTAAAACCTCTCGAACATACTGAGCGTTTAATGAGATTTCAATAGGATCCTGAGCACCTGGCAAAGGCATAGAACCAGTTGAAACTTCATGTTCAGAATTTTCTGCCCTGAAGCGAACCAGACCATCACCAAAATTAAAGGTAATACCATTTGCTCGCTTTGAAGATAAAACAGAAATCTGTTTAATGAGTGCAGAAAGTTCATCCTTAGGTACAAGAACACTCTTATCAATGGACTTTGGAATGATAGCTCTTACGTTAGGATAACCGCAATTAATAAGCTTAGATGCCAAAGAGTAATTATTGCATGTAGTGAGAACAGCGTTCTTTGTAAACTGTAAAGTCACAGTAGATTCAGCAGATTCTTCAAGAATCTTTGATAACTGCTGAGCACAAGATTTAGTGATAATTGCGCCAAAAGTACCAGATGGATTCTGCACAGTCTGACCTTCGAGTTTCAATTCAATCACTGCCATTCTGTGACCATCAGATGTAAATACATCTAGCTTCCCGTTCATAAGTTCTAAACGGATACCTTTTAAATAATCTCTAAAATCTTCATTAGAAACGCAGAAAATTGAAGAATCGATGAGATTCTTTAACTGCTTCTGCTGTACAACAATGGTCTGATCGATATTCTCAACATCAAATGAAGGGAAATCATCAGCTGCTCTGGTTCTGATTTCGAAATTTGAAACAGGAGTAGAAATCTTAAGCAGAGCCTTATCAGCAATATACTCAAAATTAACCAGGACATTAGGATCTAAATTTCCTAAAATTTCCTTAATCTTCTTGGCATTAACTGTAATTCTACCTTCTGATTCGATAGTAACTTCATTGATAACAGTTATAAGCTCGATATTATAATTTGTTGCCTTTAAGGTTAATACTCCGTTTTCAGCACAAATTAAAATATTCTGAGTAATGTCTTCCTTGTTAGGAGCTGAACCTGCAATGCTGGCAACTTCACCTAACTGCTTAATAACTGCTGATAATAAAACAGTGAAATTCATTCTTTTTACCTAAATCAATAAATATGTAATCTTTGCAAGTATTGTACTATACAGAAATTAGTCTTTCTTCAAGGAAGTGGTTAAATTCTGATAGATAGCAGCTAATTCTTTCTCATTTTCATCAAGAAGTTTTGCTCTGAGTTTCTTAATCGCTTCATGAACTGAAGAATGATCCTTATTAAAAGATCTGCCAATGTCATTCAATGAAAGAGCTGGAATTAGTTCACTGGCAAGACACATTGCCATAGCTCTTGCTGTAGGAATTGGTTTTTTTCTAGCAGCTGAGTCCAAAACCTCAACCTTTGGCAAATCAAATTCCTTTGCAACACGCTCTTTGATTGCTTCTAAAGTTGTAATCTGACTCTTTACATTTACCAGATTCTTAAGATTGTTTACGGCCTGATCGTATGTAATCTCGCCATAAACCTGTAAATGGGAAGCAAGAGTCTTGATGGCACCTTCAATTTCTCTGACAGATGATCTTATATTCTCTGCAATATAATCAACAACAGACTCAGGCAAAGTGATATTTAATTCACGACACTTATTTAATGTAATTGCTGCTCTGGTCTCTGATGAAGGAGGATAAATCTCTCGGCATACACCTGAACCAAAACGTGATACAAGACGTGGAGAGAAGTTCTTTAAATTTCCTGGTGGAACGTCAGATACTAAAATAAGCTGACGGCCAGGTTTATCTAAGAAATCAGCAATGATATCGAAGAAGGTGTCTCTTGCCTTATCAGCTTTAATCAGATTCTGGATATCATCCATAATAAAGACATCATGCTGAGTGAACAGCTCCTGGAAGTGAACCTGCTGAGGATCGAAATTTTTTCTTGAAATAGACTCAACGTAATTATGGATGAATTCTTCAGCACGAGTATATACAACAGATAATTCTGGATGTGTAACTCTAAGCTTATTGGCAATAGCAAATAACAAGTGAGTTTTTCCTAATCCAGAGCCTCCATAAATATAGAAAGGATTAAAAGCATCTGAAACAGGATTATCAGCAATTTTCTGGGCAATAGTATAAATAAGGAAATTTTCTTTATCACAAACATATGATTCAAAAGTCTTTTCAGGATTAATACGATCCTGACGCATAAACTTTGGCATATCAATTTTGTGTAATGACGATGATGGAGCCATTGAAGCCTGGGTTACAGCCTGGTAACTATCATTATTTACAGAATTCTGATTAACAGGTGCTTGATTTACAGTTGGTGGTGCCTGATTGACTGCAGACATCTGTAACTGCATGCTGAGGTTCTGACCAGTTAATAATTTAATCTCATTTAAAATAGGAATTACATACTGAGTGCTCAGTAATGAAAATGTCAACTCATTATTGCAGGTAAAGATTACAACGTTATTAATAATCTGAATAGAAACCTGAAGTTTGATAATTCCAAATAAAATTGCTTTTTTCTGCTCGTCACTGATAGTTGCTGCTACACGATCGATAGCATCATTCCAAATCTGCTGCAAATCCATAAAACTATTGCCTTATTTTATAATTCTTATTGAGTTCCATTAATAATAGATTAATAGAATATCTGAAAAATTAATGTAGTCATTAATTTTAACACAAATTATGGCTTGACCTTAAGCACATTTAAAATGTAAAATGTCGTACTTTTAATTAATACCCATTAATTAAATAATTAATAAGTATTAATTTTTTTTCGTGTGTTATAGGCGGTATTGTCCCGTCGTTGGAGAATCAAATGAAGCGTACTTTCCAGCCAAACGTTGCTAAGCGTAAGAAGACCCATGGTTTCCGCGTACGTATGCGTACTGCAGACGGTCGTAAGGTTTTATCACGTCGTCGTGCAAAGGGTCGTAAGCGTTTAACAACCGTTAATGACTAATAATACCTTTCCTCGGTCCGTAAGACTTCTTAGAACCGAGGAATACGATAAGGTATTTAAAAACCCTGTCCGTGCCAGCGAACCTGGGGTGCTCGTTCTTGCACGCAAAAATGAGGACACACAGTGTTCTAGGCTCGGCTTGGTAATTCCCAAAAAGATTTTAAAGAGAGCTGTCTGGAGAAACCGTGTAAAGCGAATTGCCAGAGAGACTTTCAGATTAAATCAGCACTCTATTCCTAATCTTGACCTGGTAATCATAGCCAGACCAAAAATAGAGAACTTAAATAATGAAGAATTAAGTTCTGTCTTCAAAAGATTATGGCTTCAGATATCTCACCGCTTGGTAAAGTAGCTCTCGGATCTATCCGTTTCTATCAGAAGTTTATCAGTCCAGCCTTAGGTCCGCACTGTCGCTTCTACCCTAGCTGTTCTCAGTATACGTTTGAAGCAATAAAGGAATGGGGAGTTATAAAGGGCACCTTTATGGGTGCTAAAAGAATATGTCGATGCCACCCTTTAAATGATGGAGGCTTCGACCCTGTACCTAAGAAAACAAACCAGTCCCTTTAAGGTTATCCAAAATGGAACAACAGAGAAATTTATTATTAATGCTCCTGATTGCTGCCGGCTTATTCCTGTTCTTTGACTGGAATCAGGATAAAGCAAATGAAGCAAGATTAGCTGAGCAGGCTACTGAAATTTCAACTCAGGCTGACTCAGAAGTATCACTTGATAACACTATCAAGTTAATAAGTGACAATCTTGAGCTTACCATCAGTCTGAACGGTGGTGACATCGTTGATGCCAAGCTTTTAAAAATCAAAAAGGAGCTTGATAAGGAAGATCCTTTTGAGCTTTTGATGACTCAGCCTAAATTCGTTTATCAGGCACAGAGCGGACTTGCAGGCCCAGATGGTATCGATAATGCTTCAAGACCTCTTTATACTGCTGATAAAACTGAGTATAAGATGGCTGAAGCTGATAACTCTGTTTCAGCATCAATTAGCTTAGAAAAAGACGGCGTAACCTATGTCAAGACATTCAGCGTAGATCGTAATTCATACGTTGTAAATGTAAGTTATGACATTAAAAACGCTGGTTCAAAAGATTTAAATCTCGTTATGTACGGACAGTTAAAGCAGTCTGTAGATAATGAAGCAATTCAGCCTTCAGGTGGCTTTGGCATGGTTGCTAGTGCATATCGTGGAACTGCATATTCAACTGATGAAACTCGTTACGAGAAGACATCTTTAGATGATATTGCATCAGGCGATCGCTTCAAAGTAAATACCAAGAACGGCTGGGTTGCTATGATTCAGCACTATTTCGTTTCAGCTTGGGTAGGTTCTGACAGCGAAAATGGCAACGTAATCTACAAAAACTCAGGAAAGAAAGACGAAATTGCTATTATTGGTATCATGAGTGGCAACACCAAGATTGCAGTTGGCGAACAGAAAACTTTATCTTCAAAGCTCTGGGTTGGTCCTAAAGATCAGGATGTTATGAACGAAGTAGCTGAAAACCTCGGCTTAACCGTTGATTACGGCTGGCTGTGGTTCATTTCTAAGCCTCTGTTCAAGCTCTTAACCTTTATTCAGAGTTTTGTTGGAAACTGGGGTCTTGCAATTATTGTCTTAACCTTCATCGTTCGTGGTGTAATGTTCCCTTTAACCAAGGCACAGTACACTTCAATGGCAAAAATGAGACTGCTACAGCCTAAGATTCAAGAAATCCGTGAACGCTACAAGGATGACCGTCAGAAAGCTGGTGCTGAAACCATGAAGCTTTACAAGACTGAAAAGGTTAACCCTTTAGGTGGCTGTCTGCCTCTGATAATTCAGATGCCTATCTTCATCGCTCTTTACTGGACCTTAATGGAGTCTGCAGAGCTTCGTCAGTCAGCATTTATTCTGTGGATCAAGGATCTGTCAGTTTACGATCCATTCTTCGTACTGCCTCTGCTCTACGGTGTATCAATGTTCATTATGCAGAAGATGTCACCTACTGCAGTAACTGATCCATTACAGAAGAAGATCTTCATGGCAATGCCTTTCGTATTTACCTTTATGTTCTGTACATTCCCTGCAGGTCTGACCTTATACTGGTTAGTATCTAACTGCTTTACCATTCTGCAGCAGGTAATCATCTACAGATCATTAGAGAAAAAAGGTCTTAGCATGAAGACCCCTGCAAAAGATAAGAAATAATATGTAAACCTCCAGCTGCACTCTGCAGCTGGTTTTAGAGTTTAAAATTATGAATTCAATAGAAGATACTATTGCAGCAATTGCCACCCCTCACGGCAGGGGTGGCATTGCCGTTATTAGGGTGTCTGGTTCTCAGGCACTTACCGTTGCAAAAATACTAACAAACACCATTCCAGAACCAAGAAAAGCCTATTTCAAACAGTTCAAACTTAATGAAATAATTGTTGATGAAGGTCTCCTCTTATATTTTCCTGGTCCAAACTCATATACAGGTGAAGATGTAATAGAATTTCAGGGACATGGTGGCAATGTTGCTCCAAAACGCGTTTTAGACGCTGTTTTAAGCGTAGATGGAGTAAGACAGGCAGAACCAGGTGAATTCACTCGTAGAGCGTTTTTAAACAACAAAATGGACCTTACAGCAGCTGAGGCTGTTGAAGATCTCATCTCTGCGGGATCGGACAGCGCTGCCAAAGCTGCTTTAGCTTCATTAGAAGGTGTATTTGCTAAAAATCTCAATGAACTGTCCGACAGAATCACAAACTTCAGAGTAAGACTTGAAGCATGTCTGGATTTCCCTGAAGAGCATGAAGATTTCTTTGAATCAGGCAAAACAGATCTTGAGTTAAATGAAATTGAATCTCTAGCAAAAAGAACATTAGAAGTCGCCAATCAGGGCGTTATACTAAATGAAGGTGCAAAGATTGTTCTTGCTGGTTCTCCAAATGCAGGAAAATCAAGTCTGCTAAATGCTCTGGCTGGATCTGATAAAGCTATCGTAACCAACATACCAGGAACAACTCGAGACGTGCTTACCGCATCAATTGAAATTGAAGGTGTACCAGTTGTAATAACTGACACTGCCGGTATTCGCGATACGCCATCAGACGAAATTGAAGCTATCGGCATTAAAAAAGCCATTGAAGAGCTCAAGAAAGCAAATTTGGTACTCTTCATGATAGATGGTTCATCTTTTGATGAAGATACTCTTGAAACCTTTAACAGAGTGAAAGATTTTGAATCTGATACCAACCGTATTATGGTTGTGGTTTCAAAATCAGACAAAGGTCTGTGCTCTGAAGTAGCAAATCTGCTCAAAGAAGCACCTTTTAGGGATTTAAAGCAGATCACCACTTCTACTAAAACTGATAATGGCCTTGATAACTTAAGAAAGGAACTTTCAGATGCTCTTGGCATTATGCCTATTGAGGGTGTGTTTATCGCAAGAAGACGTCACGTCGATGAACTTAAGGTTGCTTACGATTACATTACAAGAGCAATTGATATTATTCAGATGGGCGATCTGGTTTTATGTGCACAGGAAATCAGAGAAGCTCAGGATCACCTCGGCACCATCACCGGTGCAGTTACATCAGACGATATTTTAGGTAAGATCTTCTCTACCTTCTGTATTGGTAAATAATAAAAAAGACGGCTTATATTACAATTTTATTATAAGCCGTCTTTTACTTTAAGTTCAGTATGTTATCTAAGTGATAATTCCTGTGCTAGCTTTTCGGTTAAACCAGTAAAATCCTCTTTAAGCTTTGATACCAAAGCAGGATATCCATCATGCTCTTGCTTTGAAGTAGCAGAATATTCCTTTGAAAGAATGACTTTTCCTTTCTTAGTCACAATAACATTGAACTTAACAAATGTTTCGCCTGAAGTACTGCCATAGAACTGAGAAATGTAAACTTTAAATGATAATTTCTTAGATACAGAATAGCGGTTTAAACTGTCTGCTATAAGCATTGCAAGCTGCTCTTTAATATCTGAGGTCCAGCGGTGATTCACAGCTGAGCGCAGAGTTACTTGTGAGGTCTTTAAGACAACACCGCCTTCATTTAAAGCTTCATTTACAGACAGGGTAATGTCGTATCCAGCATCAAATACATCTGGAGCAACATCTTCAACTAAAGAGTATCTGTCATAATTAACTTCATCAGTGCTGCAACCAAAGAGAGCTAAAGCAGCTATAGCTCCTGCTAATAATGTCTTTTTCATATTACTTCTTTCCTGAAACTTTTGGTTCAACATCCTTTTCGCTTGTAGAGAATACAAGAGCATTACTCTTCTGTCCTAACTTCTTAATAGTAGGATCAAGATCAGATATTGATTTGTTTAGCTTGTTAAGCACAGTAATTAGAGAACGATATACCTCTGAATCAGAGTTGTAACTTACAATAGTCTTATTCAGCTTATCTACAGTCTTTTTGCTTTCAAGTTCATTTACAACTCTATTAAGAGAAAGAATTGTCTCATTAAGATTTGTAAGAGACTTGTTAACATTTTTAGAAATAGCTTCTATGTCAACTTTAGAAAGATTTTTTCCAAATTTATGAACACTGTCAAACATGGATTCGTATTCAACTAAAGGAATAACAGCATAGTCTCTGTAAACCTTCGATCTGCTAGAACATTTCTTCTTTGGATTAATCTCGATATTAATGATATCGCCAGTTGTAAGTAAAAGATTTGACACACCTACACTAGCACACAGATCACCACTCTTAATATGTTCATCGAAAATTGCCTTAACCTTATCAACAGCCTTTTTTTCAGCATCAATATCAAGAACAATTAAAATAGGTATTGGTTTATTAAGATCATAAATATCAAGAGGATCTGTAAAATAAGGGATTTCTAAAACCTCACCAATTTTTGAGTTTCTGAACATAACCTCAGAACCTACTGAAATATCTTGAGTATTATTTTCAACAAGTATCACATACTTAGGATTATCCTCTAAAGTACTGGCCTTAGCTGATGTGTAGTCTTTATACAGACTAAACTCCATCCATTCATTAAGAGGCTTCTGATCGAAATGTTCAAAGGTAGTAACATTGACACTTCCAATCATTAAATTATCAAGGCTTGGAATACTGAAATTAAATCCAGAGGAACCAAAGTTAACTGAAAAACCTGAATCAACCCAGAACACTGCTTTGTTTGAAACTAAAGATGCATAAGACTTTTTGATTTTTGCAGTATAAATAATTCTGTCATTTTTAATGTCATAGTTATGTCCTGCAATCTGACCAATCTCAATACCCTTATATTTAATAGCAGTGGTAGACTCAAGGATCCTGTCATAATGTGAATCGATAACAATATTTACAGTATCTTCGCCTGCATAGACAGGAGGCTCGTTCATACATTCAAATTCATCTGACATTTGATCATCTTTTCCAAGATTCAACTCAATGTAAGATCCTGAGAATAATGTAGAAAGACCAGAAATCTGTTTAGTATCAATGCGTGGTTTTACAATCCAGAATAATGAATCTTTTCTTAATAAATCATCGTATGAAGGATAAATTCTGGTTTCCATAATGGTTTTTGTGTAGTCTTCATTTAAATGAATGTTTTCTACCATACCAACTGTAACCGAACGGAATTTAACCTGAGTCTTATGAGCTTCAATACCTTCAGCACTGTCTATGGAAATTTTAACAAGTGTTCCCTTGTTAAAAGAATTCTGCCATATTAAAACAGCTGTTATCAGAAACGACAGTAGCGTTATAAGCCAGTAAAGAGAGTATTTCTTTTTTACAGATTTAGTTTGATCGTTCATTTTCTTTCACGTCCCACAATAATCTTTCGTCAAAGCTGTCAGCTGAAAATACAGTAATGATGACTACCATACAGAAACAGATAATGGCAAAACCAGGATTAATGACAATTAAAGATTTAATTCTGACAATTGCAGACATAATAATAACAACGTAAACATCAATGAGAGACCATCTGCCCACAAAAAGGACAAATCTGAAGAGTCTGCTCATGCGTTTACATGAATAATTAATCTTAAACTTAACAATGGCCAGTAAATAAGCAATAGAAAAAATCTTGAAAGCAGGTATAAAGATTGAAGCTAAAAGAATTACACCAGCAACAAACCAGGATCCCATGTTATACATTACTATAACACCTTCAATAATATTGGAACCTGACTCGTTTCCAAATAATGATGTATACATTACTGGATAAAGATTTGATGGAAGATAGAGTATCAAGGCGGCTATTAAAAGAGAAAAACTTTTCTGGATACTTAAATGAATTCTATATCCAACCACTGATGAACAGCGTGGACAGATATCGTCTTCACCATCAGCCTTGAATATATAACCGCACTCTTCACATCTCTTATATCCCTGCATTTTTGCTGTTATTCCTGTCTTCAAACCTTCAATACGCTCCTGTGACATAATTCTGTCCCACAGTCGCTGAGGTTTATATTTAGAACAGGTGAACATCATCATTGCAGTAAAAATGATAGTGGTATAAAAACCTGTATGGAAAGATACATCTGCAAGGCCTGTAAGTTTAATCAGACTTACTGCAACACCAAAGACAAATACGTCAACCATACACATGGAATGGCAGAATTTGTAGAATTTTCCAACTTTAGAGTTTGGGATCCAGTTTTTGAAAAAACCTAAAAGGACAATTAAACAAAGAACACTTACAGGAGCAAAAAAGGTAAAAAACAGAAAGAAATAGAGCAGACTTCCCCATTTAGAACCTAAAATCGAAACAATTGAAAACAGATTCATTGAAGCTTCGATGCCATGAGAGTTTAATGACATAAAAGGTTCAACAATAGATATGCATAAAAATATAAGAGCTGAAATAGCCATAACTGCTACATCAGATTCAGCAGTAAGAGCTTTTTCCTTGACTCTCTGACCACAGCGTGGACATATTCCAAAGTTCTCAGTATCATCATCATCAACCTTAACAGCAAGGTCGCATGATTTGCAAACAACAACTCTTTCAGTCACATTGCACCTATTTAAATCCCTTCATCAGAACTACTGAATTCTGCTTTAAAGATTCCTGAACATCGATGATGCGCTGATTCTTAGATCCTCTAAAGTCTATATCTAAAGATCGTTGTGACATAATAAAAGGACCATCTACGACAACATCAAGATACTTTAACAACTCATATCTTGAAGCATCAGAAACAAGCTTGTCAAAGGTAAAACCTGAATAGGACCAGAGATTATAACCTTTTTCCTTTAAAAACTTTGAAAAAATGGAAAGAGGACGAGACTGAATGAAAGGTTCTCCACCAGAAAAAGTAACACCTGTAACCAGTGGATTTGAAAAGAATTCATCGTAAAGTAATCTTAAAGAAACGTCCATTCCGCCATTCAAAGGCTGAGATTGAGGATTATGGCAGCCTTTGCATCGAAATGGACATCCCTGAGTGAAAATTACGTATCTTATACCAGGACCATCCACTATTGATTCCTGAATAGCCCCGGCGATTCTGATAGTTGTAGAATCTAATACAGATAATTCATCCATTTAAACTTTTAAATGCTTTACACGATCATGCTCTTCAGCACGCTTACCGTTATTGAAACGATCCAGGGTACCTACAAGATAACCTGTTACTCGTCTAATTCTCTCAAACTTTACACCCTCACCAACAACGCCGTTACGAGCATGTAATCTTGTCTGCATTTTTTTCTCCTAATATTAATAATAATATGTAAATTGCTGTAATTCTTTAATTGAATATAAATCTGTGATTTATATACTCTTTACGTTAGTTTAACCATTAACCGGTGCAGATGCAGCCCACGCCAAGTTTACGCAGACGTTCAATACTTACACCCTCGCCATCATGTCTGCCACAAAGTGGGCAAACATCATCAATAACACCTACATAGTTACATACAGGGCAACGATCTACTGGGTGATTGATAGAACCATAGCCTACTCCACATTCCTTCATATAAAGAATGATACTCTTGAAGGCATCAATGTTCTTGGTAAGGTCACCATCCATCTCAACATATGAAATTGAACCAGCATTACATAATGAATGGAATGGACCTTCGGTCTTAATCTTGTCAGCAGCTGAAATATCGTAATAAACAGGTACATGGAAGCTGTTGGTGTAGTAATCTCTGTCAGTTACACCAGGTATTGAACCATATAACTTTCTGTCCATCTTCACGAAACGTCCAGACAGACCCTCAGCAGGGGTTGAGAATAATGAGAAGTTAAGACCAGTATCAATGGTGTGCTGATCTGTAATATCTCTCATATGCTGAATAATCTTATAGCCTAAATCATAAGCTTCCTTGCTCTCACCATGGTGTTTTCCGATAAGAGCAACAAGACACTCTGCAAGACCGATAAAGCCAACAGATAAAGAACCATTTTTAATTACATCTTCAATGGTATCTTCTGGATTTAATCTGTCTGAATCTACCCATACACCCTGACCCATTAAGAATGGATAATTTAATACCTGCTTCTTGGCAATAATGTCAAAGCGATCCATTAACTGATCAAAAATCATGTAGATAAGCTTATCTAATGACTCAAAGAACTTGCTGATTGATCCCTTTGATTCGATTGCAAGTCTTGGAAGGTTAATGGTGGTAAATGAAAGATTACCACGTCCAGGAATTACTTCCTTGGTCTTGTCATAGTAATTTGAAAATACTCTGGTACGGCAGCCCATAACAGCAACTTCGGTCTCAGGATGACCTTCCTTGTAGTACTGCATATTGTATGGGGCGTCTAAGAAAGAGAAGTTAGGGAATAATCTCTTTGCTGATACCCTGCAGGCAAGCTCAAATAAATCATAGTTAGGATCACCAGGTTTAGTGTTAATACCATCCTTAACCTTGAAAATCTGTACAGGGAAGATTGGAGTCTCACCACCACCTAAACCAGCGTCAGTTGCCATTAAAACATTCTTCATTAACATTCTGTGCTCTGGCATGGTACCAGTACCGTAGTTAATGGAGCTGAATGGAACCTGAGCACCAGCTCTTGACTGCATTGAGTTTAAGTTATGGATTAAAGCCTCCATAGCCTGATAGGTTTCTCTTTCAGTCATCTTGATAGCTTCTGACATAATGTAATCAAGATCTGAAGAATTGTATTCCTTGGATGGATCAACCCTCTTTAAGAAGCCATCAACGTATTCTCTGATAAGAGCCTGACACTCATCAGTAAGACAAGTTTTTTTCTCGTCATAAAGCTTCTTGCAGAATACTTTAATATCATCTAAAGGTGCTTCATCGTTTCTTAAAACGATTGATACTACCTTTGATAAATGCTTTGAATAAGAGATAGCTACGTATGGGGCTAAATCATACTCAAATAATGGTATTGACTGACCACCGTGCATATCATTTTGATTTGACTGAATAGCAATGCATGACAATGCTGCAGCTGACTGAATTGACTGAGGCTCACGAAGGAAACCATGACCTGTTGAGAAACCGCGTTCAAAAAGATCTTTTAAACCTATCTGACAGCAGTTGATAGTCAGCATGTAGAAGTCTAAATCATGAATATGAATATCACCGCGATTGTGTGCAATAGCGTGTTCTGGACGAAGTACATAACGTTTTACGTAGTCCTTTGAACCTTCTGAACCGAAACGCAGCATCAGACCCATAGGAGCATTTGCATCAATATTAGCGTTTTCACGCTTTAAATCCATGTCTGCAGTGCTCTTTGAAGTCAGATCACGATAAATCTTTGTTAATTCAGTGTTGTAAGTTCTTACGTTAGTTCTGTTCTGTCTGTAAAGAATAAAGTTTTTAGCTTCCTGATCTAAACCTTCATTCATAAGAACTTTTTCGATAATATCCTGAGTATTCTCAACAGTAGGTTCCTGAAGATTCTGCTTTTCAAGCTCAGAAATAACCTTTCTGGTTAACTTATCTATTAACTCATTCTCATATGGGGTGATTGATTTATCATCTGGATGAATTGAAGTTAATGCCTTACTGATTGCATTTGAAATCTTATCTTCATTAAAAGATACTTTACGACCATCTCTCTTAACAATAAATCTAATCATCTTTAACTCTAATCTTTGCTGAAATTGTAATTTTTATCGATAAAATATACAGTTATATAATATTTCTATGTATATCAATAAATTAGATATAATTTTGCTTAGCTATATTATCTACAATATCTAATCACTATTCAACTGAAAAAATGTAAAAATAGATCTTGACAACATAATCCATAATTCTATCATTTTAGTGCTTGACAAATATTTTTTTATATTAAAATTAGTTAGTTAATTAATTTATGAAGATTGACGTTTTCTGTGATGTTATTGATAATTATGGCGATGCAGGCGTTTGTTTAAGGCTTTGCAGAGATCTTTGCAATAAAAAATTGCAGGTAAGACTTTTTTGCAATAATTTGAGTGCTCTTTCAAAAATAAAAAATTCAAAAGATGACGATATAGACAATCTTTCAATTTATAAATGGCCTAGCAAAAAGGAGCTCGAAAATTTTGTCTATGAATCATCAGATGTAGTTATTCAGGCTTTTTCAACAAGGCTTCCTGAAATCATCTTTAACAAGATTAAAGAAAAAAAATCCCTGGTTATAAACCTAGAATATCTGACAGCAGAAAGATTTGCTGATGACTGCCATAAACTACCATCCTTCTCCGATGGATACCAGAGTTACTTCTTTTTTCCTGGTTTTACAAATAAAACTGGTGGTGTAACCATCGAAGATGAATTCATAAAAAAACTTAATAAGCAGATAACAAAAACTTCTGTAACATTATTCAGTTATGAAAATGAAAATATCAAAGATGTTGTAGATTCATTAAAAAATTTGGATTTTTTAATTGATATATACATATTTGAAGGAAGAGCTCTTAACAATTTTAATAATCTTTATAAAAAAAATATGGTTCCAGGAGATAACTTTAAAGACAAAAATATATGTTTTATAGCAAAGCAGATGGTATCCCAAGATGAATATGATGAATTACTTATAAACTCATATATAAATCTTGTAAGAGGTGAAGATTCCATTGTCAGAGCCATGTTAACAGGAAGACCATTTTTATGGCATATCTACTTCCAGGAAGAGAACGCTCACAAAGATAAGATTAATGCCTTATTTGACAGAATGAAAGAAATAGTCGATGATAATGAAGGTATTGAAATTTTTAGAGAAATTAATCTTAACTACAACAACTTTGGTAATAAAAAAATACTAAAGGATCTGCATCTGAATATCACTAGAATAGAAAAAATTTGTAAAAAATGGCAACAACATCTTTTATCGCTTGGATCACTTTCAGACAATCTTTTGACATTTATAAGAGAAAAAATCTAATCAAGCATTAATAAATTTAATTGAAATCTGTTAAAATATTACGATATCTTTACCTTTCATATAGAAACGGTAGATGTGGATGATCTTAATTTTCTAATTAAGCTTTTGCTTAATCGTCCTAAACAGTTTTCTAACGAAGCAGGAAAATAAGACATCAAAGGAGAGAATTTTCTCTCTATTAGTGGCTTGATATTTTCTTGCCTTAAATTAAGTTTTAAACATACAAAGGTTTTAACTATGAAATTAGCTCAGGAAATCCGTACTGGTAACGTAATCATGTTAAACGGCAACCCAATGGTTGTTCAGAAGACAGAATACTCAAAGTCAGGTCGTAACGCAGCTGTTGTAAAGATGAAGTTAAAGAACCTTCTTCAGAACGGTGGTACCGAGACTGTATTCCGTGCAGATGATCGTTTAGACGACGTTATCTTAGAGCACAAGGAGTGCACTTACTCATACTTCGGCGATCCAATGTACGTATTCATGGACGAAGAGTTCAATCAGTACGAAATTGAAAAAGACAATATGGGTGACGTATTAAACTACCTCATCGATGGTATGGAAGATGTTTGCCAGGTTACCTTCTACAATGGCAAGGCAATCTCTGTTGAGTTACCTATCACCATCGTTCGTGAAGTTGAATACACCGAGCCAGTTGTTAAGGGTGATACCTCAGGTAAGGTTGTAAAGCCTGCTCGTTTAGCTGGCACCGGTTATGAAATCTCAGTTCCTGATTTCGTAAACATCGGCGACAAGATCGAAATTGATACCCGTACTAACGAGTTCAAGAAGCGTGCTTAATTAAGCATCAAAAAAATTAAAAACCCTGTTAATAAAAAATTAACAGGGTTTATTTTTTATAAAAAACTCTGTATTCAATTAAATACAGAGTTTTATATTAATTAGTTTATAGATTATTCAAACTTGAAAGCTGCAATCTGAGAACCCTTATATTCCTTTAACAGAATTTCAGCAGTCTCTTTAACCTGATAAGCCTTCATAACTTTCTTGATATTCTCATTATCCTTGTTTGAAGACTTTGCAACAACAATATTGATGTATGGATTGTTTTCATCAATTTCGCCAGTTACATCAGAGAAGATAGCATCATTTAATGGGTCTAAGTTATTATCAATTGCATAATTTGAATTGATAACTGAAACTGCTACATCAGGAATTAAACTTGGAGTGTTACCAGCATCAACCTCATAGAACTTGATGTTCTTTGGGTTTTCAGTAATATCTCTTACAGTTGGAATGTAACCCTTAGCAGGATCAAGCTTAATTACACCAGCTCTTTCAACAAGCTTTAATGCACGACCGCCATTGGTTGGATCATTAGGAATAGCAATGGTATCACCATCCTTTAATTCATCCATTGACTTAATCTTATCTGAATAAGCACCCATTACAGCAATATAAGTGTTACCTACATTAGCTAAATCATAACCATGCTCTTCACAGTCTGACTTGAAGTAAGCAACATGCTGGAAACTGTTGATATCAATTTCACCATCATTTAATGCACGGTTAGGAAGAGTATAGTCAGCAAACTTAACCAAGGTTAACTTGATGCCTTCTTTCTCTAAACGCTCTGCAGTAGCCTTCCACTCATTATTGTGTTCGCCTACAACACCAAGCTTAACTTCTACTAAACCGTCGTTTGATGCAGTTTCCTTATTATCCTTATCGCCACATGCGGTTAAGGCAAGACCTAAAGAAGCAATAACTGCTGCTTTCTTAAAATTATTAAAATTAAACATTTTTATCTCCTAAAAAATATATTTATTCTTTTAGTGGCTTGATTTCTTGATAATCAGATTACCAAATGACTGAATAAAAGCCACAATACATAAAATAACAAGTACGGTTACATAAGTTACATCTGTCTGTCCGCGCTGATGACCATAACGGATAGCAAAATCACCTAATCCACCACCACCGATTGCACCGGCCATTGCTGTCAAACCTATAAGACTGATAGCAGTGATCTGAGTTACACGTACAATATGAGGAATACTCTCTTTTAAATAAACTCTGAAGATTATTCCAAGAGGACTTGACCCCATACTCTGAGCTGCCTCTACAAGACCAGAATCAATGCTTGATAAAGCACTTTCAATCTGTCTTGAGAAAAATGGAACAGTACCTACAACCAGCGGAACCATTGCACCAGTTGTTCCAATAGCAGTACCTACAATCATTCTTGAAAATGGAATTAATGCTGCTAAAAGAATAACGAAAGGAATAGATCTGAAAGTATTAATTGTATAGCTTAACATACTGAAAACAAACTTGTTTTCTAAAATACCATTTGGTCTTGTAACGATCAGAACCACGCCTAAAATTAAACCTAAAACAAAAGCTATACTGCCTGAAACTGAAAGCATATAAAAAGTCTGATTAATAGACTCCAAAAGTTCATCAGGCTTATTTACAACATTAGGAATAATACCCTTTAATAAATCAACCACGCCTAATTACCTCAACTTTTACATTTCTTGAATCAAGAGAATTTAATGCTTTTTCGATATCAGACTTATCACCAGATAAGATGGCAACTGTTCCTCCAATCGGATTTCCACCAATTAAAGTTACATCTGCAAAGATGATATTTACGATCACTGAAAACTGAGAAGTTAAGGAAGATAAGACAGGTTCACTTACACCTTTTCCTATGTAGGTAAATCTTACTAATACTTCTCCGTTATTTAAATCAATCTTGTCAGCAATATCATCAATCTTTGAAAGGTTTGAAGTTGCTCTTAAGAATCTCTTTGTAATCTCACAGGATGGGTTTGCAAATATAGAGAAGGTATCTCCATACTCTACTACTTTACCGTTTTCCATGACTGCAACACGATGACATAGCTCTTTTACTACGTCCATTTCGTGAGTAATTACAACGATTGTAATACCGAGCTTTTCATTTAGCTTCTTTAATAAAGCTAAAATTTCCTGTGTTGTTGTAGGATCTAAAGCTGAAGTTGCTTCATCACATAAAAGAACCTTAGGATCTGAAGCTAATGCTCTAGCAATTGCAACACGCTGTTTCTGACCACCTGAAAGCTGTCTAGGATAATTCTCAATTCTGTCTTCAAGATCGACAAGCTTTAAAAGACTCATTGCCTTTTTTATCTGTTCTGACTTTGGAATACCCCTATAAGCAAGAGGATATAGAACATTCTCTAAAACAGTTCTTGATGGCATCAGGTTAAAGTGCTGGAAGATCATTGATATCTCTTTACGCTCTTCACGAAGCTGTTTTGAGGTTAACTTAGTTATTTCAACCCCATCAACGATAACACTTCCACCTTCATCAGGTCTTTCCAAAAGATTTATACAGCGAACTAGAGTTGACTTTCCAGCTCCTGAAAAACCTATTACACCAAAAATCTCGCCTTCTCTGATTTCAAGATTTACATTCTGAACAGCTTTGATTACATTCTTGCCACGATAATAGGTTTTATTAATATTTGATAATTTAATCACTTATCATCACCATTTAGTTTTTCTTTAAAATTAAAAGATCACTAAAAAAAATTTCAATATTATCTATTAGAAAACAAATAAAGTTATTTATTAAATAGTTTTATAAAATTCTCGAGTGTGTATTTTAAATTAAAAAAAATCATTTTCAAATCAATGAAATCTACTTTATTACTATGACTTTCTATAGTTAATAACTATAAGTGATATAACTTATTATTTTTACAATTCTTTTTATAAAAATTTACTTTATTGTTTTTAATTAATTAACAAGTTTTAAATCATTCTAATAAGATTTTTAATTAAATTAATTCTATATAACTGATATTCAGATCATTTCATATCATTGGCGTAAATTTTTCTAAATTTGCAAGTACAAATTTAAGGCAAAAAAATCTCAAATTATAATTTTCAATAAATGAAAAAATACCCACTCAATCTAGTAAAATAGTTTCGGAAAAATCTGTGGGAAAACTAAGGATAAACTATTTGGAAAACTGTTAATAAAACTGTTGATAAATAGATATAATTTTTATATTGTTGGAAACTTAAGAGTTTTCAACACAACCCAAAATAAAAAATTAAGAAACCAAAAGATATTTTTTAATTATAATTTTTTGATTTTCTTGATTTTTTTAAAATTCCAACACTTTTTCGTCTCATAATAATAAGAATAATAATTAATATACATATAAAGATATTAATAAAAGATAATTATTATTACTCGAGAGATTGCCTGTGGAAAACCAGTTAAATTTGGAAAAAGATTTATTTCTTTTTCTGATAGAGGCTCAGAAAAAATATGAATACCTTTAGAAATTTCGATGTCATTGTTATTGGTGCTGGACATGCCGGTATTGAGGCTGCTGCAGCTTCAGCAAGAATGAAGTGTAAAACACTGCTTTTAACTCATAATCTTGAAACTGTAGGTGAAATGTCATGTAACCCTGCTTTCGGTGGTATTGGTAAAGGCCATCTTATTAAAGAAATTGATGCTATGGGTGGTGTATGTCCAGAAGCTATCGATAAAGCTGGTATTCAGTTTAGAACTTTAAATTCATCTAAAGGTCCTGCTGTTAGAGCAACCAGAGCTCAGACTGATCGTCATTTATATAAAGAAGTAATGAGAAAAACTCTCTGGGGATATGAGAATTTAACTATTTTTCAGCAGCCTGCAACAGAAATTATCTATAAAGATCAGACAATAAGTGGCGTTAAAACCGCTGCTGGAATTGAGTTTTACTGTAAAGCTGTGATTATATGCGCAGGTACTTTCTTAAATGGTCTTATTCATATTGGATTAGATCATTATTCAGGTGGAAGAGCTGGTGATCCTGCTTCTATTGGTCTTGCTGAAAATTTAAAGAATTTAGGTTTGAAAGTAGGAAGATTAAAGACCGGTACTCCTGCACGTATTGTTGCAAGTTCAATTGACTACTCAAAGATGACAAAGCAGGATCCTGAGTATCCTCAGCCAGCTTTCTCATTTATGAATGAAGAAAAGGTTCATCCAACTCAGGTTCCTTGCTACATTACAAAGACTAATGAAAAAACACATGACATCATTAGAGGTGGTTTAGACAGAAGTCCTTTATATTCTGGAGTTATTCATTCTGTTGGTCCTCGTTACTGTCCTTCTATTGAAGATAAGATTGTAAGATATCCAGATAGAACCTCTCATCAGGTGTTTATTGAACCTGAGGGTCTTACTTCTCCACTTGTATATCCAAATGGAATTTCAACTTCTCTTCCTTTTGATGTTCAGGAAAACTTCATAAGATCAATTGAAGGTTTAGAGAACGCAATTATTGCAAGACCTGGTTATGCAATTGAATATGATTTTTATGATCCAAGAGAACTTTCTGTATCAATGCAGTCAAAGAAAGTTCCAGGACTTTTCCTTGCAGGTCAGATCAATGGTACTACAGGTTATGAAGAAGCTGCAGCACAGGGATTACTTGCTGGTATTAACGCAGGTCTATATGTAAAGGGACAGCCAGCCTGGTTCCCAAGAAGAAATGAAGCTTATGTAGGTGTTCTGATGGATGACTTATGTACATTAGGTACAAAAGAACCATACAGAATGTTTACCTCAAGAGCTGAATATAGATTAATCTTAAGAGAAGATAATGCTGATTTAAGATTAACTCCTAAAGCATATGAATTAGGAATCATTTCCGATGAACGCTGGGCATTCTTTGAAGAAAAACAGAATCAGATTGAAAAAGAGAAAGCTCGTTTAAGAGAACTTTCTGTAAAACCTTCTTCAGATATGGGTAAGAAGATTAATACAATCTTGAAGGCAAATCTTTCTCAGGAACAGACTTTAGAAGAAATTTTAAGAAGACCAGAAGTTAAACTTTCTCCTTTAGTTGAAGTAGCTGAATTAGAACCAATTGCTACTAAGGAACAGTCTGTAGAACAGGTTGAGATTCAGGTTAAATATCAGGGTTATCTGCAAAGAGAAATTGAAGATATAAAGAAGAAGAAAGTAAATGAGCAGACATTACTTCCTCTGGATTTTGACTATAAGCAGATTTCAGCTCTTTCAAATGAAGTTGCTCAGAAGTTAAATGAATACAAGCCTGAAACCATTGGTATGGCATCACGTATTTCTGGTGTAACACCTGCAGCTATTTCTATTCTTTTAGTTCATTTAAAGAAGATGAATAAGCTTGGTAAAAACTAATAAATATTGAAAAAGAATGAAAACACAACAGGCAAATAAGTCAGAAATCTTAGCTAACATTAAGAATCTGATGAAAAAAACAGAAATTGAATGTTCTGAAGAACAGTACGATAAGCTTGCAACTTTAGTAGAATTGCTTGCTAAATGGAACAATGTCTTGAATCTTACTGCAATCAGAGAAATTGATAAAATGGTGGTACTTCATATTCTTGACAGTGCTGTAGTTTCACCATTAATTTCAGATAAAGGAAAAAATATAGCAGATGTGGGAACAGGTGCAGGTTTTCCTGGATTAGTTCTTGCTATACTTAATCCTCAAAAGCATTTTACTCTGATAGATTCTGTTGCAAAAAAACTTTCTTTTGTAAGAACAGCAATGGTTTCTTTAGGATTAAAGAATGTAACCATAATTAACGATCGCTGTGAAAACATAAAAGTAGAACATAAGTTCGACTGTATTTTAAGCAGAGCTTTCGCTCCTTTATGTAAAATCATTGAATGGTGCGAAAATCTTATTGATGATAACGGTCTTTTTGTTGCCATGAAGGCAAACCTAGAAGAAGGTGAATTAAATGAACTGCCTGAAAATGCAGAAATTTTAGAAAACATCCCACTTTCAGTTCCAGGCCTTGATGCAAAAAGACAGGCTGTTGTAATGAGAATAAAAAAATAAGAGAGATTAAAGTGACTAAAGTAATTGCTATTGCAAATCAAAAGGGTGGAGTTGGTAAAACTACCACTTGTGTAAACTTAGCTGCTTCTCTTGCAGCCATCAAGAAAAAGGTTTTAGTAGTTGACTGTGACCCTCAGGGTAATGCAACTATGGCTTCCGGTGTTAACAAGTTTGATTTGACAAAAACTGTAACTCAGGTATTTATAGATAATCTTAAGATAAGTGATGTATTAAATACTGAAACTAATGGTGGATATCATCTGGTTCCTGCCAATGAAGATTTGGTTGAGGCAGAAGTAAGATTATTAGATAAAGTTGCACGTGAGCGCTTTTTAGAAAGAGCCCTGGCTGAAGTTAAGGATAATTACGATTTTATTTTTATTGATTGTCCTCCTTCATTAAATATTCTGACAGTTAATGCTCTTTGTGCAGCCGACAGTGTATTAGTACCACTGCAGTGTGAATACTTTGCCTTAGAAGGTCTTACTCTTTTAATTGAAACTGTAAGTCAGCTTGCTGGTGCTGTAAATGAAAAATTAAAGATAGAAGGTATCTTAAGAACCATGTTCGATAACAGAAACCGTCTGTCTACTGATGTATCAGATGAATTAAAGAATAATTTCGGTTCATTGGTTTACGAAACTATTATTCCAAGAAATGTAAGACTTGCAGAAGCTCCAAGTTATGGAAAACCTGCAATGTACTATGACAAGTCATCAGTAGGTTCAAAAGCATATCTTGCTTTAGCTGCTGAAGTGATTAAAAAAAGTTTATAGTAAAAAAATATAACGATTGCTGCGGAGATTAAAATGGCTGGTTTAGGTCGTGGTTTAGGTTCTCTTTTAAGCGAAAGCAAAAAGGGTATTGAAGCAAGGGCTCAGATAAGAGAAGCTCAGGCTCAAGCTCAGGAAAATGTAAATACAGAATCTGTAGAAAACAATGTTGAACAGGTCGTTTCTGATCCTAAAAATGTTGTTTCAATGATTAAAGTGGATCTGCTTGTTCCTTCAGTTTATCAGCCAAGAAAGAGCTTTGATGAGGATTCAATCAGAGAACTGGCTGAATCTATTAAGGAACATGGCGTTTTAGAGCCTCTTCTAGTTAAAAAGATTGATGATAAGTACAACATCATCTGCGGCGAGAGAAGATATAGAGCAAGTCAGGTTGCAGGAATAGCAGAAGTACCTTGTCTTGTAAGAGATGATCTTGAAACTGATTCATATGCAATTGCGCTTATAGATAACATTCAGCGTGAAGACTTAAATCCGATCGAAATGGCTCAGGCATTTGCGTCTATGATTGAAGAGTGCAGTTTAACCCAAGAAGAACTTGCAAAAACATTAGGTAAATCAAGAAGTTCTATTGCCAATATTCTAAGATTAAATAATCTTCAGGATGATGTTAAGAAGATGGTAATAGCATCTCAGATTGATTTAGGTCATGCTAAAGTTTTATTAGCTCTTGAAGATCCAGATTTCCAGCTCAAAGCAGCTTTATACGTAATTAAGAATTCTTTAAACGTTAGACAGACTGAAGAGCTTGTAAAAGATATTAAAGAAAACGGTCTTTCTGAAGAAAAAAAGAATGCTCCTAAGAAAGAAAAATTTGAAAACAGCTCTTTTGATATTTGGAAAAAAGCAATTTCATCACGCTTTGATGGTTTAAAGGTTAAATTCAGTGCTTTAGATGAGAATAAGGGTAAAGTAACTTTAGCCTATTCATCAAAAGATCAGTTAGATAAGCTTATGGCTTTATTATCTGACGGAATCAATGTACAGGATAATGATGTAACTTCATTTGAAAATAAAGAACCATCTTCTGAACCAGTTGAAGAAGAATCTGTTCAAGAGATTTCAACTGAAGAAAACGTTGAAGCGGTAGAAGAAGTTCCTGCTGATGAAACTGCATCTGAAGAAAACTCTGAAGCGGTAGAAGAAGTTTCTGCTGATGAAACTGCATCTGAAGAGAACGTTGAAGCGGTAGAAGAAGTTCCTGCTGATGAAACTGCATCTGAAGAGAACGTTGAAGCGGTAGAAGAAATTCCTGTTGAATAAATGTCTGTTGAAAAAAAATATAGTTATTGCTGAAATTTGGAAAAGTGGAATTATCAGCACAAGGCTTAACAGATATTTAATAAATCACTAAGTTATAAAAGAGAAAAAATGAAAATAAACAGGAAAGCAGTTAAAGTATATTTATTTCTTTTCTGTTTATTTGAATCTTTAGTTTTTATCTATTCATATCTTAAAAATCAGGATATCCTTTTAAACCTTATTTCAACTGGTTATGGATTCCTGATTTTTTCAATTATATATACTGTTCAGTATATCCTTCATAAAAGAAATATAAACTCTAAATTAATAACACCCGGTTATGTAATTTATGAGGTTTCTTATACAACAATTTTAAAAATGAGCATTTTGATGCTTATGCTTGCTTTTTCCTATAAATTCTTTGAGTTAAATTGCAAAATTATAATTTTAGTTTTCATAAGTATGGTTATTTTCAGGCTTATAGCTTATCTTAAAATAGTTGATAAGTAATATTTTTTGCTTTAAATACATATTTTGATAAATGGCTTTTGACATTTTATTTCTAAAGTCGTATTTTGATTTATGTGATTGTTTTTTATATCAGTTTTTTAATTGATTTTTCAATTGGAAATTTAAGGATGTGTTTCTATGTCAGGGAGTAATTCTCAAGAATACATTTCTCATCACTTACATTTTCTCCAAGTTGATTTAAGAGACTTTTCTGTTGTTGATAGTGTTAAGGTAGTTCCGGCTGATAAACCAGCCTTCGATCAATGTCTCACTACTCAATCACATGAAGAGTGCTTAAAGACAGTTCAAACAGCTAAATGCAAGCTGAATGATCTTGGAAGTGGCGAGTGTTTCGCAGCCTTGCCAGAAAAAGGTGGTGAATCTTCAATTGTAAACCCTTATACATTAAATCTTGATTCTTTAGGTTTAACCGTAATTCTGGGTTTCATCTTCCTGTTACTTTTCCGCTATGCCTCTAAGAAAACCACAAGTGGTGTGCCAAGCAAACTACAGTGCTTCCTTGAGATCGTAGTTGAATTCGTACAGGGTACTGTAACAAGTATTTTCAAGCGTAAAAGCAAACTTATTGCTCCTTTATCCTTAACAGTATTTGTCTGGATTTTCTTAATGAATCTGATGGATCTGTTGCCAATCGATCTTTTACCTGAAATTGCAAAGTTCATGGGTGTTCCTTACTTCCGTGTAGTTCCATCAGCTGATGTTAATGTAACTTTATCTATGGCAGTATGCGTATTCCTATTGATTTTCGTATTTGCATTCAGAAACATCGGTGTGGGTGGATTCTTAAAGAGCATTACTCTGCATCCTTTCCACCACTGGGCATTTATCCCAGTAAACTTCATGCTTGAGAGTGTTTCATTACTTGCAAAGCCTGTTTCATTAGGTCTGCGACTTTTTGGAAACATGTATGCAGGTGAAATGATTTTTATCCTGATTGCGCTGATTCCATTATGGTATACACAGTGGGTATTAAATGTACCATGGGCTCTGTTCCATATTCTGGTAATCACACTGCAGGCATTTATTTTCATGGTTCTGACAATTGTTTATCTTTCAATGGTCAGTGACGAAGAATAGTTTTTTATTTAATTTTATTTAGTCATACTAAGGAGACTTTATATGGATATGATTTACCTGGCTGCCGCTATTATGATGGGTTTAGCTGCTATTGGTGCTGCTATCGGTATCGGTATTTTAGGTGGTAAGTTCTTAGAGGGTTCAGCAAGACAGCCTGATTTATTACCTCTGTTACGTACTCAGTTCTTCATCGTTATGGGTCTGGTTGATGCTATCCCTATGATCGGTGTTGGTTTAGGCATGTACTTAATGTTCGCTGTAGCTTAATTGTAAAAATCAAAACCATATTTAGAGGTATCTAGATTGGAAATTAATGCAACATTTGTCGGTCAGGCAGTAGCATTCCTTATCTTTGCCGTGCTGTGCATGAAATTTGTATGGCCACCTCTTTTAGGTGCTCTTGAAAAGAGACAGAAAGATATCGATGAAGGCCTGCAGGCTGCTGAGAAAGCTAAGAAGAGTTTAGCTTTAGCTACTGAAGGTGCAAAAGATGCTCTTCAGAAGGCAAAGGCTGAAGCTCAGAAAATTATCGATGAAGCAAATAAGACCAGATCTCAGATTATTGATAAGGCCGCAGTTGAGGCTCAGGCAGAGCGTCAGAAAATTCTCGATTTAGCAAAGAGTGAAATCGAAGCTGAAAAGAATAAGGCCCGTGAGGATTTAAGATCAGAGGTTGTTGCTTTAGCTGTTGCTGGTGCTGAGAAGATCATCAATGAAAAGATCGATCTTTCAAAGGACGAAGCAATGTTAAAGAAAATTATGGATTCACTTTAGTTGGGGTAGGTAATGGCTGAAAATCTGACTGTTGCAAGACCTTATGCTGAAGCTGCATTCTCCGTTGCTTTAGATGAGAAGGATCTTGACGGATGGCAGAGTATGCTCGAGGCTATGTCAATAGCCTGTCAGAATGAGTATTTCTCTGATCATTTAAAATTAGCTGCAAATTCGCAGTCCGCAGCTAACAGTCTCATTTCACTATTAGGCGACCTTGTTAACCCAAGTGGAGTTAACTTTATCAAGGTGATTGGTGAAAACAACCGCTTTGAGGTTATTCCAGAAGTTTTCCAGGAATTTGTTCGTTTAAGACGTAAATATGAAAAGCGTCTTGAATGCACACTGATTTCTGCTAGAGCTTTTTCTGATAGCGAAATTGAATCACTAAAGGATAAGCTGGCAAAGAAATATGATGCCAAAATTGAACTAACCGTTACTATCGATGAATCACTCATGGGCGGTGCAGTTTTAAAGGTTGGCGATAAGGTTATCGATGCCAGTGTTAAAGCAGGCTTAATAGGCCTGTCTTCAACCCTCAGATATTAAAGAGGATAAATAATGCAACTAAATTCAACTGAAATTGCTGATTTAATTAAACAGAGAATTCAGCAATTCAAAGTTGTGACAGAGGCAAGAGACGAAGGTACCATCGTATCAGTTAATGACGGTATCGTACGTGTTCATGGTCTGTCCAACGTGATGCAGGGTGAAATGCTTGAGTTTGGCAATGATTTATATGGTCTTGCATTAAACTTAGAGCGTGATTCTGTTGGTGCTATTGTTTTAGGACCATATTCAAATCTGTCAGAAGGTATGAGTGTAAAGAGCACTGGCCGTATTCTTGAAGTACCAGTAGGAACAGAGCTTTTAGGTCGTGTAGTTAACGCCTTAGGTGCTCCTATTGACGGCAAGGGTCCAGTTAGCTCAAAGACTTACTACCCTGTAGAAAAGATCGCTCCAGGCGTTATTGCACGTCAGAGTGTATCTCAGCCAATTCAGACTGGTTACAAGGCAGTGGACTCAATGGTGCCTATCGGACGTGGTCAGCGTGAGTTAATCATTGGTGACCGTCAGACTGGTAAGACTGCCCTTGCAATCGATACCATTATCAATCAGGTTAAGTACGGTGTTCGCTGTATTTATGTTGCTATTGGTCAGAAAGCTTCAACCATTGCATCTGTAGTAAGAAAGCTTGATGAGGAAGGTGCTTTATCAAATACTATCGTAGTTGTAGCATCAGCTTCTGATACCGCAGCTTTACAGTACATTGCTCCATATGCAGGCTGTGCAATGGGTGAGTACTTCATGGACCAGGGTGAAGATGCACTGATTATTTATGACGATTTATCAAAGCACGCTGTTGCATATCGTCAGATTTCATTACTGCTCCGCCGTCCTCCAGGGCGTGAAGCATTCCCAGGTGACGTATTCTATCTGCACTCACGCCTGTTAGAGCGTGCTTCACGTGTTAACGCTGAGTACTTAGAGAAGTTATCTGGCGGCAAGGTTGTTGGTAAGACTGGTTCATTAACCGCACTGCCAATTATTGAAACTCAGGCAGGTGACGTTTCTGCGTTCATTCCTACCAACGTAATTTCAATTACTGACGGTCAGATCTTCTTAACCACCAGCTTATTCAACTCAGGTGTAAGACCTGCTGTAGATCCTGGTATTTCAGTATCTCGTGTAGGTGGTTCAGCACAGACAAAGATCATCAAGAAGTTATCCGGCGGTATTCGTACAGCTTTAGCTCAGTACCGTGAGTTGGCAGCCTTCTCACAGTTCTCATCAGATCTTGATGAGGCTACAAGAAAGCAGCTTGACCATGGTCAGAAGGTAACAGAGCTTATGAAGCAGAATCAGTATGCACCTATGACAGTTGCTGAGCAGGCACTTGTTATTTTCGCTGCTGAAAGAGGCTTCTTAGAAGACGTTGAGCTTGCCAAGATCCTTCCATTTGAGAAGGCATTATTAGCATATGCTCATGAGGCTTATGAACAGCTGTTAAAGGATATCGATGCTAAGCCTGATTATTCAGATGAAGTAGTTGAGAAACTCACTGCACTGATTAAGAATTTCAAGGCAAGCAAGACTTTTTAGGAGCTCTTAAATGGCAGGTGCAAAGGAAATACGTACTAAGATAGCTTCTGTTAAAAATACACAGAAGATTACTAGTGCTATGCAAATGGTTGCCGCCTCTAAGATGCGTAGAGCTCAGGACAAGATGTCACACTCTCGTCCTTATTCAAAAGGTCTTTACGATATTATTGGGCATATTGCATCAAGTCACAGTGAATTCCGTCATCCATTTATGGAAGAGCGTGAGGTTAAGAACGTTGGTTACATCGTTATTTCAACCGATCGTGGTCTTTGCGGTGGTTTGAATATCAATCTGTTCCGTAAGGTTCTTGCATCAATGCAGGAATATAAAGAAAAGAACGTGGGTGTAAAACTTGCTCTTTTGGGTACAAAAGCAGCAGGTTTCTTCAGCCGCGTTGGAGCAGAAATTATTGCCCATCAAGGTGGTTTTGGTGACAATCCACAACCTGAAAAACTGGTAGGTGCTATTAAAGTGATGACTGATGCTTTCTTAAACAAGGAAGTAGACAGAATATATCTGTGCTTTAACAGCTTTAAGAACACCATGGTTCAGACCCCTGAAAATATGCAGTTATTGCCATTGGAAAAACCTGCCGATGGTGAATATGTAAAGCATCACTGGGACTACTTATACGAACCAGAACCAGCTGATATTTTAAAGGTTGTGCTTGACCGCTATATTATGCAGTCAGTTTATCATGCTGTATTGGAAAACCTGGCTTCAGAACAGTCTGCACGTATGGTTGCAATGAAAGCTGCAACAGACAATGCAGACAGCCTGGTAAATTTACTGCAGCTTGAATACAACAAGGCAAGACAGGCCGGTATTACGATGGAATTAAATGACATCGTATCTGGTGCATCAGCGGTCTAAATAGGATTTAAGAGGATATAAAATGGCAGAGACTTCAAATCGTGCCGGTGAGAAGGGTACAATCGTACAGATCATCGGTGCTGTGGTTGACGTTGAATTCCCTGAAGGACATATTCCAGAGCTGTATGATGCTCTACAGGTAAAGGGCGATGGCAAAAACCGTCCTGACCTTGTCCTTGAGGTACAGCAGCAGATTGGTGGCGGCGTTGTTCGCTGTATCGCCATGGGTTCATCAGACGGCTTATCAAGAGGTATTGAGGCTGTAAACACTGGTGCTGGTGTTAAGGTTCCTGTAGGTCGTGAGACCTTAGGTCGTATTATGAACGTTTTAGGACAGCCAGTAGATGAGGCTGGTCCAATCGGTCATAAGGAAGAGTGGGTTATCCATCGTCCAGCTCCAACCTATGCTGAACAGTCATCAACTACTGAGATTCTTGAAACCGGTATTAAGGTTATGGACTTAATCTGTCCTTTCGCAAAGGGTGGTAAAGTAGGTCTGTTTGGTGGTGCTGGTGTTGGTAAGACCGTTAACATGATGGAGCTTATTAACAACATCGCTAAGGCACACTCAGGTTTATCTGTATTTACAGGTGTTGGTGAGCGTACTCGTGAGGGTAACGACTTCTACCACGAAATGCAGGAATCAAAGGTTATCGATAAGGTATCCATGGTTTACGGTCAGATGAACGAACCACCAGGAAACCGTCTTCGTGTAGCATTAACCGGTCTTACCGTAGCTGAGAAGTTCCGTGATGAGGGCCTTGATGTGCTTCTCTTCATCGATAACATCTATCGTTATACCTTAGCAGGTACAGAGGTATCAGCTCTGCTTGGCCGTATGCCATCAGCCGTAGGTTATCAGCCTACCTTAGCTGAGGAAATGGGTGTTCTTCAGGAGCGTATTGCTTCAACCAAGAAGGGTTCTATTACTTCAGTTCAGGCTGTTTATGTGCCAGCTGACGACTTAACTGACCCAAGCCCAGCTACTACCTTCGCTCACCTTGATGCTACCATCGTGCTTTCACGTCAGATTGCATCATTAGGTATTTACCCAGCTGTTGATCCATTAGCTTCAACTTCAAGACAGCTTGACCCATTCGTTGTAGGTAAGGATCACTACGAAGTAGCTCGTGGCGTGCAGTCAGTTCTGCAGCGTTATAAGGAACTCAAAGATATTATTGCAATTTTAGGTATGGATGAGTTATCTGAGCAGGATAAGCTCGTTGTTGCCCGTGCACGTAAGGTTGAGCGTTTCTTATCACAGCCATTCTCTGTAGCAGAAGTATTTACCGGTTCTCCAGGTAAATTCGTACCATTAAAAGAGACTATCCGCGGATTCAAGGGTATTATCGATGGTGAGTACGATAACTTACCAGAGCAGGCTTTCTACATGGTTGGTACTATTGACGAAGCTGTAGAAAAAGCTAAGAACTTATAGTAAAGGGGTGGAAAAATGGATTCTATATCATTCCATCTTGATGTGGTTAGCAGTACTGGCAGCCTTTATTCAGGACTCGTAAAATCAGTTCGAGTTACTGGATCTGAAGGTGAGCTTGGTATTCGCTATGGCCATACTCCTTTACTGACAACTATTAAAACAGGTATGGTTAACCTTATCGATATCAATGATAAGGAAGATCAGATTTATCTTGCAGGTGGTGTATTAGAGGTTCAGCCTGATAAGGTTATGATCCTTGCAGACACTGCCTTAAGAGCTGATGAAATTGATGAAGCCAAGGCCAGAGAGGCTATGCAGGCAGCTAAGACTGCACTTGAGCATCATGGTACTGGTGATTCAGATTACGCCGGCGCATTAGCAAAACTTGCCGAATCTATGGCTCAGTTAAGAGTTCTGGATCTTGCAAGAAACCGCGTAAGATAAACTTGATAGTTGATAAAAATTTAACGGAGTGCATTTGCACTCCGTTACTTTTAGAATAAATCAAAATATCTCTAGAAAAGAAGCTGACTTTTTCTCCACAGTGCGTACTTTGCAGCTCCTGCACACTCCTCTTTAAAGATTTCAAAACCAGGTACTGCCTGATTTGATCCGTTTCTCATCTCCACATAGATAAGAGTACTATCGTTTATCAGTTTTCTCTTTAATAGAGTACTTAATACCTTGGAATAAACATCAAGCTTGTATGGAGGATCTACAAAAACGATATCATATGTACCGGTGTCATTTTCAAGAAATTTAAGAGCATCAGTATTATGAACAATGATGTTCTCATTTTTAAAACCAGAAGCTGTATTCTTCAGATTCTGAGCATTATTTTTATCTAGTTCAATCATGGTTAAGGATGAAGCACCACGTGATACAGCTTCAAATCCTAAAGCTCCTGAGCCAGCGAATAAATCAAGAACCTTTGCTCCTTCAAGACTGTCTTTAATCCATGTAAAAACAGTTTCTCTTACTCTTGAAGGTGTTGGTCTTAAGCCTTCTGCATCAAGTACTTTAAGAATTTTTCCTTTGTACTTGCCTGCTATAATCTTTACATCGTTTGAATAATTGCTTTGCATGATAAATCCTCAAAATATTGAATCTAGTTTATCAAAAATGAGGTTTTCTAAAAAGTCGAAGCATCCTTTGGTTTATTGAAAATCTCAATATCACTTTTGGTTCCGTCTTTAAAAAACAGCCGTATCGAAATTTTATCAATTGCATTAGCATTCATGTAATTTATTCCTTAACAATCAAATCTGAAATGTGCCGAATAATCAGTGTCAGGAATATCCTTATTAATACCATACATGGCTTTTGTTATTCCTTCTTTGCCAAAACTGCAAATGAAAATGAAGTAGCTCGCATTGATCGGTAAATTTTTCGAATAAAACATCGTTATTCAGTTTACCAACAAGTTAAAAAGCTTTGTCCTGGTAATACGACTTAAGGTAATACCG
>ONCB01000167.1 GCA_900316175.1 uncultured Succinatimonas sp.
GGGTTTGTAATCACTGCCAGAACCCTGGCCACGGCCTTCTTTGAGATATCTGATGTAGTGCTGGTAATCCCAGGCGGGTCGTCGTTTGCCCATAAGTATCACCTCGGAATGTACACAACTTATTTGAATGTATATATCTATAATACACTATATATCGTATTTATGCAACTATATTTATTAATATAAACCATCGAAAATGCAAGAAAAAGGCCCGTTTCCATTTGGAAACGAGCCAGGTACGTCCTATTTTTATGCGACCTTTAAACGACTTTTGCTTTTTTGTATAAAAGTATAATTCACCGTATCATACAAGTCTGGATGTTTTAGGTGTTCAGAATAGATATGTTGACAATATAGGATAAAACATATATTCTTTTGGAAAGAGATGAAAAATGGCGGAATTTGAAGTTGAATTTTATGATGTTAAGTGGAAAAAGAGATGTTTAAAACTTTCTGGTTTTTCTGCTCAGATAGTTCAGCACGAAATAGATCATACTAACGGCATTATTATCTAGAATATTTTATGGCATTGAAATTGCATGATAATTTATAGACAAATTATGGTTTTCACAAAATTTTAATGCTATCTATAGAGGAACATATGAGAAAGATTAAGACTTTAAAAATTCTAGCCTTAGGATTACTCTTTGTATCTTCAACTGTTTTTTCTCAGATAAGATATCAGGCATCAATGGATCCCGGGGCTAAAAAGCTTTGGTCAAATCAGGGTAACAAGCTTAGCTGTTCGCTCATTTTTGACATTCCTGCCTATGGTTATGCCAATTTTATGACCTATTCTGGCAGAATTTTGCACTCTGCCATGATGCTGTATCCTAAACTTGGCATCGGTCAGTCAAGTGTGATGAGATTTATTTCTACAAAACCAGAATGGCACTCATCATCTGCTGAGACCTTACTTGGCAAGATTGATCTCTTCACTGGTTTTGACCCTTATGTTGGACCTACTCTTCACTGGAAGCTCTTAGCTGAACTTGATCATGGCAATCAGATTTTAATGCCATATACCGATAATAAATTGGCTGCAGGGCAGAATATTATTCCTTCCATAAGTCCTTTAGGTTTCAAAGAAGCTTACAAGAAGTATTTAGGCTGTCAGGAAAAACTCCTTAGAGTAAATTTCTCTGATATAAGATTACTGCCATTGGTATTTAAATATCAGTCTGATACTTTGACAGCAAAATCTTTAGCATTATTAAAAGAACAGATCGAGTATATCAATGCAGATCAATCAATTTCAAAGATTACGATTCGTGCTTATGCCTACGATTTAGAACAGAATATTGATAATACCAATATGGCAAAGGACAGAGCAGAGAGCATCAAGAATCTATATACAGAATCTGGTATTGATGAAAAGATTATTGAGATTGTTCCATTCAACACATTAACATTAAACACTAAAGAAAGTAATCCTATAGCTAACGAATCGGTTACTGCAAGAAATGCTCTAATCTCACTTGAAAGAGATATTGCGAAGATAAATAAAGATATGGAAGTTATTGTTCCTGATGTTGGTGCTAAAACAGGTGATTTTAATTAAGATCTTATATCTGGTTTAAACCAGATAAAAATCAGGGCTGATAAAATGGCTGATAAAAAAGATAAAGGCAAAGTAAAAGAGAAGTTTAGCGTAAGGCTAAAGAATTTTATTCATAATCACAGGTACCTTTTAGGTGTACTTGGTGCCATTTTCGTATTTGTATTTGGTGTTGTGCTGGTTGCTGATGGCGGTTATCAGTACTATAGAGCTACCCGTCAGTCTCTGGTTGTTGCAGCAATTCACTCAATTGAAGAAGGAGATATAAGAAAGGCGCAGTCTCTTTTAATGAGAGCTGCTGCAAATAATACCCCTGAAGCTTATACATATTTAGCCTGGATCTCAGCAAGATCTGGAAACTTCACTAAAGCTTTGGAATATTGCCGAGAATGTGCCAAACATCCAGGTATTTATGGTGGCTATGAAATTATGGGATACCTGTCTTTACTTGGATATGGTCATGCTTTAGGAGCAGGTTCTGCTGTTTACTTCTTTGATGAGGCTTTAAAAGGTTATACAGATGCTGAACTTTTAAACTCAAACCCTCTTTTAAAAATGAATGAGTATGGCATCGGTCTATGTATGAATACTCAGGATTATGTGCGTATGGTCGATGAGGCTGTAAAGCAGGGCTCAATTAATGCTTTGCTATTAAGAGGTGACATTGACTTTTTAGGTGAGCAGCATGATATTTCACCTAATTCAGCTTCAAAATCATGGGAGCAGGCCTATAAAAATGGACTGGTGCAGGCTGAATCACGTATAGCTGGTCTGTTATGGCATGGCTATGGCAGAAATCGCGATTATAAAGAAGCAATACGTCTTTATGAGGATGCCGCTATTAAGGACGACCCAATTGCCAATTACTCCTTGGGTTTAATCAAGTTCAGGGAGAAGAATAATAATGCCTACACTGAAGGTATGAGCTACATGCGTACTGCTGCAAAGCGCAAGTATGGTCCTGCTTTAACTGCTGTTGGTGTTATGGCTCTTACCAATAACCCTCGTAAGCCTAAAATTATTTCAGCATCAGCTGACATCTTCCGTCAGGCATATGAAGCAGGTGATCCAACTGGTGGTATTTTATATGGCCTTATGTTAATCATTGGTGCTGGTGTTGAACAGGACAGTACACTTGGCTTTTCAATCTTCTATGATTTAAAGAATCGTGGTTATGAATCAATAAACCCGCTTTTAAGCTACTACACCTATACAACAGATGTAGACACAAAGCTTTTATTTAAACAGATCCTGCGTGTGATTTACAAGCAGTATGTCGGTGATCTGTGTTTTGCAGAAGGTGCTCCTGAAGCTGTTGATTATCTTGATTCAAACCGTAACTCAACAATGAGCTTCTATAAAAAGCAGAAGGATGATATACACCGTTTCTCCTTTGACCTTTTACAGAAGTTAGGTAAGAACCTTGTTATCAACCTTGATGATCCTGAGCAGGTTACCATTGATGGTCTGCCACTGCTCTTCCCTGAGATTTCCAAGATGCTTGAGATGTATAATCCAACAACAGGTGCAAAACATTTTATGCCTAAGATGGTGTTAAGTATTGAAGCATCTGTGCCACGTCTTCCAAAGGATTATGACAAGTTTGAGCTTGACCTTGATTCTCTTGCTGACAAGTTCTAAATAAAAAGTTACATATTAACTCAACTTTTGCATTTGGATTTTAGCTCCAAATGCTGATAACAATGCGGTTTAACACTGCATTTGCTCTTTAAAATACGATTTTTGATTATCA
>ONCB01000069.1 GCA_900316175.1 uncultured Succinatimonas sp.
TAAGCTTTTAAAGAACATAGATGTAAAGCTTTTATCTTTGTTTTTCTTCCTGTTTATCTTTGCGGGAAATGTAGCGTCAGCTCAAGCAGTAGCAAGTCTTGCACATGAATTTGTGCATGGATATGAGTTCTTTGTTTCTTTAACCTTGTCTCAGATTATATCTAATGTACCTGCAACTGTACTTTTGGCTGATTTTGTAAAAGATCCTGACATGCTCCTGCTTGGAGTTTCTGTAGGCGGATTAGGAACTATTATTGCCTCAATGGCAAGTCTTATTTCCTTTAAATACTACATGAGAATGGATGGCAAGAGACCTTTGTATTACCTCCGCAAGTTTACCAAGTACAATCTTGAGTTTTTAATTATCATTATCCCTTTATTCTTAGCCTTTAACGCATTTATTTAAGTAAAAAACGCTCTTAAAAAAGGCCTTTATAAAGTATAATAGGTAGCAGTTTTTTGGAGCGTATATACATGTCATTATCATTTTTTGCTACATGTCCTAAGGGATTGGAATCCTTACTTTTAAACGAACTGAATGAACTTGGCGCAGTTTCAGCTAAAGAAACTGTAGCAGGTGTTTCCTTTAAAGGTGACTTTGCCTTAGGTATGAAGGCCTGTTTATGGTCAAGATTTGCCTCTCGAATCCTGCTTGAGCTCTCAGAGTTCTACTGCGTTGATGATTCTGAGCTTTATCTTGGAGCATATGGTGTAGCCTGGGAGAAGTACTTTGATAAGGACTGCACAATTGCAGTTACTTTCTCTGGTACCAATGAGCATATCAGAAATACACAGTACGGCGCCATGAAGGTTAAAGATGCTGTGTGTGACCGCATGGCAAAGACCTTAGGTGGCAGACCTGATGTTGATAAGGACAATCCTGACGTTGTTATTAACTGTCATCTTGATAAGAAGGATTCGGCAAATATCCTGATTGATATTTCTGGTAAAGCTCTGTTAAAGCGTGAATATCACCGTGGTACAGGTGCAGCTCCATTAAAGGAGAACCTGGCTGCAGCCATGATTTACCGTTCTGGCTATAATCATGAGAATTTCTTAGATCCAATGTGTGGCTCTGGTACTCTGTTACTTGAGGCGGCTGCAATTGCTACAGATACAGCTCCTGGTATCCGTCGCGAGCACTATGGCTTTTATGCATTAAAGCAGTTTGACAGGGCAATCTGGGATGAGCTTTTAAATGAAGCCCGTGAACGCTCTGCAAGGGGAATTGCCTCATGCGTAGAAAAAGGCGTTCAGATAAGAGGTTTCGACCTAGATCCATACATTGTTGATATTGCAAATGAGAATGCGCTCAAAGCAGGTTTTGAAAAGCTCGTATCTGTTTCAAAGTGTAATGTGGAAGAGCTTTACAATCCATTTACAGGTGATCTCAAGGTTACCATTGTCACAAACCCTCCTTATGGCAAGAGAATGGGTAACTTCAATGAGCTTATCTCTTTGTACACCAAGATTGGTGCAAACTTTAAACAGCACTTCAAGGGCGCACGTGCAGCTGTAATTTCAACCTCACAGGAGCTGCTCTCCTGTATGAGACTGCATTCAGACAAGGTATACAAACTCTATAACGGTGAGCTTTTATGTCAGTTAAGAGTTTTTGATATCAATGCATCTGATGAGCTTACTCCTCGCGAAGAGCAGAATGCCAAGATTGCAACTGACTTTGCCAACCGTTTAAAGAAGAATCTTGCCTATATGCACAAGTGGGCTAAAAATGTTAATACCAATGCCTACCGTGTATATGATGCGGATGTTCCTGAGTATGCAGCCGCTATTGACTATTATGACGGCTACTATGTAATTCAGGCCTATAAGGCCCCAGCCAAGGTAAATCCACGTGTGGCCAAGCGTCATGAGCTTGATATGCTTTCTGCTACTGTAGAAGTATCAGGAGTATCTGGCGACAAGGTTATCTTAAAGAGCAGAGAAATTCAGAAGGGCGATAATCAGTACGAGAAGTCTGAAGAGCTCAAAAATGAATTCATGACAGTTAATGAGAACAATATGCTCTTTAGAGTAAATCTCTATGATTATCTGGATACTGGTTTATTTTTGGATGGCAGACTGATCCGCCAGCAGATTTTCAAGAAATCTAAAGACAGAGATGTTTTAAATCTGTTCTCATATACCTGTTCAGCCTCTGTAGCTGCAGCCTTAGGTGGAGCCAGTTCCACTGTTTCAGTTGACATGTCCAAGACCTATTTAAACTGGGGTATTGAAAACTTCAAGTTAAATCGTCTTGCAACTGACAGTCACGAGTTTATTCAGGCTGACTGTTTAGCCTGGCTTTCACAGGATCAGGGCAGAAAATTTGATTTAATCTATATTGATCCGCCAACCTTCTCAAACTCAAAGCGTATGGAAACAAGCTTTGATGTAAAGCGCGATCAGGTAGCACTTTTATCAAATCTTACCCGTCATTTAAAGGATGAGGGTGAGGTTATTTTCTGTACCAATCACCGTGGTTTTGTGCTTGATGAGTCAATTAAGGATTATGGCTTTGAAATTGAGAATATTTCAGAGGCAACTCTGCCACGTGACTTTGCCCGTGACAAGAAGATCCACTCCTGTTTTATTCTGACCTTCAATCGAGAAAACATGGTAAAACAGCCAGAGCCTATGACAAGTGCTGTTGCAAAACCAAAATGGCAGAAGTCTTTAAAGGATAAGGGTGAGACCTATCATGACTATACTGACAGAACAGAGAACTCTACTGTTTCCTTAAAGAAGAGTGCTCCTGTAAACATGGTCTGGGGAGATGCCAAAAAGCCAAATTCAGGAAGCTTCAAAGGTTCAGCGAAATTTTCAAATGATAGAAGATCTTCTGACAAAGGTTCATTTGGTAAAGACAGAAATTCCTTTAACAAGGATGGATTTAAAAAGAGAACCGCTCCAAAGGCTAAACCTCGTGTATTTGGTCCTGACGGAATTAAGGATCTGTAAACATGAGCCTTGTTTCCATTCATGATGCTTATTTAAATAATGGTGCTGACAGACTTTTAGAAGGAGCTGAATTCTTTGTTGAGGAAAAGGAAAGGATCTGTCTTGTAGGTCGTAACGGCACCGGTAAATCTACATTATTAAGCCTTATCGAAGGTAAAAGAGAACTCGATTCAGGTCGTATCATCATTCAGAACGGCCTGAAGGTTGCCTCATTAAATCAGGATCCTCCAAAATACGATAAAGGAACAGTTTACTCTCTTGCCGCTTCTGGTGTTCCTGTTGTAGGTGAGTATTTGGCTGAATTTTCCTTATGTACTGATCCGCACCGACAGATGGAACTGTCTGCTATTATCGAAAAACATGATGGCTGGGTTCAGGATGCGGTAATCAAGAAGATTTTAAACAGGATTGGTCTTGATCCTCAGATGAGTCTTTCAGATCTTTCTGGAGGCAACAGAAGAAAAGCAGCGCTTTCAGCTGCATTGGTGTCACAGCCAAAATTACTGTTATTAGATGAGCCAACCAACCATCTTGATATTGAATCTATCACCTGGTTTGAAGAAGAGATAAAAAACTTCGATGGCACTATTATCTTTGTATCACATGACAGACTCTTTGCAGATAACTGCGCCTCAAGAATTGTTGAGCTTGACAGAGGTAAACTCTATTCATATCCAGGTTCATTTTCAAAATATATTGAGCTTCGTGACGAGCGTCTGAGAAAAGAAGAACTTGCCAATGCCGAATTTGACAAGATTTTAGCTCAGGAAGAGGCCTGGATCCGACGTGGCGTTAAGGCAAGACTTGCAAGAAATGAAGGTCGTGTCCGTGATCTTAAAGAGCGACGTGAAATCAGAGCCAACCGACGCGACAGACAGGGCAATGTCATTATGGAGGCAAGTAATGCTGAAAGAAGTGGCAACCTGGTTTTTGAGATTAAGAATTTAAACATCAGCTTTGATTCAAAGTGTGTGGTAAATGATTTTTCTGCAACCGTAATGCGCGGTGACAGAATCGGTATCACTGGCCCAAATGGAGCAGGTAAGACCTCACTTGTAAAAGCAATTATAGGTGAGATTGAAAAGACCAAAGGAAAGCTCAGAACCGGTGTTAATGTCGAAATTCAGTATTTTGATCAGTACCATGAGGCTTTAGATCTTGATAAGTCTGTAGCTGATAATGTTGCTGATGGTCATACTGAGGTTACTGTAAACGGCAAGAGCAAGCATGTAATTTCGTATCTTGCAAACTTCCTGTTTACAGGAAGAAGAGCCAGATCTCCTGTCAGAGTCTTATCCGGTGGCGAGAAAAATCGTCTTTTACTTGCAAGAATGTTTGCCAAGCCTTCAAATGTGCTCATTATGGATGAGCCAACTAATGATCTTGATCTTGAGACTTTAGATCTTCTAGAAGATCTGCTTGCCACTTACGAAGGCACTGTAATAGTGATCAGTCACGACAGACGCTTTATTGACAAGGTTGCAACTGAGACCTGGGTATTTGATGGCAGGGGTGGTATTGAAACTGTAGTTGGCGGCTGGTCTGATGTGCTTGACTATTATGCTCGTGTAGGCAGAAGCATAAATCAGCAAAATGAAAAGCCATCTGATAAAGAAAAAACTGTGAAGACCGTTGTTAAAGAGAACAAGACTAAAAGCGGCATCAGTTTCACAGAAAAGCACGAGCTTGAAAAGCTTCCAGCTAAAATTGAAGAACTTGAAGGAAAACTCTCTTTACTTGATGAAAAGCTCAATGCTCCTGAGACTTATGCTGATGATGGCACTTTAGCTCGTGAAATATCAAAGGAGAGAGAGTCTTTACAATCTGAACTTGATAAGGTTTATGCCCGCTGGGAAGAGCTTGAATTAAAGGCGAACGGAGAGAACTAATGGCGGCTTTTTTTTCAAAAATAGATCTTCATTCTCACTCAAATGCTTCTGACGGTTCATTTACTCCAACTCAGCTTGTGCAAAGGGCTGTAGACAGAGGTCTTACACATCTTGCTCTTACAGATCACGACAGTGTAGGCGGTGTTAAAGAAGCGTTAGAGGCTGCTGACGGCCGTATAAACATTATTCCAGGAGCAGAACTTAGCGCAACCTGGAATAATCAGCTTGTTCATATCGTTGGACTTTTTTTAGATATTGAAAATGCTGATCTTAAAAAGTTTTTAGAAAAACAAAAAGAGATACGTATTCAGAGAGCTGTGGCCATTGGTGAGAAAATGGAGCGTCAGGGCTTTAAAAATGCCTATGAAGAATGCAAAAAAAGAGCAGCTCCTGGTGCATCAATCACCCGTGGCAATTACGCCAAATACATCGTGGAAATGGGCAGAGCACAGAGTACAGACGATGCTTTTAACACCTATTTGAAAAAGGGTAAAAGCTGTTATGTAAATACTGTCTGGGGTGGTATTGAAGAACCTGTCAAAGCCATTAAGTCTGCTGGCGGTGTAGCAGTTTTAGCTCATCCTAGACGCTATACACTTACAAACACCAAATTAAGAGCTTTAATTGAAGATTTCAAGATGGTTGGAGGTGAAGGCATAGAAGTTGCCTCATCTCAGATGAAGCCAGATGACAGAGTATATTTAGGAGAGCTTTGCAGAAAGTACGATATGCTCGCTTCTTTAGGTTCTGATTTTCATAATGTGGGACCTTTCAGAGAACTGGGACTTAACCTTATTCTTGAAGAAGATCTCAAAAAGGTGTGGTCTGTACCGGCAGCATTAAAGTATAACTTTTAAAGACATTTTGTACTTTGTAAAGGTTGCACATATAATAAAAATTAAAATAACTTTGGATCTCTTTTATGAATACTAAAACTCTTGTTGGTGCTTTAACTGCTGGTGTACTAGTCTGTGGTGGCATATATGCTGGCGGTGTTGCTTTAACTGGATTGAAGGTTGATGATTTGCTGTCTGATCTTGATAGTACAGTTCACAGCTCAAGTTACACCCAGAGTTTATTTGAAAATGATAATGTAATCTATGAAAAGCATGATTCATCCTTTTTTAAAGAAACAGGTGTTGTTTTAATCAAAGGCGATGCCAGAACCTTAAGATTGCCTGTTGAAATTGAAAAAGGCTTTTTAAATGCATCAATCAGCATTGATGGTAATGCATTTAAGGAGGCATTCTTATCTAAGAGCAATATGCCTCTTGATAAGGATAGTGCCTCTTTTGAGATCAGAGGCAGTTATTCAGCTTTAAGAAGAAAAGCCAATGTAAGTTTCAGGGGACACTCTGATTATGTAGGCAACTCAATCAGACCTTTTGATATAGATTTTACATCCACTATTGAAGATTCTGGTGCAGGTGATTTTAAAGTATATATTACAAACTGCCATTTTTATGATGATGTGCATGTCGGCTCTCTTAAGTTTACTTCAAACTTCAAGCCTGAAAGTGATTTTGTAATCTTTGATACAACTGAGCTTAATGCCAGAGAGTTTAAGGCAGATAATTTTTACATAGGAAGCCTTGATTTTATGATGGCATCAGAAAATGTGGATGATAGTGGCAGTTTTGATTTAAACATTAAAGCTAAAGGCGAGTCTCTTTTAGATTATATCAATAACTATAATATTGATTTAACCGTAGGCAGATTAAATGTTCATGCTCTTGAGGAATCAAGAGGGGACAAACAGAAGCTTTTAGAAGCTCTTTTGAATGCAAGCTATTTAAAGATCAACCACCTTGACGGCAATCCAGGTGAGGTTTTAGGATCTTATTTTGGTATTAAAGATCTTGATAAGCTTAATTTAACTTCTGAAGGACAATTTGACTTTATCGGTGTATATATCTTTAAAAAGATTAGAGGCAACCTTGTTATTAAGGCTGATAAAAAGCCAGATGACAATGGTATGCTGTTTGTTGAAAAAAACGGCGAATATGTCTGTGAGCTCACTGTAAAGGATACTAAAATCTTTATAAACGGTAACCGATTCCTGTAAATATTAAGACTTGATTTATGAATAAAAAGTTTTCATCTTTGATTATTGCCTGTTTGTCATTATGTTCTTATAAAGCCTTTGCTGATATGGACGGCAATGTTGAATTGTGTCTGAACGGAAATGGCAAAAGCTGTATTCTGGCAGGTCATGATTATGAGAGAATAAACCTTGATATCAAGAAAGCTATGATTTACTACCACCATGGCTGTACTATAGGTTACGGTCTTGCCTGCCTTGAAGAAGGTATTATTTACTGCAACGGCAGGGATGAAATTGTAAAGGATGAGGTTAAGGGCTTTAATCTGGTCAGCAAGGGTTGTGCCTTAAATGATCCTAAGACATGTTATGAGCTTGCTCTGCTGCACAGGGATGGAAAGTGTTCTGCCAGAAAAAACAGAGCACAGGCCAGATATTATCTTAAAAAGGCCTGCGCTTACGATTATAAACCTGGCTGTGATGAGTCAGTGCTAGATAAAAAATAAATTACTTTTTGATAAACTCAATGGCACCATTGGTCTTGCCAACGAGTCTTGCTTCAAGGTCATGCTCGTCATGGCCTGTAATAACGGCCTTAACCACATCACCTGCCTGAACTCCCTTGGTGTTATGGATACTGATAATGCCATCGATGTCTGGTGATTCATATTTTGAACGGCCAACTGCAGTACCGTCATCTGATACATAATCAATTAAAACCTGATATTCCTTACCGACACGAGCTTCAAGCTTGTCATAAGAGATCTTTGCTTGAGTTTCCATTAAAAGGGCGGCACGATGCTCCCTTAATTCCTCATCAACAGGATTTAAGTAGGCATTGGCTGCAGCACCTTCCACATCAGAGTAAGGGAAACAGCCGACTCTGTCTAATTTTGCTTCTTTAATAAAGTCTAAAAGCTCATTAAACTGTTCTTCAGTTTCTCCAGGGAAACCTGCAATAAAGGTTGATCTGATTGCAATATCTGGGCAGATTTCACGCCACTTTTCAATTGAGCGCAAGGTCTTTTCGATATTGCCAGGACGCTTCATTGCTCTGAGGATAGTTGGATTTACGTGCTGGAATGGTACATCAAGGTATGGAAGCACCAGACCTTCACCCATTAATGATACCACACGGTTTGCCTCGTCAGATGGATACAGGTAGTGAACACGAAGCCATCTTTTAAGTGAGCTTAGTTCTTGTAAGAGCGAAGACAGAGAAGTTTTGGTGTTTTTTAAATCATGACCGTAATCAGAGCTGTCCTGTGCAATTACTAAAAGTTCTTTTACTCCATTTCTGACAAGAGCCTTAGACTCTTTTAAAATAGCCTCTGGTTCTCTTGAGCGCAGAGGTCCGCGCAGTGACGGAATAATACAGAAAGAACAGCGGTGACGACAGCCTTCGGCAATCTTCATATATGCATAGTGAGGAGGTGTTAATAAAATACCCTGTGAACCTACAGTCTGTCTTTGATATTCTGATGGCTGACCTGCCAGAGAGATAATTCCTCTTATCACAGATGCTCTCATACCTGGACCATATACAGCAGCAACCTGAGGGTATCTATCTAAAATTGTCTTTGCTCTGGCACCAAGACATCCGGTGACGATAACTTTTCTTGAGTAGTTCAAAGCCTCGCCGATAGCCTGCATTGATTCTTCAACTGCAGGTCCGATAAAGCCACAGGTATTTACTACAACCACATCACATTCAGCGTAGTCGTTTTCAATTTCATAACCCATAGCAATAAGTACAGAGGTGAGTCTCTGTGCATCTACGAGATTTTTGGCGCAGCCTAAGGAAACAAGACCAATTTTAGGTGTTTTCTGCATATGTTTATCCAGATATAAAAACGTAAAAAGCCAAGGTCCAACAACTTGGCCTTGGCTTTAAAAATATAGTGTAATTATGCCTTGAAAGCAGCCTGCAGTGGTGGAACTACCTGCTTCTTACGGCTCATAACGCCAGGCATCCACATAACGTCAGCCTTCTTGGTGCCCATTGCATTGATGATGGTGTCTTCATCGTCTGATACAACTAACAGCTCTGAACCTTCCTTCATGATGTCAGTTAAAACTAAAACTGCACTGTGACGGCCTTCGCCCTTTACTGCAGCAAGCTCAGCCTTTAAAGAAGCCTTAAGCTCAGGGGTAACCATATCAAGAGAGATTAACTCAAGCTGACCGATACCAATCTTGTTACCACCCATATCGAAGTCTTTGAAGTCACGGAAGATTAAATCACGTGGTGAAGCATCAAGATTTGACTTGGCCTTAAACATCTCCATGCCTAAAGCTTCAAGATCAGAAACGCCTGCAATCTTTGCAAGATCAGCTGCAGCCTTCTTGTCGTTCTCAGTGCAGGTTGGGCTCTTGAATAAAACAGTATCTGAAAGGATTGCACAGAGCATAGCACCGGCAATTGAAGCTGGGATTGATACATTGTAGTAGTCTGCAACCATTTTAACGATGGTGTTTGCACAGCCATATGGCTGGATCCAGCACTCAAGAGGAGTATCGGTGGTTACATCACCTAACTTGTGGTGATCAACGATACCTAAAACCTTGGCATCCTTTAAATCCTCTGGTGCCTGAGCTAAATCAGAGTAATCAACTAAATATAATTCCTTTGAAGCAACTGAAGTTACAACCTCAGGAGCCTTAAGATTGAATTTGTTTAATACAAACTCAGTCTCTGGTGCTGGGGTGCCCTGAGCTGCAGCAGTAGCAGCGATACCACGGCCATTTAAAACGTGTGCAAATGAAATTGCTGAAACGATAGAGTCAGTATCAGGATTCTTGTGACCTAAAACGAGTACGCTCATCAGATATTCCTTATATAAATCAGTTGAAAATCAATGAAGCTATTATACAGAGAAATGTGATAATTTTCTCGTTTTTTTGCCTTTGTATTTCAAAGTGTTAAAAGATAAAAATCATAAGACATTTGAATCTTTTTTATCTATCTTTCAATACCTATCAACTTATGGAATTAAAAGAGTTTATCCTCTCTTTTAAAGAATAACATGTGGCAATAAAAATGAAAAACAAAGTTAAAGTAATGTTTTTTGCAAACATAAAACTTATCGTTCTTGGTTTTGCGCTTTCATTTTTATTTTTAGCTGAATTTTTAATGCTGTTGTGGATAAAGCATAGCTGCATTATGTAAAAGGAGGACAGTATGAAATTAGTAAAATTATTTATTGCCTTTATGATCCTGCTTATAAGTGGAATTTGTGCCTCAGCATCAGGTTTTGACAGAGGTTTGTGCACGTTCAATGGTGTAAGACTTTCAGGAAAAGTAAAAATTGTACATAAGGATGCTGATGTGAAAGCTATGATTGTTCATGATGGAGCAGATCTGAGAGTAAAACTCAATGATAAAAGCGATAGATGTGGCAGTTGGCGTCTTGTGGATAAAGGAGAGAATTTGAAGGTTTCATTTGTATCTGATGATCCAGACATTACCATAGCTGTACGGTGAAAATAATCTATAGTCTGTAAATAAGTTTACAATGCCTTTATAATAAAGGCATTGTTGTTTTATTAAGATCATGTCATGAGAACCATAGAACTTTTAGCTCCAGCCAAAAATAAAGAATGTGCCATTGCAGCTATTGATGCAGGTGCAGATGCCGTATATATCGGAGGTCCTTCCTTTGGTGCCAGAGTCAATGCACCCAACACTCTAGAAGACATAAAAGAAGTCTGTGATTATGCACATCTTTTTGGTGCGAAGGTTCATGTAACCTTAAATACCATTCTTGATGATGATGAGCTTAAAAAAGCAAGAGAGCTTACTTTCTCCTTATATGAGGCAGGAGTTGATGCTCTGATTATTCAGGATCTAGGCCTTTTAAACGGTAAACTTCCTCCACTTGAACTTCATGCCAGCACCCAGCAGAACAATGCCACCCCGGCCAAGGCCAGATTTCTTGATG
>ONCB01000115.1 GCA_900316175.1 uncultured Succinatimonas sp.
TTTAAAAAATCTTAGAAAGATCAGATTATTAGGGAGTGATGGGTGGTAGAATCAAAAATGTTATTAACGTGTAAGATCGGATTTTGAGATCTTAGGGATTGGTAAAAGACCAGAGATCAAATTTGCAGAGAGGTCTTGAGAATAAGTTTGCAATGGTGCTTCTACGTAATCAACACCGATTGTTTCAAAGAATCCAGCCATTTATATTCCTTATTTAGTGAGCTAAATTGTGCATAATATTCTTTATATCTGAATCTGTAGCTTTACCAACGTCATGAATCTGTTTTTCAATTTTGGCTCTTTTTTGAGCTTTAATTAAATCCTGATCATGCTTAAGCTGCTGCTCCTGAGCAAGATACATATTTCTTTGAGATTCAAACATTGCAGCATTTCTTTGAAGGGCTGCAAAAGCATCTGAGATCTCTTTCTGTGTTTGAGCATTTTTTGCCTTCTCATAAAGACTCTGACCGTTTTGTGCAATCGTCTTTAACTCTTCAAGCTGCTTTTTATAAAGGTCATTCTTAGTCTTTTCGATTTGAACATCTTTTTCGCAAAGCTGTTTAAAGCTCGTAGACAGTCGGTCACACTGAGCATTAACTTCATCAAGAATTACATCTCTTTCATTTGCCAATGGTGAGCTTAAATATTCATCAATTAACTTGATAATTCTTGAAGATGAAAGCTCCAGATTATTAAATACATCAGCAAAGCTATTGATACCTTCAAGCTTTCCTCTAATATCCTGAAGCTCAGAGAATTGCTCCTTCATCTTCTGAAGCTGATCCTGAAGCATCTGATAATCTTTGAGGCTCTGATTAAACTGCTGCATGAAGTTGGTCATATCCTGGGTTAATGCAGCTGCATCAACTACTGGAATACCACTCGAAAATGAGCTTTGAGATAAAGCCATCAGGACTGCAGCAAAACATATTTTTTTATTCAGCATTATTTCTATTCTCCAGATAAACAGGCAGCCAAAGTTCAGGATCAACGCCGTAACTGCTTTGAAGCTGTTTAATTATTTGAGGGTTATTCTTAATATCCTGAAAAGCTGTAAGCCAGTCTGCAGGATCTTCACCAAGATGTGCTCTTAAAAGTTCAGTAAGTTCAATGTTATCTGTTGAACCAGAAAGAACTCTCAACGCACCTTTAGCCCACCCTAAATCTAATCTGCAGATTGCTGAATGAGCACCTTGCTTAATGAGCATCATTCTTGAATCTTCTTTTAAAGATTTAATCCACATGAACTCTGCTTCAGTAACTTTAAAGCCTTCGGTGTACTCTTTTTCGTCTGCTTTAGGATTTGGCAGGAAAATTTGAGTTGCAGACTGTTCAATAACAGCTTTGGCAATATCAGAGCCTAAAACATCAGATGGAGACTGAGTTGCGAATATGCCAAAACCATTCTGCTTTCTGATTGTTTTTAGTTTGTTAAAAGCAAAGTCTCTAAATGCTTCATCAAGCAGCCATTTCCAGAATTCATCCATAACAAAGATGAATCTTCTGCCATCAATGACATCTTCCATCCTCTTCAAGAGATAGAATCCGATTGGCGTACGAACAAATTTGTTGTCTAAAAAATCTGTGCCGTCAATGCCATAATTAGGATAAGCATCAAAGTCTAATAGATCTTCTGGATTATCAAATACCCAGGCAAGATCACCACCTTCGATCCACTTTGTAAGTCTCTTGGAGATTGAGTTTTCTCTTTCTTCTCTAGTTAAACCATCGGTCAGGAACTGAGGAACAATTCCTAGTCGCCTTTTTTCTTTTGGCATCTCCATCACAGCAATAACTGCATCCTTAATCTGCAGTTCTTCTGCTGCTGTAATAGGCTGATTGTCCATAGAGAGAAGCAGCTTTACAAAGCTGATTAAGAATTGAACATTATCTGTATTATTCTCTAATGCAAAAGGATTGAAGCCTGTAGGTTTGCCATTCTGTACTGTCAGATAACCACCATTTAAAGCTCTGATAGCGATTTCTGCGCCCCTATCTTTATCGAAGTAGATAGTTGTGAATTTCTGTGTTGGAGTTCTATACTTCTGTGACATAGCAAGCAGAAAGTTCATCAAAACAGTTTTTCCTGAACCAGAAGTACCAATCACGGTAGTATTTGCAAGAGTCTTCTTGTCAAAGCTGTCTTCATTGAATGGACTTGTATGGAAGTTAAAATAGTAAGGCTGCTCCGATGGAGTTTTTAGCAAAGCTAAAGCTTCACCCCAAGGATTACCCTGTCTTTTTCCAGCAACAAAGTTATGCAATGGTGCCAGATGAGCAAAATTAACAGATGTAATTTTTGCAAGACGTGGCCTGTACTGGAAGTTGCAAGGCAACTGGGAGAAGAAAGCAGCTGCAAGAGCAAGAGTAGAGGTAAAGGTCAGAAAACCTTCATCAGCAAGCTTCTTAGCAGCATCAACGGCATTTGCTTTTACTTCATCATAGGAATCGCCAAAAACAATAAGAGAATAAGAGTATTCACCGATTGAGAACTCTCCATTGATAACGCCATCAATAGCTGCAGTCATTGCTTCAATCTGACTGATACCAGCATCTTCTGCTGATAAAAGCTGTTTTTGCTGTAGTTCTAATGCATTTTGACCTTCAGAACGGCTCAAGAAGCAGAAAGTCTGTGTTTCAATGAAAGAATATGGCTTTTTTGAACCTAAATCAGGATATAAAAGACCGTCAAGAATGCCAGAGTATGAACTCTGCGCAAAATCCTGAATTTCAATTCCCTGAACGAACTTAGATCCATTTACACTCTGAATCTCAAGAAAATCTGCTCCAATATAAATATTTCCAGAGGCAAGTGAGCTGTAGATAGGCTGTTTTGGAACAATAACATCCTGCCATACACCTGAAATTAAGAAGTAATAAAAGGATAACTGCTCTGAACAATATCTGCCTTTTTTGTTTGTATACTCTCCAAGTCTTTTAGGCTCGAAACGACTTAAGGAACGCTCAATCTGAGATGCAATTTTTTCAAATTTTTCTAAACGCTCAGAAATTTCATAGGCAATATCTTCTTTATTTCTGTTTTTTCGTGTCTTCTTAGAGTTTCTTCTAAAAATTAAAGTGAAATAAAGTTCAGTTGCCATCAGACTCTCCTGGCCGATAGTCTGGTTATAGGCAAGTGACAATTCATGAGCAAAACCAAGTTCAGAACAAGGAGAAAGTGAATCAGAAATTCTTCTTCTTACTCTATGGATCTGAACAGCAACTTTACTGCTGGCAAGTGATCTATAAAGAATATTGAGCTGATTGATACAGTTATCAAGATCAAGATCGCCTGAAGTCTCAAAAGCTACGCCTTCGACACGCCAGGTTGTAACCAGTTCTCCATCATGGCCGATAATGGTTTTGGGAGCTATCAATGAAGATAAATTGATGAATCTTGCCAGACTCTTCTCAGAGTTCATCATGTTCATCTTTGATTCAAATGTTTCAGACATTATCCTTTCCTGTTTGCTGAGTGCTTGTTATAAAAAGCTGGACTTATTGAAGAAAATCCCTGGCACTTTCTGCTGTTAAAGCAATGTTAGATAAACAGGCTAATCCTCTTAAAACTTACATTAATGATTTAAAACTCAGAGAAGCAAAACTTCCATTCCTCCTACCTCAAGACTTTCAAAAAAAAATGTGGAAGAACATCTACTATAAGAATGATATTCAGCCCTTGGAGAAAAAGAATGACATTCAGACCTTGGAGACCTCGGTTATCAGCGATGCAGCTGAGAAAGATAAGTTAGAAGGACTTAAATTTGACAAGGAAAAACTCGCTTCTCAACTTAAAGAAGTTAAAGAGAGTTTTAAAGCCCATTCTGAAGATATTGATAAAAAATTTAACGATGTTTTACGAAAAGCTACAGCATTAAGTTTAGCTGATGAAAAAGGTCCTGGAGGATTGGATCCAGACAAAATGATTATTGAAGCGCTTAAGATACGACAGAAAGCATTAAAAGAGCTTCATGATGAATATCTCAAAGAAACCTCTCGCATTCTTGATAAGAACAAGAATATCGGTGTTGAAATTACCAATCTCAATAATGATGTTGCAAAGAAACACCAGGAGAAAACATCTCTCAATAATGATGTTGCAAAGAAACACCAGGAGAAAACATCTGCTAAAAAAGCTAAGGAAATTGAACGATAAAAGAGCCTTTATAAAAAATGAAAATTGATAAAACTTTAAAAGAATGGAAACAAAGTGCAGGGCTCACTTCATCTGAAATTGCAAAGCTGATGAATGTAAGTCAGCCAGTAGTTTCAAGACTAGAAAAGAATGCAAACAAGGCAACGATTAAAAGTCTTAAACGTTATGCAACAGTTTGCAAAATTAAAGATCCAGTAATTAATCTTAACGACTAAAGGAGTCAAGTTATGGATATAAACCAGGAAGATGTAATAGTTGATGCTAAAATCATCGAAAGCAGTGATGTAAAGCCATCTAATACAAAAACAGAAAAAGAAGCAACACCAGCAAAATCTGAGCAGAGTTTAGGAGAAATAAAAGATCAGATCAAAGCTGACATTAAAGATATCGCAAAACAGCTCAGTCTTGCTGCGAAGTATTTTGCTTACAGCAAAAAAATCAAAAAAGAGAAAGCTGATTTTATTAAAAGCGTTAAAGAAGAAGCTCCAGAAGTTGAAGTTGAATATCTGCAGCCAGAAACACCTGAAAAGAAATCTCAGAAACGTGACGGAATTGACATTGTGATGGGAGGGGTTCCAGAAGCATTTGAAAAATCTTCAGTTGGCAATGTTGCATCAAAGGCAGCAGCTCTTGAGAATAGCGAAAAAGGCAACGCTTTACCAGGACATAATGCTGCAGCCCTTGAAAATACAAAGAAAAGCACTGCTTTACAGGCTTTTGAGAGAAAGTATGAAATCAAGCAAAGAGCTGCAATCAATGGCATTAAAAGACATCTTGAATCAGCATCTTCTAAGACTGCAGATCTTTTATTGCTTCCAGAGACAAAGAAGATTGAGAATCTGTTACCTGTAGCAACCTTCGTAGATCAGAGTAATAAATTTGACTTGGCACCTGCAGACTTCAAGAAAGAAGTCGCTTCAACGGTTGATAAGGAAAATAAAGTCTTACCTCTTGTAGAAGCAGTAAAAGAGAATCCTAAAGAGTATTTTCCGATTGTTACAAACGAGAACACAAAGTTTAAGCAAGGTTTACCAATTGACCCAGTAGTGTTATTTATTGATGATCTAGCTAAATCCTTCACAAACAACTTTGTTGTGCCTCAGCCTAACTTCATTAACTTTGGCATCATGAATCCTATGCAGACATTCTTTAATGCAATTCCTGACCATAGCCAGGATTTCAAAATGTCATTTGATAACAAGCAGATGAAGTTTGACATGAAGCGTAACGGTGATGATGTTTCTATTAAGCTCAAAGAAAAAGGCGACTCAATCGGCGCTGCTATTATGAAAAGCTTAGGCGATGGCCTTGAGAGCTGGATAGGACAGCAAAGAGGCTTTATGTGGTCATTCTCAAAAGCTCTAAGGGATAATTTAAGACAAAGAAAAGCCACATCTGTTACCAAGATCAATGCTAAGGTTAATAATCCAAATCAGCCTTATTTAATCCCTCTGACTAACAGGAATCTTAACATTTATGAGAATTACATGAATCAACAGCAGCAGTTTATTCAGGATCTGTATAAGGTAACAATGGCTAGAGAATTTATTGCTATGAAGCAGAAGGACAGCATTCTGCAGCAGACAAACAAGATAGAGCCTCAGCAGAAGAAGCAGACCAAAGATATTGACAGATAGGAGACAGAAAATGACAAGACCAAAAATTATGCCTGAGTTTTCAATCACAAAAGAAGTAATGACAGATGAAGACTGGAAGCTATATGAACAGAAAAGACAGACTTTAGATGTATTCGTATCTGAAGATGATCAGTTTGCAGCGATTGAAAAAGCAGAAGAGTTAAAAGCTCAAGGAGCATCTAAAGAAGAAGTTGAAAAAGTTCTTGATGTTCTGCCAGGAGATGCAAATGTAATGCTTTCTCTTAAGCACCAGTTCGGATTTAAGGCTGTCTGGGACTTCAACCTATCTGAAGCCAAAGAAGCTTATCCTGACGAGTTTTAACTAATAACTCGAGTTTCCCAGATATAAAATCTAACTAAACCTAGATAAGATCTAGCGTTGACGCTCTTTAAAAACTTACATTGATTTATTTAACCTAAGTTG
>ONCB01000025.1 GCA_900316175.1 uncultured Succinatimonas sp.
GGCTTTTTCGCAAGAGCGCTTGAAACGTCTTAAGGCAACGTCAAATGGCTCGTTCTCACGTACTTTAATGACTGGCATGTGGAAAACCACCTCACTTATAAATTTCCAGTGTTGAGAACAACATATTCCCAACGGTTAAAAAACGTGTGAATTATACAAAATAGGAACCTTTCTGTAAATAAAAAATTAATAGATATCCTTTTTTTTGTGCATGATTTCACTAAAAGACATGCTTTGAAAGTAGGGTTCCTATGTAACAGGCAAACAGAGCAACGCTTACACTTATAAAAACGTTTAATAAAGCACTCACAAACATACGGTGCTCAATAAGAGAGAGTGTGTCAAAGGTAAAGGTTGAAAATGTGGTAAGTCCACCTAGCAGTCCTGCAGTCAGAAAAGCTTTTAAATTTGGATTTTCTGTTATCTGAGGCAGGGTCAGTAAAATACCTATAAAAAAAGAACCTGTTATGTTAACTATCAGTGTTGCAAATGGAAATGAGGCAAGTGCAGGAAGTTTACTTATGCAAATTCCTGTCAGGGCTCTTAAAACTGCACCTATAAAACCACCAAAGCCAACGCACAGCATATTTATAAACATAATCTCTCCATTTTTTCTGTATAATCTACCACAAATTATCAAGGAGATGTTATGTACGCACTTTTACAGAGAGTAAATTACGCAAAAGTCCGTGTGGATGGAAAGATTACAGGAGAGATTGACAAGGGCATTCTGGTTTTTGCTGGCCTTGAAAAAGGAGATACCGAGGCGGTTGCAAAGAAGATGTTTGACAAGATCTTAAAATACCGAATGTTCTACGATGAGAATGAAAAAATGAACCTTAATGTAACTCAGGTTGAAGGTTCAGTTCTTTTGGTATCACAGTTTACTCTAGCAGCAAATACCGCTGCCGGTAATCGCCCTTCATTTGACCCTGCCATGCCTCCAAAAGAGGCTGAAGAGCTTTACGGTAAATTCACAAAGTATGCTCATGAGGTTTTTCCTAGGGTGTCTGAAGGCGTATTTGGTGCTGATATGAAAGTTGAGCTTGAGAACGACGGCCCGGTTACCTTTATGCTTAAAATTTAAATGCAGAACACTTTTTATGTTCTAAAGGCAGTGTATTTTTGATAAAATGAACAGTCAAAATTTTTTATAGAGACTAACATGAGAATCCTTGGTATAGAAAGCTCCTGTGACGAAACTGGTGTTGCAGTATATGATGACAAGACAGGTCTTGTCTCCCACGCTCTGCATACTCAGATTGCAATGCACGCAGAATACGGTGGTGTTGTTCCAGAGCTTGCCTCCCGTGATCATATTAAAAGAGTTGTTCCCCTTGTAAGAAAAGCCCTTTTGGATGCTGACATGGAATTAAAGGATCTCTGTGCCATTGCTTATACTGCAGGTCCTGGGCTTATTGGTGCCTTACTGTCAGGCGCAATGGAAGCTGGTGCTCTTGCATATGGTCTTGGTATACCATGTGTTCCTGTTCATCATATGGAAGGTCATCTTTTAGCTCCAATGCTTGAAGAGAACAAGCCAGAGTTTCCTTTTGTTGCCCTTTTAATTTCAGGTGGTCACACCCTCTTAATCAAAGTATCAAAGCCAGGTGTCTATGAACTTTTAGGTCAGTCTGTTGATGATGCGGCAGGTGAGGCTTTTGATAAGACAGCCAAGCTTTTGGGGATCCCTTATCCTGGCGGTCCAGGTCTTGAAAAACTTGCTGCAAATGGTACCGAGGGTGTATTTAATTTTCCAAGGCCAATGATTAAGAATCCAAACTGTGATTTTTCCTTTGCAGGTTTAAAGACCGCAGTGTTGAATGCCACTTTGGATCACAAGGATGATCTTGAAGAGGTTAAGGCTGATATAGCCAAAGGTTTTACCATCGCCATGGCAGATACACTTGAGATTAAGTGCAGACGAGCTCTAAAGCAGACTGGTCTTAAGAGACTGGTGGTAGCAGGCGGTGTAAGTGCCAATACAGATATCAGAAACCGTTTAAAGGATCTTATGTCTTCCTTGAAGGGAGAAGCATTCTTTGCCCGTCGCGAGTTTTGTACTGATAACGGAGCAATGATTGCTCAGGTTGGAATGTTGCGCTTTAAGGCAGGTCAGATAGGTGATAGCTCAATTAAAGTATTTCCTCGACGTCCTTTAAGTGAATTAAAGCCTCTTTAAAGAAAAATGGATAAGATTTTTGTAAAAGATTTAAGAGTTGACTGCATAATCGGCATTCTTGAAAGTGAAAGAGTTAAAACTCAGCCTTTACTGGTTTCAATGGAACTTGAGAAGGACTTAAAAGAATGTGCCAAGACAGGTGATCTTGATAAAAGCATCAACTATGCGGCTTTGTCTGAAAGAGTAAAAAGTTATATCATTCAAAGAAAAGCTTTGTTACTTGAAGAACTGGCTGAAGAACTTTGTAAGCTCATCTTAAAGGAATTTAAGCCAGAGAGTGTTACAATAAGATTAAATAAACCTGAGGCCGTGGCTGATGCAATGGCTACCGGTGTTCAGATTACTAGAACGACAGGAGATTATAATGACTACTAAAGTCTACCTTGGTGTTGGTTCAAATTTAAACCGTGAGAATGCTCTTCGTTTTGCGGTTGCAAAGATAGGACCTCTTTTTAAGAACTTTGAAAAGTCATCAGTATGGGTAAGTCATGCTGTAAGAGCAGGTGAGCCTGACTATTACAATATGGTTTTTTCTGGTGATACAGAAGCTGGTCTTGATGCTTTATATGCCTGTCTGCAGAAAGTTGAGCAGCTTGCAGGTTCTGAGCTGATGTTCAATAACGGCACTAACTTCGGTATCAAGCGCCGTCTTGATATTGATATTCTGCTCTTTGGTGATACTGTAACCACAACACCATGCAAGCTTCCTCGTCATGACATTCAAGACTATCCATTTGTGTTATGCCCTATGTGTGAGATTGACCGCAATGTTGTTCATCCACTCTTAAACATCAAAATTGGCGAGATCTGGGATGAGATGGAGCCTCGTCTTCCTGATGATAAAAAAGTTGTTAAGACTGAAATTGATTGGACTGTTGCTGCTCCTGAATGGAATGGAGTTAAGGACTAAGCCATGCCTTTTTTAGATGTTTTAATTTTATCTTTTATTCAGGGTTTAACTGAGTTCCTGCCAGTTTCATCATCAGCTCACCTCATTTTCCCATCAAAGCTTTTCGGTATGGAAGATCAGGGTATTGAGTTTGACGTGGCAGTTCATTTCGGTACTCTTCTGGCTGTAGTACTTTACTATATGGCAGATTTGGTTAAGATTTCTACTTTTACCATTGAAGCCTGTGTAAAGCGTACCATGTCTCCTGTGGCTAAGATTGGTTTCTGTATCATCATCGGTACAATTCCAGCCTGTATCGCAGGCCTTCTGTTTGAGAAGACAATTTCTACAACCATTCGCGATAACATTCATGTTATTGCCTATGCAACAATCGGTTTTGGTCTGCTTTTGGGTCTTGCCTCAAAGTTAAATTCAACTCAGGTATGGCGCAATATCGCCAAGAATGAAGGTGAAAGAGCTGATTCATTAAGACATCTAAGCTTTGTTCAGGCTCTGGTAATCGGTCTTTTCCAGGCTATTGCGATTATCCCAGGTACCTCACGTTCTGGTATTACCTTAACTGCAGGTTTATTCCTTGGTTTAAAGAGAGAGGCTGCTGCCCGTTTCAGTTTCCTGCTTTCAATTCCTATTATTCTGGCTTCAACCTTATTTGAGATTTTAAAGCTTTATAAGGCAGAAACTCTGCAGTTTGAATGGTTAAGCCTGATTATGGGTGCATTGATTTCATTCATCTTTGCTCTTATCGTGATCCATCTTTTCTTAAAGTATATTTCACGTTCAGGCATGGCTGTATTTGTAATCTATCGTGTGCTCTTAGGTGCAGTACTGTTATATATGTTCTAATTAGGACTATTAAAAAAATTAAAAAGGGCAGCCCTGGCTGCCTTTAATTTTTTATGCTTATAGTTTAAACGAACTTTCTTTTATTTCTTCAGCAGTTGCTTTTCTTTCATTATCAGAATTGTCCGTTTCACTTTGAGGAAGAGTGTTTATAAAGCTTTCAAATGCCAAAACTCTGCGTCTTGTCATATCATCTTTGATTTCCATTCCTTTAAAACCAGCTTCAACAGATTCTTTTGCCGTTACTGACTGATAGATCTCAAGCATCTTTAAAAAATGGTCATAGCGGGGAAAAGCTCTGTTCTCATAACCAGTTCTGCCTAAAAAATCGCATTTGCAGCACAATGCAAAAGGTTCAACTCTTTGAGGTTTTCTCTGCGCATCAATGCTGTCAAACAGCTTTACCAGTCCCTTAGCTCCACTTTGATAAAGGTTGTGCATATAACTGTGGTAACGCACTACAATTTGAGCAAACTGTTCATATTCTACAGGCACTTTAAGGCGTTCACACAGACTCTTTAAAGGAATGAGTCCAAGTTCTCCATGGTTGTAGTGATGTGGCCATTTATCTTTTGGTGTGATGCCTTTACCTAAATCATGGCAGAGCATGCCAAAGCGGGTTACAGAATTGTCTGTAAAAGTGCATAATCTTTCAAGAGTCATTAAAGAGTGGATGCCAGTATCTATCTCTGGATGCCATTTTGCAGGTGCAGGAACACCAAACAGTGCATCAATCTCAGGCATCACTTCCTTTAAGGCCCCGCATTTTCTTAAGGTGCTAATGAAAATGTGAGGAGATCTGGTTTTCAAAGCCTTGTTCAGTTCTAAAAATACTCGCTCTGAAGTCAGGGTTTTAAGTTCACCGCTATTGCTTATTTTGGCCATCAGCTCCAGGGTTTCAGGAGCTATTTTAAATCCTAAATGATGGAGTTTGGCGTGGAATCTGGCGACTCTTAATACTCGCAGAGGATCTTCGACAAAGGCTTCAGACACGTGGCGCAGAACCTTGTTATTAAGATCTTCCTTGCCATGGTAGGGATCATAAAGGTTACCATCATCATCCATTGCCATCGCATTGATGGTGAGATCTCGTCTTATTAGATCTTCTTGTAAGGTAACATTCTCATTGAAATCACAGGTAAATCCTGTATAACCCGAGCCTGATTTTCTCTCGGTTCTTCCAAGAGCATACTCCTCGCCGGTCTTAGGGTGCAGAAAAACAGGGAAGTCTTTACCAACCTGCGTATATCCTAAAGACAGCATCTGTTCTACAGTTGCACCGATTACTACAAAGTCTTTATCATGAGATTCTATATTCAGAAGCCTGTCTCTTACAGCTCCGCCAACAAGGTATATCTGCATATTTTTTTTCCTCTTAAAAAAATTTTAACAAAATTAAGAACCAAATACACTCATATTTGATGGCTTTGCCAAAGCTTTAAGAGAAAATAAGTGTGATATGTCCAACTCTTATTTGATTGTATAAGATATAACAAACTTTTGTTATATAATAGCGGCAGACAAAATAAACATAAAATAATAAGTTAGATTATCCTGCATGTACGAAAAGTTTTTCTCTCTTGATGATTTACCATTTGATGGTTTACCAGATCCAAGATTTTATTTTGTTGGTAACTGCCAGCATTCAGCTTTGGAGGTATTAACCTCAAATCTTTCAAGAAATGGTGCAATCTGTGTGCTCTCAGGTCCGTCAGGATCGGGAAAAACCACACTTGTTCGCATGCTTATCCGTTCATTGCCAAAGCGTATGGCCATCATTTCAATTGATGATCCTAGACTTGATGAGCATATGCTGTTAGCCACGATTTTAAGAGCATCTGGTGTTGTGGCAACCTCCTTTGAGTCTATAGCTGAACTCACCTTAAAACTGCGCCGTCTTTTAGAGCATTCAGTGCAGAGCGGAATTGTAACTACAGTAATTTTAGATGAGGCTCAGGGACTTTCTGATGAGGTTATTGAGCAGATTAGACTTATCAGTAACATTGAAGGTGAGCTTGGCAAGATGATTAACTTCCTGCTTGTAGGCCAGGAAGATCTGATCTCCAATCTCAACAAGCCGATGCATAAAATGTTTGTAGGACGTGTTAAGGCTTTTGCCTCTATCAATGCCTTAAAGCGTGATGAGGTGCATTCGTACATTAACTTCCGTATGCAGATGGCAGGCTGTCATGATCCTGTATTTACAACAGAAGCTATCAATACTCTTTACAAGGGTACTGGAGGCCTTCCAAGAATTATTAACTCAGTTGCAGATCGTGCCTTATGCATAGCCTTTAATGCTCAGAAAAAACGCATTTCCTCTCACATGGTTAAAAAGGCCATTGAGGTTGTAAGACGCAAAAAGAGTATTTTTGTTATCGGTTTTAAGGCATTCTTTAAATCTCTTATTCTGACTCTGTTTGCAAAAATTCCTCTGCTTTTATGTGGCGTTGCTATCTCATGTGCAGTGTTTTTTGCCTCATATCATTATCTGCCTCGATATATTGATTCTCAGTCACTTTTATCAATGGTACAGAAAGATGAGCTACTGCAGAAAAACTATGCAAGGGCATTAAGTGTAATTGTGCCTGCTCATGATAAAGCCTCAAGAGAAGTAAAACTCTTTAAGGCATCTGTAAATGAGAGTCTGTTCAAGTCTGACAGCATTGATACTCTGATAAAAATCTGGGGATATCAGCGTGAAGATCTTGATAAGGCTTCATGTATCGATTTATCAAGAGTAAATCTTGAATGCAGGGTAGAGCAGCAGGATTTTGATTTTATTAAAATGGTAAACCGACCAGTTGTCATTTCCATGAGAAATGATGATCTGATACCTTTTTATGCGGTTTTATATAAAACCTCTGATAGTGTAAGCGAAATTATTCTGAACAACCGTTTGTGGAAGGTTAAGACTGCTTATGTAAAAGATCATTATGACGGCGAATTTACTCTAATCGGTGTTGCTGAACCTTCAGGCAAATCAAGAGACAGAAATAAAAACAGCCTTGATGATTTCTTTGATAGGGTATCAAAGAGCAGTTTTGTAAAAGTTTTCTATAATTTTGCAAAAGCATTAGATGGTGAAAATGAGGCATTAAAGATCGATGCTGACAGTGATCTTTCATCAAAGGATATGAAAAAGCTTTATCTTCTGTTCAAGGATTTAAGTTCAGACGATGATCTTAATTACTCCCTGTATGACAATTTAAGTGGCAGGGGGCCTTATCTTGAGAAAAATTAAAAGCCGTCACAGTGAAAAGATCCTGCTAAAGGGACTTGGTTTTACCTTTTCTAAAGGTTTAAGGCTGATGCTCTTTTCAATGACCTTTGCAGCTATTGGTCTATGTGCTTTTGTATTTGCTGCAAGATTATCTTTTGACTCTTCAGTAAAAGAGCTTACAGGACGACTGAATCATGCTCTTGAGGGAATTGCTTCCTTAAATGATACTGACAGAATGACAGATTCTGTTTTAGGTACTTCAAATCTTCATTTTAAATCACCAGAATATATTGGTGCCAAAGATATGGACGTCAATAAAAAAACGCCACTGACCCATGTAAAAGGTCAGCGACGTTTTATTTCTGCTAATCAGTATGAAATCCGCTTTGTTAAAGCGGATGACTAGATTAGTAGCGGTTTGATTTCTTTCTGTTGTTGCCAGGACGTGGAATATAAACGCAGATAATACCTATTATGGCACCGCAGAAAGCGATAATTGCACCCTGCATCCACCATCTCATCTGCATATCCTGATCTCTGGTCTGAAGCTTGTCCTTCATCTCACGACGCTGTGCATCGAGATCTTCAAAAGCTTCGTTGCGAGCCTGCAGCTGTTTCTTTAATTCGTTATTTTCCTTTTCTAACACTTCAAGCTTTGACTGTGCTGTTTTAAAGTCCTTTGCCAGAACTGAATCATAGTTGGCAAGTGAGTTCTGAAGCTCATTTACCTGTGCCTGAAGCTCTAAAACCTTGGCTTTGCCACATGAGTTTGGCTGCAGATCTCTTGTCAGCATCCAGCTCTGCTTTACACCATCATCGATTAAGATGAATTCCTTGTTATCAGAGAATTTTAAGAATTTTAATTTGTCGCCTACATGCTTGGCACCGATAATGCGGCATTCTTTTTTGGCACATGATCTGATCCACACATTGGCATTTTCTGAAACATAGACAGGATCACCTTCCTGAATATACTCAAAAGTCATCTGCTGCTGATCTGCTGCAATAGTGGCACCGGTAGTTTCAGTTATTGCGTTTTCTGCTGATGCCTGTAAAGAGAGGGGCATGGCAGAACCTAGCAGCACAGTGTTCAATAAATTTTTTGCTGACACAATATTTTCCTTTTTATAAATACTTTTTGTTTTAAAACAGTCTTCAATAATAATTTGATTGCGAGATTTTATCACAGTGAGCCTGTTATGGATAAATGGAGCTTTAAAAATGAGGCTTGAGGACGCAAAAAAACAAAAAGTGATCAATTTTTAGATCACTTTTTGTTTCAGTATATGTTACTTGCAGACTTCTGTTTCGTAGGAGGCTGCTTTCTTTAAATCTTCTGCAAGTGACTGTCCATCCTTTGGATTGTAGGATCTGCCTTTTGTCATTCTTGAAAGACATTCAATATCGGTATATTCAAGATTGTCTCCAATGAATACCGTATTGATTTTAAGTTTTGGTTTGGCTCTGTGTATTTCATCACCAAGCTGACATAAATCAACGTCCATAGTCTTATAACATGAATCTTCGCCATCGGAGATAACTACAGCTACTGATTCCTGGTCAATGCCGTCAACCAGATCTGCCATCTTTAAGATGCCATCTACAAGAGGTGTACCTTCAAGAGGATTTATGGAGGCAATATAATCTGTAAGTCCTTTCTTATTTCCGGTAAAGCTACCTTTGTTTAATGCAAGATCACACTGATTTACCATAACCAGAGAGAATTGAGTCTTTTCTGAAGAACTGTTAACAAGATCCATGGCAGCCTTTTTGGCCATCTCAATTCTGGTTGAATTGCCGTACTGATACCTCATTGAACCAGATCCATCAAATACAATGGCAATCTCTGATGGATCTTCATTAATGACAGTTGTGCAGATTTTTTCTGGTTCTTTTTCCTCAATCTTGTCATCTGGTTTAACACTTTCTTCAATGCTTTCACTCTCTGTCTCTAGAGGTACTTCTTCAACAGGATCTTCAACCAGAGTGTCTGCATCATGTTCTGTCTGAGAAAGTGGTGTCGCCTGACAGCGCTCAAACAAAAAGATAATTAAAAGGGCTGTCAGCACAAGCACAAGAAGACTTACAAGGAGATTTCTTATCATATGCCCTGAGGCTGCAGGAGCTGTCACAACAGGTGCAGGTTTTAATGCTTTATTGATAATTACTGGAATTACCACAGGATTTTTTGAGTCTATGGTGTATGTAAGCAGCTCTGATCTTAAAAGTTCAGTAATTTTGCTCTTATCAAAAGGAAGGTTTGTGCGTTCCTTTTCAATCCTGTCTGCAATAGTCTTTAATTTTGCCTGTGCTTCTTTAAAGATCTGCATATTCTGAGCATAAGGAACTTTGATATCAATTATGTTTATCTGTCCTGAATATGAAGTCAGGCAGTTGAGAATGGCACCTTTTAATTCAGGGTAAGCAAAAAGCTGTACATATTCAGCAAAGAAATTGCTTTTAACATAGGAAATGAATGAGTCAAAGTTTTGTATAAAATAAAGCTCTGTTTCATTAAGCTCAGCTGCAAGGCATCTGTGAATTCTAAGCATCTTTAAAATCCTTTGGTATTCTTTAAGTTCTCACAGCCTAAAGGAAGTTTCATATCACAAGCTTTTTTATAGTATGAACGGGCTTTTTTTAAATCTTTTTTATTAGTTACTGCACCGTTGGCCAGAGCGTATCCTGCATTGTTGCATGCTTCTTTGATGTTCTCCTGCTCACACTTTTGCTTGAGAATATCAAATGCTGCTTTATAGTCCTTTTCTGACTTTAACTTAATAAATACGGTATGAGCATATCCCATACAGAAATCATTGTCGCCTAAGGTGCAGGATTTATATTCATATTTTTTTAATTTATTAAAATCCTTTTGAACATAAACTCCTTCCTGATACCAGTAGGCAAGAATAGCACACATTCGGCGACTCCCAAAGTCACAGGCCTTATCGTAGTAATCTACAGCTTTTTTAATATCTTTTTTTACAACCTTGCCGTTTCGATATGCGTAACCGATACTCTCACATGCTTTGTAATCTTTTAAAAGGCAGGCTTTATCAAAGTAGGAAATGGCTTTTTCATAATCATCACTGTCATGTTCTTCTTTATAGAAGTAGTGTTTTGCAAGGTTAGAACATGACTTTGCCTTAGCATTGTCACACTCAGTTTCAAGAGTGTTTAAATCTGATGCTGATGTTTCAGAAAATGCAAGGGCAAGTGCTGATAGAAAAAGGGGCTTTATAAGAAATCCAGGTAAATGCATTTTGTATAATTTATATATATATCGATAAAAAAGACATTATAATTATAATTGAAAGCACTTCCAGTTAATCATCTTGTAATAAAAAACAAACAATATTAAAAGAAAGTTTATTTTTTACAATCAATCATGTTCAAGTTTTTCTTTGAGTATTTTTTCTATCTGCTCACCTACATAAGAACATTTGCTTTTGGTCTGGCATTCAGCTACAAACACATGGGCAATCTTTTCAGTGTTATAAACGAAAGCAAATTTTTTATCATTGTCGCATTCAAGAGAAGTGCCTTGATATGGTCCTAAGGCAAGTGGCTTTGGATTTTTGCATTTTGAATGCTCAATAATTTCATTAGTTATCTTTTCAAGGGACTTATCTTCAATCTTTTCAAACTCATTTACGGTAAGGGTAATTCCAAGGAGGTCATCCATCATAATAATGTTACCGTCATCTTCAGACACGACGTCCCAGTCTGCATAGCTCTGACTAATACCTGTAAAAGCAAGAGCTCCAATGATAAAAATCTTTTTAATCATACCTATTATCCTTAGTAGCTGAATAAACTAAATTATAAGTTACTTATTCATAACATACGGCATAAGTACCATAACACTAATTTTCAACTATTTGATGGGAAGTTCCTTTTATAGATTCTATCTATCCGAGGAAGATAATTAAAAGACTGTTCTCACAGAAAAGATATTTGGAAATAAAAAAAGACATCTTATTGTCTTAGTATGAACAAACTTCATACTTTTAAATAAGATGTCTTTGTTGATTTTAAATCAGAATAACTGATTACTGACCTTTAGCAGCAAGAATTACACGGCCGATCTGCTCACCTACGTATTGGCACTTATCATCTGAATCGCAAACACCGGTAAACATGTTGGTGGTACCTTCAGCATCAAATAAGAAAACGAACTGATTTGAAGCTGGGCACTCGAAGTAGTAGCCGTCATAGCCACCGAGATTTAAAGTTGAAGCTTCATTGCAGCCCATGTTCTGTGATGATGCTTTAGCAACTTCAGCAACAGGGGCATCTGAAGAAGCATCGACCTCAGCTATAACTAATGAAACACCAACAGCCTGATCTGCCATAACAACGCTATTGTCTTCCTGAGAAACAACAGCCCATTCAGCGTTTGCTGCACCAATTAAAGATGCTAATAAAGCACCTGCTACTAATGATTTTTTGAACATAATGATCTCCTGTTTATTAAAACATATACATAATACCTTAAAAATCTTCTCTATTGGGGAGCTGTTAGATTATGTTTGATTTTAATCACATTAAAAAGTAGAAAATTTTTATATTTGTGCAGTTTTAAAAAAATGACCTTATTTAGTGCATTTTATAAAAAACAAACATACTAAGTTTTCTTCAATTTTTTCTGTATTCACACAATGCTCATATTTAAGCCTGTTGTCAGTATGAATTCTTGATTTTGTGAGAATAAACTGAAGACAACTATCTTAAAAAAGTCTATCCTTTTTATGAAGGAGTACAGTTTATGCAGAATAAGGAAATTGAATTAAAATTTGGCTTTGACGGTGACGCAAGAAATCTACATCAGGTTTTTGCAAATATCGGCAGAGTCAGTGGTGAAACTACACTTCATCTTGATAACACCTACTTTGATACTGATAAGAGGGATTTCTTTTCCTTTAAGGCTGGACTGCGTATCAGAATAGCAGATAATTATTCTGAGCAGACTCTAAAGGTTAAAGGTGAGTCTGCAGGAGGTCTGCATAAGCGTAGCGAATACAATATTCCAGTTGAAAGAAATACAAAAGTTCCTGATTTAAGTCTCTTTCCTCAAGAGGCTTTCCCTGCAGGCTTTGATACAGAATCAGTTCAGAAAGAATTAAAGCCTGTCTGCAATATCAGCTTTGAAAGAAAACTGTTCAACTTTGAAATATTAGACAGTGTTTTTGAAGTTGCCTATGACCACGGAATTATTAAGGTTGCTGATGCTTCCTATCCTTTAAATGAACTTGAAATTGAGCTTAAAGAGAGTTCTGTAAAGAGTGATGAGCTTTTAAATCTTTTCTCAATTTTATGTTCAAAACTTGCTGAAAATGATATTCCACTTTTATTAGAGCCATTTTCAAAGATGCATAGGGCAACACTGCTTCAGGAGCGCAACAAGAATGTTGTTGATGTAACTGAGCTTTCAAATGCCGATGATCTTGTCAGCCACATTTCAAAGCAGATTTCCCTGTTTGAACAGATGTACGGTTTATATCTTATTTCACTTGAGGCAAACCTGCTGTCATTTGTGCTTACTCAGTTAAAAGAGCTTATCTGTTCATTAAAGGCTTTAAAACGTCGCAACTATTATGCATTCCTTCCAATGCAGCGCGAGCCTGTTGAGTATATGGATGATCTTAAGGTTATTATCAGACTGCTGAAGTCTTTTTACAGACGCTGCAATGTAGTTTACAAAAAGATGTCAAGAGCAAGACTTAAGGAAAATATCGATCGCTATGAGGAGCTTTCTTTGGAAATCCGCAAGGCAGAACTGCACAGCAAGATCTTCTTAATTCCTTTAAAGCTGCGTCAGCTTATTTCTCTGATAAACAAATAGCAATACTTCAGTTTTAACTCAGGTTTAACAGTAGGATTATTATGGAATTTAACATTGTACCTGATTATAAGAATTTAAAAGAACTGCCTTTAATCCTGCAGAAGGAATCAGACAATCAGTATGAAAGATTAAAAGGGAAGCTTTCACCTGAGCAGTTTGCTTTATTTGATGCAAGACCTGAATTTAAAAAGATTATTGCATTATCTGACTTTATTGCAAACACCATTTTCTCCTATCCAAAGGAGTGTTCTGAGCTTTTACTCTCTGGAGCTTTAGACAGAAACGACAAGTACCTTGATTATAAGAATGAGGCGCTTTCTTTTCTTGTAGACAAACTCAATGACTTTGAGTTTAAAAAACGTTTAAGAGTATTCAGACGCTGCCGTGCCATGATAATTGCCTGGCGTGATCTTGCTGGCATGTCTTCTATAGAGGAAGTATTCACCTCTCTGACAGAACTGGCTGAGTCTGTCCTTTTAAGAACCATTACTCTGCTTAGAGATCAGCTTAAGCTTGTTTATGGTGATGCTTTGAATGAGGATGGTACAGTGATGCCTCTGCTGACTCTTGCCATGGGCAAGTTTGGCGGCTGTGAACTGAATTTCTCATCAGATATTGATTTGATTTTTGCCTATCCTGAAGAAGGTGAGACCAAAGGAGCCTCAAGAACTCTTACCCATCGCGAGTTTTTCACCAGAATCGTACAGAGAGCAGCCAATATGCTCTCAGACAAGACTGTAGACACATTCTGCTACAGAATTGATTTAAGATTAAGACCATTTGGTGATGCCGGTGCCATGGTAAATTCTTTTGATGCCATGCAGATCTACTATGAAACCCAGGGCAGAACCTGGGAGAGGTATGCTCTTGTAAAGGCAAGATTGTTAGGCAAAGATGAATGCGGAAGCTATGGAGAGGAATTTATCGATCTGTTAAGACCGTTTGTCTTCAGACGCTACCTTGATTACGGTGCAGTTCAGTCCTTAAGAAAATTAAAACACATGATTGAGTCTGAAGTAAGACGCCGCAATCTGAACAATAACTTCAAGTTAGGTTCTGGAGGTATCAGAGAAATCGAATTTATCGCGCAGGTCTTTGAGCTGATGCGAGGAGGCAGATTCGTTGAATTAAGAGAGCGATCTTTAAGAAAAACTCTAAATAATATCTCATCTCTTGAACTGCTGCCTGATGAGGTTTGCAAAAAGCTTGATGAGTGCTATGTATTTTTAAGGCGTTTAGAGAACATTATTCAGGAGTTTTCTGACAAGCAGACTCAGACTCTTCCTGACAACGAAAAAGATCAGGCAAGAATGCTTTATGCCATGAACTATGAGGACAGCGCTGACTTCTTCAAAGATCTCAACTGTGTCATGACCTATGTTCATGGAGAGTTTTTAAAGGTTGTGGCTGATGATGAGAAGAGTTCTGAGAACTTTAAGAACTTTGAACTGTGGGAGGCTGATAACTCTGCAGAGGAACTTACAGAGGAAATCTTAAAATTCATCGCAAACAAGGATGAAGCAAAACCTCTTGCCTCTGCCATACAGGTTTTAAAAGCCAACCTTTCAAGAATGCCAGTAGGTCCTGTTGGCCGTGAAACCCTTTTAGAGCTGATGCCTAAGGTTATCATGGTGATAGCAAAAGAGGAGAATGCATCGTCACTGTTTACAAGGGTTGCAAGTCTGATTGAAAAGGTGGCCTTAAGAACCCCTTACATGCAGCTGTTAAGAGACAATAACGATGTGCTGGAGCGTTTTATAACTCTGTTAAAGGAGAATCATTTCGCCTCTGAACTTATCACCTCACATCCGATTTTATTAGATGAGCTCTTCATTCCTCAGTATTTTGATATGCCACCTACAGCTAAAGAGTTCTTCTCAATGCTGCAGGAGAGACTGCTGCGTATTGAACCTGATGATCTTGAAGGCATAATGGAGGAGTTAAGACTCTTCAAGAAGATTATGATCTTCAGAGTGGCTCTGTCAGACAAGGCAGGAAAACTTCCTTTAATGAAGATTTCTGATGCCTTAACCTGGCTTGCTGAGGCCATTGTAAAGGAGCTTATCATACTTACCTGGGATCAGACCGTGCAAAAATACGGTTACGTTGAGGGCAGAAGTGCTGAAGATCCTGGTATTGCAGTAATTGGATATGGAAAATTAGGCGGCCTTGAGCTTGGCTACAAGTCAGATCTTGATATGGTGTTTATCTCTCAGAAAACCGAGGGTATGACCGTAGGAGAGAAGTCTGTTCCTGTCACCATGTTCTATCAGCGTTTTGCACAGAGACTGCTGCACCTTACCACCACCAAGACAGTATCAGGTGTGCTCTATGATCTTGATATGCGTCTGCGTCCTGACGGTGATACAGGTCTTTTGATTTCTGATGTTGAGTCTTTTGAGTTATACCAGACCAAGAGAGCATGGACCTGGGAGCATCAGGCTCTGGTAAGAGCAAGACCAATTGGTGGTTCTGCTGATATTATTGAGAATTTTGAAAAGATTAGAGATGGCATATTAAGACGTGAGCGCGATGATTCTGCCTTAAAGAAGGATGTTGTTGAAATGCGAAATAAGATGAGGGCTCATCTTGACCGATCTTCTGACAAGCTTTATGACATCAAGCAGGGCAGAGGCGGTATGATTGACGTGGAGTTCATCTCTCAGTATCTTATCTTAAAGTATGCTCCAACTCATCCTGACTTAAAGCTCTGGACCGACAATGTAAGAATTTTGGAGGAGTGCTCAAGACTTAATCTTATCTCGGTGGCCAAGACATCAGAACTTATCAATGCCTACATAGAGATTAGAAAGATCTATCATGAACTGTCGCTTGCCGATCTGCCAAGGCTGGTACTGATTGAACACAGACCTCCTGCAACCTTAAGGGTTGAGAAGATCTGGAATGAGCTGTTTTCAGAAGATCAGAACTAGTCAATGCCGAATATGGAGCAGTCGTTATGACGGAATCTGTGGCGTACTGCCGGCATTGGAGGGAAGATGTCCTGTTCAGTTAACATGTCCTTATAGGAGTTCTCTTTAGGACCATCTCCTACCTTGCATCTGTAGGCCTCACCGGCAATTCCGATGCCTATTTCTTCATCTGTAAAATCATATGGATAGGCATTGGTTTCAACTAAATGAGTGCCCCCCATATTGGCAATCTTAAGCTTTAACTCAAATCTTGCAGCATCTAATGATCGGTAACCTGTAGTCCATGGCTTACCCATGTAGTAACAGTCCTTTACCTTTTCATGAGTGGTGCTGATAACTGAGTTTGCCGCATCAATTTCTTCCTGTGTATAACAGCCGTTCAAAACAAAGGCCATAACACTAAAGAGTATTCCGCTTTTTATAAAAGAAGATTTCATCTTAAAATCCTGACAGTGATTTAACATACCATCAGTATATAACAACATCAGGTCTTATTTGTGTGTATATTTTATTATTCTTCAATAATTACTGACTTTTTATCATAATCGATAAAAGCCTGAGGAAAAAGATATTCGCCTTCAAACAGCGGCAAATCAACATATGTGTAGTTCAGTTCAAAAGAAGAGTGAACCTTTCTGATGGCATCATAGATAAGTGTGGTGCAGTAGCGAAGATTCATATCATCGCCTCTTTTACCAAGAACAAATGGTTTACCTATCTGTCCTAGCACCTCTTTAATGACTGCATCAGTTTCATTTTCAGTTAAAAATGAATAGCGTATAACAGCAAATTTTAAGGCAAGTTCATTTGAAAGGAAGCTGTCAGCTCTTGATGATATCACCATATTCTTATGATCTGTCTCATCATCGCTTGCTGCATGAGTAATAATGATTTGAGGACTTACTGATGTCACTATGCCGATATGAGAGTAGCTGCTTTTTGAAAGCCGCATGATTATGCTGCTGTCAAGAGCTGTTCCTTTGCGCAAAATCAGATCGCCTTTTTTTAAGGCTGACAGCGTTTTTTCAGTGGCTATGCAGTATGAAGATGAAACAGTCTTACTGTTATATTCATAAAAATAAAAAAACAGGACTGATATGAAAAGTAAAAAGGTAACCAGTCCTGAAATTAAAACACGTTTCATCTTGTTTTAAAGAGTGCGGCTATATCTGTACATACCATTTATCATCAACTTTAAATACTTTAACGTCTCTGATCTTGTAGTCAACGCCTTTGTAAGCCTTCTTAAATTGCATAATAATCTTCACTCTGGCTTTATCATCGCCATTCATCTCAACCTTATCCACACTGATACTTTTAATACCGCCGAATTTTTCTTCAATTGTATTAAGCTCTGTTGGAATAAAGGTTGCAAATTTTCCTCTTATCAGCTGTTCAGTCATTTCCTTTTCCTGTTCAGATGAAGTTTTGTAGTACAGATAGGTTAAGGCCTTATCAAAATCGCTGTCATACAAAGCTTCGGTAAATCCTTTTGCTACGCCTTCAGGAGAATTGTCAGAACATCCGAATAAAGCAAAAAAAGAAACGAAAACAAAAAGTAAATGAAATTTTTTTAAAATAGAAATCATATTATTCTCCTTGAAAATGAAATTCTTTTAAAAAGAATACTATAAAAATATAACCTGTTATTTGATTGAGATGTCATAATCAAAAAAATTTTTTATTTGCTAAAAAAATGCAAATCAGATCGTTGAGAGGGTGGGGCCACTTTTTATAAAATAGACTTTGTGAAAACAAACAGTCAAATAATTTATAACATAAGCGGAAAATACAGTTATGAACCAGGCAAACAGCCTTACAAGATTTTTAGAAAGTGTAGATAAAATAACTAAAAACTGCCAGAAGGATAAGCTTGTAAACTTTATTCATGAGCTTGCAAGACTCTGTCCAAAGCAGGATCAGCAGGAGTTTTTTAACCTTTTAAAAGGTTCTTCAGACAGTGCTGACGGTGTACTTGTATCTGATAAGAAATATATTCAGAAACTGCAGGATAATCTTTTAGACTGCGTTGACTTTTATAATAATGAGCTTGATGCTCAGCTCAATTTAGAGACTCGTGAGAATTACGACTATAACCACAATGAAGAGATTTCAAAGAGCAATCTTGAGGCAATTTTCGTAGACTCAAGCGGTACTTTAAAGTGGATACGCGATTCATTAAACGCTGTAGACGAGTGCTTTAACTTTGGTCAGTACTACAAGGCCTTTGAGCTTTGCGAGCTTTTATCATCTGTAAAGATTTCCTTAAACGGCTATCTTGTAGATGACTTGGGTTACGATGATACTATCTCCTTATGGTCTCTTGCCACCTATTATCAGATTGACGCAGTTGTACTTGAGCGCTTTTTAAATCAGTGTCTTTATATTACCTACAAGTCTTATAAGGATGAGGAAAGATTCAGACAGGTATTCAGACTCTTTGAACTGTCAAACACTTCAGATTTAAAACTGTCTTTAGAGGGCTTAAAGACTTATGACGGTTTTGATGCCGATGAGTTTGAGATGTTCCTTTCAGGCTTTATCAATTACCTGTCTACCATAGATACTTATCTGTCACGCCGCATCATTGATGAGGCTGTAGTGCTTACAAGAAAGTCAGACAGCGTATTTGAGATTGCAAGAAAGAAGCTTAATTCAAATCCTAATCTGATGGTTGATCTTTTAAGAAAGGGTCTAAACAAACCTGATGATTATGTGCATATGTTAAAGGTTGGTATTGATGCCTATAACAATATCGACAAGGCTCTGCGTGAAAAGATTGATATTGCTGTTTTAACTTCAGAGTATGCTAAGACATTAGAGAAGTACGATCTCTCTGATGAGCTTTACTATCGTATCTTCAAGTCTCGTCCTACTGTAAGAAACTATCTGAAGTTAAGATACAACTGCTCTGATTTCCACAAGTATGATGAGGAAATTGCACAGGCCTTTGACAAGGCTATGGCAAAGAAGCTGAACTCAACAGGACATGTTGATGAGAACTTTATGCTGATTGCTCTTTTAGACGGCAGAGCAGAACTGTTCTTTGACAATGTAAAGGGTCTTGAGGTTACTGATTTACCAAACTATCAGAGCTCAATTCAGTACTATGGTCTTATCATCTGTATGCTGATGCTGACTAAGGCTACAAGAGATCTGCCAAGATTAAACGCACTTGCCGAGGAAGTAATTTCAAATGTGTTCAATGCCAAGGTTTCCTTAGTCAAGGATATCCCGGTTGCAGATCTTTACAACAAGTGGCTTGATAACATTACTGTAAAGACAGATAACCTTGAAAAGCTGGTACTGTATGTAGCAGAAAAACTGGAGAAGTTCTGTGCACAGGTGCTTGAGAGTAATATCAGAAATCTTAATGTGGATGTGGATATTATTCAGGATGCCCAGGCTGAGTTCCTCTCAGAGCTTAACTTAAGCAGATTAAAGGCAGTGCTTGCTGAGAAATATCCAATCAAGCAGATTGATCCTCAGGCTTTAATCTCAGCTGCTATGGCTGGTGTGGCTGCAGGCATGCGCCACTAATAGAGATTTTCAAAACACATGACACCGCATTTTGCAATACAAGTGCGGTGTTATTTTTTTACTCACCTCATAAATAACCTGACTGCGTCTGGTCGGTTTGTTTTCTTATCAGACATGTGTTCAAACACAATAAACAGATATGACTCTGGTTGTGCTGATCTTCCAAAGATTATATGGGTGCAACTGAAGTTTTAAGGCGTAGAGCCTAAGCTCCAAAATTAACGGTTTTATGTGCTTATTTTGCTTAGAACCAAAACAGAGTATTGCTAACATTTGATAGATCTTTTCTGAATCCATTCTTTTTTAATCTGTATATGTAATGTTTACGAGCTGATTTTTCTGCTGTAAAACATCACCAGATTTTGATGATAAAAATCAGTTTTAGTATATGGCGCCAACACGATCTGATCTTAATCACAAACGTGTTTGGAGCCGGTTTTAATAAGTTTTAGCAGAGTTTTCTGCATGTAAATTTAGGCTGATTTT
>ONCB01000010.1:0-29130 GCA_900316175.1 uncultured Succinatimonas sp.
ATCCCATAAATGAAGAAAATTAAAGAAGTTAAAAGGGACCTTCTGCGATTTATACAGTTCGTATGCCAGAAACAGAATCATAGAGTGAAGCTTTGACGGCTTTTTAAAGCCCATTTCCATGTAGTTTATAATCTCTTTTTTGGCCTGAGCATAATTCTGGTTATGGTATTCTTCATTGGCGATCTTGAAGTAAATCCAGCCTAGACTTTCTTTTGCATTATCAACGTCTATGCCCTGATCTATTGCCTGCAGATACAGCTTTTTGGCCTCATCTGACTGTCCGCTTTGTGAAAGCTGTTTTGCTCTTTCAATTACAGGATTTCTAAGAGCCTTGTTGACTGTTCTTTTTATAATCTCGTCATCATCAGGGAGCGGGATTGAACTGAGAAGGTCCTTATAAAAAGCAAGATCCTTTTCTCCGCTGCTTTTAGCTCGTTCAATAAGTGAGGTTAAAACATAGACTGCAGCCTTCAGGATCCATTCATCTTCAAGAAGTGAACGGTTATCAAGGGCCTCTTTTATAATTTCAAAAGCCTCATCCAGCCTGCCGTTCCTTCTTAGCTCAAAGACCTGTTTTGTGTTGATTGTATTATGACTAGGACTGCTTCTATGAGAAAAAACTAACACAGGATCTCCTCCCTGTTGATAATGTCAACAATTTCTGCACTGAAATCAGCTTCTTTATGAAGCTGTGGAGTCGTAAAATCATTATTTTTATTACAGTAAAAATAGAATTCAGAAGATTTGTCGACCTTTTTAAAGACAACAGAAAGCATATAAGGTCCTTTCTGCTCATAGTGGATAATAGAGATGCCTGTATTTCCCAGAGCATCATTAAGCTTTTTTATAAGGCTTAAAAAGTGATCTGACTGAACCTTGTTTACACTCATACAGGCTGTTTCTTCATTAAACCTTGCTGTCAGAACATTACACAGCATTTTTGCAGAGATACTGTTCTGATTTGCTGGAATAACCCGGGTAACTTTTCCTTTGCCGTTATAGTAAATCTGAATATGCACAATTTCGTTTTCTATTCTCAGGGTATACTGTTCCTGATAATTCCTTTCAATGACGTCTGTAACAGTAAAGCCTAACTCTGATGCCTTTTCACTTACCACCTTGAAGATAGTGGATCGGATTTTATTATCATCTGGGATATTAAACTTGGCTGACAGTGTTTCCTTGAGGCTTGAACCACTGTTTTCAGTTTGTTCATCGATGGTTATTTCAAAGCTCTTTTGAGTGTCAATATCGTTTTGATCATTAGATTCAGCACTGCCAGAATTCTGCTCCTGTGCGCCTGCTGCTCTTTTACGTCTGTTCTCATCCACGATTTTTCCATCCACAATAACAAGCTTTTTCCTGGTATCAGGAGGATCTTTCAAAATCAGGAGCTCTTTAGCTCTTGTTATTGCGGTGTAGAACCATCTGAAATATTGCTCATTGGTGATTCCTCCAATAGCATTACAGTCAACAATGGCACAGTCCCATTCGCTGCCCTGAGCCTTATGACAGGTAATGGCATAACCGAATTTTACAATTAAAGCTGAGTAGAGAGGATCTTCGGATTTCAGCTTTGCAATGGTGCTGACGTCATTGCGGTCGATGTCTTGGTGGCTGCGGAAAAAAATAATGTTCTGCGCAATCTTGAATTCAACCGGCAGATCTCTTTGCTCCATCTCAAGGAAATTATCGATGATGTATTTTTCATAAACAGCATTGCTGTTCATTGAAGTAATAAATCTGATTTTTCTGTATCTTAAAGTTACGGTTTCACTTATATCACCGATTTTTACAGTGGTAGTCTCTTCAATCACATTATCATCAACATCTGTTACCTTGATGAGATCTCCATTGCACAGAAAAGGAGAGGAGTAGTTGTTTGCAGAAACTAAAAGCAGTTCTCCTTTCTGCAGGTTTTTATACGCGCTCAAGGTTTTAGGATCTTTAAAATAATGATCTCGTATCTTACGGTTATAGGCTAAAACATCCTTGTTTGAATAGGCTATGATTACGCTTTTTTTCTTATTTGAACTGTTATCTATATAGGCTTTAACGACCTCGTCATATCCAAAGCCCGTACATTTGAATATTTCTCTGTTATCAAATTCAGGTGAAAGTCTTGAAAATTTCTGATTGTCGATATCCTGGTGGATCTGTCTTGCCAGTTTTATGATTGAGCTTTCTTCCTTCTGTCTTACAATTTCTGTTAAAAAGTATGAAGCACAGGATATTTTAAACATACTTTTAAAGTAGTCTAAAGACATAGCAGGAGAGAAATTCATTCCTACAGGTGGTAGCTGAGCATCGTCACCTATGATTATGAGCTTCCTTTTACTGTAAGGAGCAGTCAGATTTAGATAGCTTACTATATCGCTTAAGAGCTTGCCTGAGCCAAACTGCAGATTGTAGCGCTGATTTTCAGGATCATATTTTGAATTTTCATCAATTGAAGCTATTTCATCATTTACAAGTGAACTCTCATCCACAATCAGCAGAGCGGTATCAGGAAGTTCATCAACTCTCAGATCACCTACTTTAACCGGACTGTTCTGTTTATTGTCTGACAGATGCTTTTCAATTTTTTCTATTACATCTTCGCAAATATAGATTTCTCTATATACTGTATTGCACTGCTGATTACACTTATCTGTAAGAACTCTGGCTGCCTTGCCTGTAGGAGCAGTGATTCTGGTGTAGATTCCGGAAAGCTCCGTGTAGGCTGCAATTCCTCTTACAAGGGAGGTTTTACCGGTACCTGCAAATCCTTTGATGATGAATACCTTCTGTTCATCCTGATTTAAAAATTCAAAAATTCTGGATACGCACTTTTTCTGATCTTCATTGAGTTCAAGTCTGCCAAAGCATACTTTTAAGATTTCTTCCTGATTAAGAGAGCTTAGTCTTTGCTGGGGCTTAGTATCTTTTGTATCTCCTGACGGAGCAAAATCAGCTGTTCTGTTTTCTGGTTCATTTTTCTCAGGTACACAAAACTGAGGATATGAAGTGACTCCCACACAGTAATTTGATACTACAATCTTTTCGAGTGTGTAAAGATGCTTGAGTGCCTCAATCATTTCACTGAGATTTAAGGGGGATTTGTCTTCAGTATGGTGAACACCGCGATTGCCAATTTTTCTGATGATATGAGCACAGTCTATGAAATTCTGAGGAAACAGCTTAAGTCTGTCAATATACTTGATTTTTTCAAGAAGGTTTTGCTGACTTAAGAGCATTTTATCTGTAATTTCGTCAGTATTTTTTATGATGTAGGTGATGGTTGTCTCAAGAGCACTGCGCATTTTACTGGCGCTGATATACATATCAGTGTAAAGATATTTTTCTGCAGCAATACATTCCTCATAGATGCCCTTATGAAGATAATCAACATAATCAAAATTCTGAGTGCCCATCATTTTTATCCAATTACTTCAAAAACAGTTGAATTATTCTTTTAATACATACTTTTATGTTAGTTGAAAAATATGGATTTATCTAATTGCGCTTTGAAATAAATGGATGACGAAAAGGAAGATTAAAGACTCACTTAGTAATGCTCATCCTGTGGACTAAAAGAAAAGTGTTTCGTTTATTTAAATAAAGAATGAAAAAAAACATATACCGGTCATTCAGTCTTTGCACTTAAAACCGGTAAAACGTTCAGGCTCTCAAAAATTCGAACAGGCCAAAAGCAATTCGTTTTTTATGCTCATCTTAAAAAGGTAATTCTTTATCGAACAGTGCCTTTAATTCTTCAAAAGCTTTATTGTTTTCATTTACGCTGTGACTTTTCATAATGCTGTTTAAAGCCGGAGCTTCATAGGCACAGTAAGGCTCTGGTTTACTTCTGCCAAAGCATACTGTATTAAGAGCCTGAGCCTCCGGAATTACTGTGTCACAGCTTATCCTGGTATCTTTGTTATAACCTGAATCAGCGCTTATGTCTGTTGTGTTTTTCTCTGCAGCAGGTGCCTTTACATTTTCTCTGCATTCCTCATAAGGACTGTCGACTGTGCCTTTATAAGGATTGCAATTCATATTTTCATAAGCACTGCTGATATTGTGCGCCTGACAGTCTTCCACCCTTTCAAGGAAGATAAGACCGTTAGGATCGCATACAACTTCAAGTGCAGTTTTTTTCTCACTGGTGATTTTATCCGTGTATTCACTGCTGCGCAGTTTCCCTTCAACATGTACGGTTGATCCTTTTTTTAGGTATCTGCAGGCATTCTCTGCAGTCCTGCCAAAACACACTACCTTTATCCATTCGGTTACTCTCGACATCATGCCGGAGGAGTCTTTTTTGTATTCATTGATAGCGATATTAAAGAAGGTATATAAGACACCGGTTTTTGACTGGATGGCATTTCCTCCTGAAGAGAATGGGGCTGAACCTAAGTTACCAACCAGAATTACCTTGTTAAAACCTATAGTAGCCATAGAATGTCTCCTCTAAAATTATCCATGATATTTATAAAGCATTGTCTGTGCCAGTTTACTGATAAAAATTTAATCTTTAATATCAGATAAATAACTGTTAATTGTTAAGAATTAAGGAGTTAATTTATTAAAATCATAATAATTATTTTGAATATTCTAAAAATCAGACGTATTCTTCATATAAACAGTGTTTGAGGATACGTAAAATGAAGAAGACCAAGTATACACAGGAGAGTACTCCAGAGCAGATCCTTATTTCCTGGGTAGGAACAACGGATATCAACAGTATGAACAAATGGCTGGATTCCTTCAATTCTGATATGAATATGCTTGAAGGAGATGTAAAAATTCCTGAGAGCACAGCTGGTTTTGAAAATGGACCTTTAAGAACTTTTACTGATTATTATTCTGGTCAGAGTAAAAAGATATTCCTGCTATTAAGCCATGAATATGAAAAATACAAGGACACACTGCTTGAGTGGGTCGCAGAAGGTAATGACTGCAGCTGCCAGGCTGTAAAGACTGGCGTAACTGATCCAACTGATTATGATGAAATCTATAAAGCTATAGATCTGTTCTTTAGAAATCACCTTTCAGATGTTGATCCAGGCTTTTTCAGAATCAACCTTACACCAGGTACTCCTGCCATGCAGGCGATGATGCTTTATATGTCTCAGATAAGATATTCTGGAAGCAAAGCCTATCGTGTTCTTCCTTATCGCTTTGCCAAAAACGGACAGCAGGTAATAGAGGTTAATCTGCCTTTTAAGATTGACGGCAGCATATTTAACCGTGATTTGGATATTGTCGCCAGAACAGATGAATTAGAAAACATCAAGACCATCTATGCTCCTGTAAGAAGCGTGAATATTCTGCTTTTAGGTGAGAGTGGTGTAGGTAAGTCAGATGCTGCAAAGCAGATCCATTTTGCCTGTGGCGGCACAAAGGAGAATTTTGTTGTGGCAAACTGCGCTGAACTTGCCTCTGGTGATGGCAATCTGTTCAGAGCAGAACTCTTTGGTGTAAAAAAAGGCGCCTACACAGGAGCAAATGAAGACAGAAAAGGTCTTTTTGCGCTTGCAGAAAACGGAACTATTTTTTTAGATGAAATTGCTGAAATACCTCTTTCAAGTCAGGTCCTGCTGCTTAGAGCTCTTCAGGAGAAAGAATACAATCGTTTAGGTGAGGGGAGAAGTACTCCTGTAAAAAATGTAAGAATCATTGCAGCTACAAACCATAATCTTTATGAAGACGTTTTAAACGGTAAATTCAGAGAAGATCTGTACTATAGAATAGCAATGTGTCCAGTACATTTAAGGGCGCTAAGAGACATCATAAAAGAAAGTACCGATGAATTCAGACAGATTGTCGATGCGGTTTTAAGAAAAATCTGCCTTAGTGAAATGAACCATCAGGATCTGAAATTTGATATTTCAGAAGACTGTTTTAATTTAATGTGCAGTTACTCATGGCCTGGTAACATTCGTCAGCTGCATCATGTGCTTCTTCTTGCTTGTGTCTACTGTATGGCAAAGTCTATGGATACTATCACTGAAGACGTACTAAAACTTCATTTAAGTAAGATTAAGGTAAAAGAGAAGCATGAAAATGATGATGCAGATGATTTCATTCCTTCAAATCTTGAAGAATATCTTGCTGAGAAAAAGAAGTATTTTGTGTTAAAGGCTTTTGAAAAATGCTCGCATAACGTTGCCAGGACGGCAAGAATGTTAAAGATGCAGTATCAGAAGCTTGACTACTACCTTAAAACCATTAAATAAAAGTTAAAGGCGCCTTTGGCTCTGTTGTCATAGACCTAAGGCATCAAACTCGTCAGAAAGTTCCTGACTGATGTAGAAGTATTCAACTTCGCTGGATGTTTTTATGCTGGATGCTGGTATCGGATCAGATACTGCTACTTTATTGATATAGCGGCAGCGTGATAAAGCCACATACAGCTGGCCTTCGTCCCAGTACTCCCATGGGCAGAGGTTTACTCTGTCAAAGGTCTGGCCCTGGCTTTTGTGAACAGTAATTGCCCAGCCAAGTCTCAAAGGGTACTGATTGTAGGTGCCAACGGTATCCTTGACAAGCCTGCTGCTTTTTTCATTAAGAACATAGTCGTATACAGCCCAGGTATGTCTGGTTACAACGATATTTCTTCCGGTTCTGTCTACAAGTACTGCAATTTTTACTGGACTTAAGGCAGTAACAACACCCATATCTCCATTAAAGTATTCGCCTTCAGCTGAGTTTGCAATAAACATAACTCTTGCACCTACCTTTAAGGTAAGAGTGCTTGGACATCTGATGTCAGATTCAGATACATCTCCTGCTTTTTCAATTGAAAATCTGAATTCTTTAGAGTCAATTTTGGCAAGCTCCTTTTCGTTCATTGCATCGGCTGACTTGTTTTTGCCCATTAAGGTTACAGCTTTTGAATCAAAGGTGCGGCTGCAGTTTTGATTGATGTACTCAAGACCAGACATAAATCCTTTTCTGATTTTGCATAAAGCTTCAGAAAAGAGTCTGTCTTCCTGACGGATAACCTGTTTTAAGTATACAGTTCTGATCTTGAGTAAAGACCAGTATGCGCTTAAAAAGGCAAAGCCCTTAGGATTATCCTTAAAGATTTGAAAAAAGGTTGACTTGTCGCGGAAAGAAACGATTGGCTTAAGCTGATAAAAGTCACCGCTTAAGACAAGCTGAATATCATGCCCCATCTTGTTGCGTACATATTTTAAAAGGCGGCAGATGTAATCGAAAAGATCTACTCTGCAGATTGAGATCTCGTCAATTACAAGTACTTTTGCTTTGGAGAGTTTGCTTGCGCCAATAAAGAAAATGCTGTCAGATTCAGCTTTGTTTTTACCAAGCTCAATTGACTTGCTTAATACGCCTGTTGGGATCTGTAAAACCTTGTGCAGAGTGGCACCGCCAATATTTAAGGCGGCAATTCCTGTTGATGCAGTTACAAGAACCTCGTGGTCTTCAAATAAAGAGAGGTATTTACGCAGCACAAAGCTCTTGCCTGTACCTGCTGCACCTGTTAAGAAGACGTCTGCTCCTGATAACAGAGTTAAAAAAGCAGTTTTCTGATCATCTGTAAATGAAGACAGATCTTTTTCACTAAGCTTTTGAGAAATATCAGCTTTGAAAGTCTCGTTAGCTGCTGCTGTAAAGTCAGTGTTTCTATCAAATGCCAGATTCTGCTTCATATATTTTTCCTTTTGTTTTTTCTTTGTTTTCTGTCTTATTTAAATTCTAAATTTTTTAAGGATGAAAATAAGAAAACGCAAATTTGCAAATATATGAGCAGTTATATCTTTACAGTAATTGTTTTACTGTAAATCAGTAGAAGCTGTATCTTGTTGATTCTGCCGGTTCTCTTTAGAAAGCTTAATTGTAGCTTCAAACTCCTTTATAATACGTTTATCATCAAGCTTTTTCTGATGCATTCTTTTTAAGAATGCTGCAAGGTTATGTCTCAGATTCTGCTCTGCCTCTTCTATAATCTTTGAAAGCATCTTGTTATGTGAATGCATCTGAGCGAGTATATTTGGTGAATCAAACATAGATGCAGCAGTTTTTGCATAAGTGTAAAAGTTGCGAGCTCCTCTGAAAGTGTATCTTTCATACAGGGAAGTTCTGCGAAGGTGAAGATCTGCTGAGCTGATGCAGCGAACACTTTGATTATTCAGGTATCTCCTTTTTAGCATGCGGGTTAATGCAATTGCCATAGCACTTACAGCTTTTTTCTGCTTTCTCTGAAATTTGCAAACAGAGCTCTGACGCAGTCTTACACTTACACCGTCATAGGTAATGCCAAGATACTGAAGAGGCTTGTTTGCAAGCTTTTCCTTATCCTGAAAATCAAAGCACTGACTTTTTGAGTTGCGATCCCATTCATGAATAGGGTGAAGCTTTAAAGAGTCTCCTCGCTGTGAAACCGCTCTTTTTAACAGAGAAATGGTTTCATCCTTAAGTTCTGAATCATGAGGAATAATGATCATAATATCGTCGCAGTAACGGCGGTAGAGTCCGCCATGCTGATTTACAAAAGCAGATATCTCCCTGTCAAAAGGAAGCATGTAGATGTTTGAGAGCAGAGTGCTGATTCCAATGCCCTGAGGTATGCCATGAGAGCTCATTCCATTTTTGAAAAGTCCCGGATTCTGATGAAAATTAGGATGATCAGGATAGAGCTTTGGATAGATTTTTCTGAAATTTCTGAATATGCGTGCATTCTCAAACAGAGAATGCAGGCTCTCTGTCTTTTTTCCTTCTGATCTTGCCTGTCTGTTATAAAGATTTAAGGTATCTTCAACTTCCTTTCTTTCGATATAGCAGAATCTTGTCAGACTCTTGAAGATATTAAAGTGATCTGCAGGCAGTCTATCTACTCCTAAAAGGGCACTCCACTCCTGTTTCAAATGCTCATGTTCAATGGTGTCAAAAAAGTGCTCTAAATCAAAGCTTAAAGCGTAGCAGTTATGCTGGAATTTTTTTACAGCATCGATTACGTCGTAGGCCGCTGTGGTGCTTGGAAATTCTGATCTGACACCGTTTCTTGCAAGATTTCTGATTTTTCGATAGGCCAGGATCTCATTTTCAAGAGGAGTATTCTCAATAGCTTTTTCATATAAAGCTCTTAAGATGGTGGCATAGTAGCTATAGATATGTGAATCAAGATGAGAAGCATAAGCAAGTGAACGCTCCTTTTTTACACCTTTTGATTCAAAGCTTTCAACCTGAGCTCTGCATACAGATGCGATTTCCTCATCATCCTGATGCTTTGCCAGCATATTTTTATAATAGTGATAAGTGTTTTTTCTGCTGATGCGGCGTTCAACAACAGTATTACCGATTAATGGCATAAAGGCGTGGGCTGCGATCTTTTTGGGATCTTTGATATATGAAGCCAGCTTTTTTACTTTCTTTAAATCTGAAGATAAGAATTCCTTATCAAAGTGCCAGTAGGTGGCAAGATGAAAACCAGGAATATACTCCTGATAGAGCTTTTCAACATTGGTAAGTTCTGGATTCTGCATCTTTTTCATTTTTTTGTCCTTTAATCAGTGAGCCGAACGGCATTGCTGCCATTCGGCTGGCACAGAGCACTGTCTGGATTTATGCGCGTCAACCGTCACAGTACTCGAACACCTTTGTAATTCATCCTCAAGGAGGACTAACGCTTACTAAGTGTTATGAGCTTACGCTCTCCTTACAGCCTATGCTGCAAGCTATTTGCTGCAAGCTAAGCTTACAGCAGAATCTTTTAAATCATTTCTCAGCTTCTATGCCATCCATAAAATGATGAATGAGCAGAAGTGATGAAATCATGCTGAGCCTCTGTTACAAGGATCATATTGTCAGGTGAATCTGCTCCTCCTTCACATAAAGGAACAACATGGTGAACTTCATATCCTTCAGGTACAGAGGTGAAACCGTGCATATTCAGAAATTCATTTCTTGCACTTAAAGATCTGTTTTCATCCTCTGAATCGATATGAAAAGTACCGTCAATCATACCCATATTTGCTAGCTCTTTAAGATCATCATTACCGCCAGTGAATACACCGTTGCTGTCAGAAAGGCAGTTAAGCTCTAAAGTGTCTGGAAGCAGTCCATGACCTTCAATCTGGTAATGATCTGAAACTGATAATCTCTCGTAATCTGTTTCATTAACTGACTCTGAATCTGTATCAATACATGATGAGGCTATGTCACCTACAATGAATGCACCTGTAATCATAGTAAGATTATCAACAGTATTTTTATCAAGGAAAGTCTTGTTCTTATCCTCAATGCAGTCTGCTGCCTGTTCAAGAACGGCACCTGCTGCACAGACACTGCCTACAGCAGCTTTTACGGTCTTTTCAATGCGCTTTCCGGTCTTGTTTAGGGCTCCATCAAAATCTCCATGACAGACATCATTAACAATGGCTGCACCATCTGCAATTGTATTTATGGCGCCTTTACCTACGTTATAGGCAGACTTGATGCCAACGAAGCCTAAAATTGCTGCTGTTCTTAAAAGTCCCATAAAATCCCCCGGCTGATTGGTTCTGTTTTTGTTTATAAGGAAGCTGCAGGTCTCCTCCTTCCTGCAGGCATCCTAAAGAGGTTAAGGTGTGTCAGGCTGTCAGTACCTCAGTACTTCTTGTACGAGCCTGAGTACTTGAAGCTGTGCCCCTTGCCGTCGTTACCTGTGGCAGAGCGGTGCACAGTACCGTTAGATGAAGTGTAAGAGCTTCTTGAAACAGTAGGGTGACCGGTTACAGCGGTGGTCCTTGAAGAGTAGCTGGAGCTGTAGTGATAGCCAGAGCCCTGAGACTTTGAGCCGCAGCCGGAGACATGGGTTTTGGTGTAGCCAGAGCCAGTGTGAGAGTATGAGCTGTGAGAGTAAGTTGCGTGTGAGTAGCTTTTTGCCATGGTGATTTCTCCTGTTTGGTTGTTTGTTTGCTGTTCTTAATATTCAGTATATTGAAGTTTTGCTTTGGGGCTCTTTTTTGCAAATTTGCAATTTTATTCATCTTTGGCAATGCTTTTTTGCAGACAGGTTGAACCTGTTTAAATCACTGCTGTAAACACGAAGATTAGAACAGTCATAATTTTTATATGAAGAATAGATATTGAAAAAAGATTTATATTTTTATCTTATGCTCTTCTGGGAACTTTATCTGACTTAGAGTAAGGTTGCTGCAGTAGAGATTTTTTTCGCCTCTTAAAGCGACGATGCCAAAGATCTCGGAAAGTTCAGGTCCAAGAACTTCTTCAAACTTACTTTTGAGTCTTGTTTTGCCGTCATCAAAGAATTTGCAGATAAACTTACGCAGTTTTTCACGCAGTTCCTTTTTATCCTTAAGCTTCATAATTGCTTCATATTTAGCCTTAGCAGATCCTTTTTCATGAGGATCTTCATACAAATCAACAAAGGCCTTGGCCATATAAGCATATTCTTCTATCTGATTTTCCTTGATGATTGCTCTTGGATTGAATGGTTCTTCATTAAACTGGAAGAAATAGGTTTCCATAAACCATCTGTAGAATGCATAATGCTTTTCTGTCAGTTTTACAGGAATGCCGTTGCAGGTAATTACAGTGTCAAAGGCTGAACCAAAATCCAGTGTACACTCATCCTTGTTGAGACTCTGCTGTATCAGAGATACTACATCCTTATAGCTTTTCTTGTTGTTTTTAAGGTACGCTGGTACATAGTCATTAAGCCTTAAATAGGGAATATCAGCAAGTGTGATCTGTGCGTCAGCAGCTAAAAGCATCTTTTCCTCACCAGTTTTTCTATTGGTTATTTTAAGCTGCTGTTCACGCTGTTTTGGGTAATAAAAAGCACTTGTGGTTTCAAAGTCTGCTGGAGTTACAAGCACATGTGAGAGTCTGTCCTGCTCTCTTCCAAACATGGAAAGTGCGTAGCCTGCAAAAAAGCCCATAGTCTTTCTGCCGCCGGCAATAGAGAAGTGAATTCTGGCATTGTCATCTTCACAGAGCACCCTTATCTTATCGATAATGAAACTTGCTATATCCATATTATCCTCAGATGAGCGGATGTCCTCATTAGGGAGCTCGTGGACAAAGAAGTTCTCTCCATACATAGGAACATCGTTGTCCTGACAGAGGGTATAGCGCATACCTCTCATCTCTGTTTTAAGATCTTCGCAGAACTGATTTAAGATGCTGTTTTCTCCTTCAAGAAGTTTTGTCCTGATGACGCTGGAGCCTGTATTTGTTGTAATAATATGAATCTCATCTGGTACAAATTTCTGTTCTTCTACAAGTGCATAAAGAGTTTCTGTAAGGATCTGAGGTGAGAGTCCGCTTACTGCAACAAGTATGTTTCTTATTTTTGCCATTTTGATTCCTTATATTACCTTTGTTCCTGTCTGTTGAAGATAATCTTATCTCTATGTAATGTTTATACGTATATGATAACTATATGCGCATTACTCTGAATTCTTCAATTTTACAGTCATATTCGTCAAGTTTTTGTGAGCTCAGTTCCTGTCCTCGATCATCACGCTTAACCTGAATGCTGATTGCAAAAAATCTTGCACCTTTAGAACAGATCTCTGCTGCCATTGCCATAGGCAGGTTGCCGATGACAGAGTCTCCTTCTTTTACATCTTTTGTGTCAAGATGATCAGAGAGAACGTCGATTTTATTAATATTGTTTGTTGCCCATTCAACTGCACCTGGGTGACGTGATACGAAAAATACTGCCATAATCTTAGTTCCTTAAATGTTAAGTTGTGTTTCTTTTGTAAATGGATTTACCATAAAGGTCAGGCCATACGATGCATTGCCTTGACCAAAACTTATGTGAGTAAAATTTTCTGTAAGTCTGTATATCCTTACGTCATCTTCCTTTGGATCAATGATCTTTTCAATTCTGTCTAAAAGCTGTCTTTTTTCATCTGGTCCATGTCGTGTCAGATATACACTTTTCTGAATCCTTATGGCGCTGCTGTTCATCAGCTTTTCCATCCTGTTAAGTCTACGGGCAGCTGCTATGTCATAGCAGATAAGGTAATTTGAAATTCTATGCGGCATAAGGCTTGGTCTCCACAATATCAAATTCTTTTAAACTGCTGCCTAAAATTCTGCTTAAAAGAGAAGATATCAATTCTCTGATTTTAAGTCTTAAAACTGGAGCATATGCTTCATACTCTCTGTAAAAAGAAGCTCTTGCCTCATGGGACATTAAACAGCCTTTTTCTGATATTGAAAACATATCCTTATTTAAGATCCTGTCTGCAAAAAGTTTTGCTGCAAACATATCTGCATCTGCTCTTAAATACTCAATCAGATCCCATGCAAGCGACTCTCTGCCGTAATCTATGGTGTGCATAAATCCTATAAAAGGATCAAGTCCTGCTGCATAAAGGTCATTTACTATCTCTCCCTTTACTATCATGTAGGTAAAGGATATGACAGAGTTAAACGGATCTTTTGGCGGCTGCTTTTCTCTCCCATGAAAATTAAGCACCTTAGGCAGAAGATGCTCCAGTGCTCCAAAATACTGCAGTGCAGCATTACCTTCTATTCCTCTTAAAGAATCAATGCTTTGTGCCTTATCAACCTTGTTTAAAAGAGAGCTAATGCTTCTGACCATAGCTTTAACCGAGGACTTTACCTTATAAAGCTTTTTTATCTTTTCGATGTTTACAAGTTCGCCCTGAAGCTTTGTAGATACAGTTTCCTTTGATTCGTTCAAAGATAGTATTTCATTATCGAAGTATCTGTACTGCATTAGTCGTCTTCTGGCATCATTATGAGGTGTATACATAATCGCACTTGTATGAGAGCATCTTCCGGAAATTACCTGAAGACCGATTTTCATAGAGCAAAGCTTTGCAATTAAGGTTGAATTAAGTTCAACGCCAGTATGCATTACGATTCTGTCAACAAGCTTTAATGGGACAGTCTGAAATCTTTTACCTTTTTCATAGAATGCAAGCGCATCTCCATCTGCCTTAATGCTGATGCCCTTTCTGTCTATATATAAACTTGCCATTATGCAGCCTCATTGCTGATGATAAACACGTTTGGATCCTGTACACAGGCTTTGCCAAGAAAATCTCTGCTGCACCTTGGATCTAATTCAATAATCGAAATTCTGTCATCTGGATTTTTTATAAGTTCTTCTGAAAGATTACATATTTCTTTTACCTCATTCTCTGTAAGCATGCATTCGTATACTGATTTCTGAGAACTTATGGCATAGCCTTTTAATACCTTAAGCAGTCTGTTTTGTTTTTATCAGAGCTTAAGTCATAGATTACAAGATACAGCCTTGAAGAAACTTTATATCCCATATGAAATCAACTCATAGTAATTCGTTACAGTTTTTAAAAAGCCCCTGTTTCCAGGGGAAAAGCAGAATTATCAGTAATATTCCTCCGTTTGAGACTGAAAGAAACGACGTTTGTCAGCACCGCTTTGAATAGCCTTGTGCTCGTTAAAGCTGTTGTTGCGGTAAACAGTAATGAGAACATCATCAACTGCTACCATAGTATAGCCTCCTTTTTGAGCCATACGGTCAAGCTCACGCTTCATACCCATCAGAATAGAGCTTAAGTACTGGCAGTTCTTTTTGTTAAGTGAAATCCTGTCACCATCGCAGATACCGAAAGTGGAAAGCATATTGATGACAGCATTAGAAATACCTCTCTGGTTCATTCTCATAGAAACGTGTCTTGATTTTTTCATAGTGGGTCTCTCCTGAGTTTGTAAAAGATTGTCTGTATGAGTTAATTATGAACCTTAAAAGAGAGGATAGATAAAAACGCAAATTTGCAATTTAAATAGCTAACTTATTGTCAGGTATGAAGATTTTAGAAAGGGTAAAAATAAGTCAAAAACAGCCAAAAATAAAGAGTAATAAAAATGGGATGAAACAAAATAACCATATGAAAAATAGAGAAAATTACATAAACAAAACAGAATAAAAAATAAATTGATATCTTAAAGGTAAAAAAGTAGTTGAAAAGGGAACAAAATAGGTTAAACTATCTAATTGAAAGGTCGAAGAAAAAAAGAGGTGCCTGCAGTAGGAACCTTAGCCCTGATGTCTAAGGGATTACGACTTGGCCTTAGTGACATATAACTGCCACTGCACCTGTAGGAACCTTAGCCCTGATGTCTAAGGGATTACGACTAAGCTGCCAACGAGATAACCTGTTACTCTTCTGGTAGGAACCTTAGCCCTGATGTCTAAGGGATTACGACTTATTTTTGAAGAATCTCATTTTACATTCCTTGAGTAGGAACCTTAGCCCTGATGTCTAAGGGATTACGACCAGTCTAAAGGCAAGGTGACAATACTGTCATCATCTAAAGTAGGAACCTTAGCCCTTAATGTTAAGTTTTGTGCTTACAGAAAATTGAAAGTGCTGTATAGCGCCTGTCTATAAAACATCGTCACTATTCTCTATTTCTCTCCAACGTTTTATGCTGAAATAGCTAAGTCTGGCAGAATGATTTAGCATAAAATATTTTTAGTGACCTCTGTCTAATTGCTTTAAATTTAATAAATTGCTTGTTTTTACCTTTTATAGAATATCTTTATAAAGGCTTTGAAGGAGAATTTATTATGACTGGCTATGTGCTGACTTCCTTTGTTGGAAAGCAGGTTATGAGCGTACTGAATGCCATTGACTCATGTTTTTGTAAAGACAATATTAACTATCCTGTTGAAGCCATACATCTTTATGCTACAGAAGACGATGTAATTGATGGTGGAGCTAAAAGTGAAGGCACACTGCCTCAGGCAAAAATAGTTGAACAGCACTGTAAAGATCGTAACTATGCTCCTGTTGAAATCTTTTTGTATAAGAGAACAGAAGATCATTCTGAAGAATTTATAAAAAGGGTTCCTGAAAATAACTCTATTCTCTTTTACCTTGAAGGTGGCATGAATTTTTCAGTTGCATACTATGTTTCTAAACTTAATTCCTTAAGAGATGATTCTGCATTTTTGATTTCTGATGGAAATATCTATAGAACAATATCTATTAGAGATGCTTTTGTTAAACTTGATTTTGATGAAACATATCTGACCATTCGAGAAAAATCAGCAAAGCAGATCCTTGATGAGCAGAATGTAAATTACGAAATTATGTCAAAGGATACACCGCTGTCAGCTTATATAAAAAGGGTTATTGCTAGAAAAGATCTTCCCATAAATCCTCTCTTTAATGTAAAGATTGACGGTATTCCATTTGAACTCGTGTGGAACTGTGGCGGTAATCATCTGGCTCTCCTGGGTGCTACAGCTAATCTTGGAGCTGGCAGCAATACATATCTTAAAGGAGTAAGAGCCTATGCAGGCTTTGCATCAGGTAAATCTGGGGGTAAGGCTTTTTATGACTGCAGAATATACATACAGTGTATAAAAGGATCATTAAAAGAGCAGGTAGAACACGAAGGAAGAGGAAAGGCAATTGCCTTAAATACGAATGGATACGCAAAAGACGGACTATTTTATGCAAATTTTCATAAAGATAAAGGATTAGCTAACTGTGACGGGCTCAACGAAGAGCTTAAAAGAATTTTTAAAGACAGGTATAGACCTCTAAGCCTTGATAACAGTCTTAATAAAAAGGTTGTTGTAACTTCAGATTCATTCATTACAGTTATGGGAAAGGATTCATCCGCCACGCTTAAAGCTCTGGAGTCTCATTTTACAAATCTGCATTCAACAACGGCTATTCTGCTTTCAACCCCAGATTTAATTGAAAAGTGTAAGAAGCTTATTGGAATTCTGAAAAATAAGAAAGGATTTTCTAAAATAAAATTCAGAATCATAACCACGGATATAAAAGGAAGAAGCATTGCTTACAGAATGATTCCTGAAGATGGTGCTCAAAATATTTCCGTCAATGTTACTCCAGGAACTAAAGGTCAGACTGCTTTTTTAACTCTGTTTGCTGTTAAGCATAATTTTCAGGTATGGTCATTGAGAGATTCCTGTGTTATTCCTGTAAGTGGTTGCTGTTCTGATGAATACAGCGTAGAACCATTTGACCCTTTACCTATTCTCAGTTCTGAGACAAACAAAGTGGAGGCTGATAACTACAAGAAAACTTCCATAAATCTGAAAAAAGCTTATGCAGCTGTTTTAAAAATTTTTAATGATGAATTTAATCAGGGGAAAGCAAACATCTCATTTGAAGAAATACTTATGAAGTCAGGATTTGTTTTATATAAAGATAAAAACAATTTACTGTCAGTTAAAAATGAAATACTCTCGTATGATGAGAGACTGGGGGACTGGTTTGAAAGTCTTACCTGTGCGGCATTTTTCAGTCTTAAAGACTCTGTAGTATATAAAAATGTAAAATTTTACAGAAGTGATCTCCATGGCCATGTTACAGAAATTGACAGTCTTGTATCTACAGGCCATCTTCTTATCGCAGTTTCATGCAAGGCATATCTTGAAAGTGAACTGCAGACTCAGGTTGGTAATTACCATAAAGCATTAGCTGAGGTTATAAGTTTTGCAAGAAGTGTCAACAGATTGTGTTTACCGGTACTGTGCTGTATTGATAAGTATCATCTTAAAGATGTGGAGCTTGTGGGAGAAGCAAAAATACCCGTTGCGGTTATCTCCTTAAGAGAGCTTTGTGACAGCAGAAAACTTAAAGCGGTAATTGATAAACTCGATGAAAGTGTAAGGTACGATTCAGTTTACGATGACGTCTCGATTGAAGAAGCTACCTCTTTAGAATAACTATCTCATGCCTGTGCCTGCAGAAAAGTTATTCTGCAGGTCTCTTCTATATTCAAAAAGATCAATTTTCTATCTTTATTCAGATCTGTGAATAATTTTTGTGTTTGTGATACTCGTAAATCCACAATTTTTAATAACGTGGTAAGTTACTTATTTGTAAACAGTACAATTTGTTTATGGAGTCAGCTCTTTTCTGATTTTTTTATGAGGTAAAAATGGCATTCTCTTTTGTCTCTTTAGTTGGTAATACCAATGATTCTGTTGTCAATATGATTGATAATTTAAGAACAATTAAATCATTTGATATAGCAGATGTTTTTCTTATTTATACTGCTAAGACCAAGGCAGGAGCTGATTCAATAAGTGTTATTGTTGCTAATAAATATCCTGAAATGGTAATTCATCTTATTGAAACAGGGTATACAAGGGAAACTGTTGAAAAGAGTCTAAATGGAATCATTGATTACGTCAGAGAAAACAAAAGAGGCTTCATATTCAGTACTAATGGCGGCCTTGCCTATATGGTTGCCATAATTGTTGATTATATTAAAAAATCAGGAATTAACGGTTGTGTATTTTCTGATGCTGATGGAGATCAGTGTGTTACTGATATTGTCTCTTTTAAAACTTCTGTTTTTAGAAGAAAGCTTTTACCGGTAAGAGAAAAAACTGTAGAAGAAATTTTACAGGAGGAAGGCAGCAACTATGAGATTATTGAGAGAAAAAATAATTTAATTCAATTCTGTTCAAGAAAATCCATACGTCTCCCTAAAAACTGCCTTCATAGTGTCAAAATCGGAGAAACTGTTTATGACCTAGTCTGGAATAATGGCTCTAACCGCCTTAATTATTTAAAGGTGTTTGATGTACTGAAACTTCCTTCTGAAAAGCTAAAGGCAGCAAGAGCTGTGCAGTTAGAGGAGTTAAGAGATTATATTAATTTTCAGAACAAACATCTTTCAAATAAACAGTGCTTTGGTTTTTTTGCACAACAAATTGATTCAGAAAGATTTACTATTGAAACCAAGGGATATGGAATAAGCCTCGGTTATGGCCACATTGGAGATACACCTTCATTTAATGATGAGTACTTAAGAGAAAAACTGATTAAGTTTTTCTCTCCTGAAGATCCTTCCTTACAGAATATAAACAGCAGAGAGTTCGTTATAAATGATGAAACTGTTGTTCTTGCAATGGATCTCAAAGAGATCCTTAATATGAATCTTATTGAATCCTATAAAGGAAGTGTTAAGCATATTCTTTTCTGTGTGTCAGGAGAGAAGCTATTAAGGAAAACAGCCTTATATATTGAAAATCATATTTCTAACAGGAATGGGTATCCACAGATTGATTTTTATTACACTGATCCTTTCTGTTCAGATATTTTTGAAAATTTATCCATAGCACCAGGTGCGAGCAACATCAGTGTCAACGTAACACCAGGAACCAAAGGTCAGACAGCTGTTCTTACTCTGTGGGGCAATAAAAATCAGCTGTCTGTATGCACCATCGATAAAGGAATCATCAAATCTGTCAATGACATTTCTTTTGCACAGGTAAAATATATAGCTGTTGATCCTCTTTCTCTGCCTTCAATGCAGGGAAAGGTTCTGGATTCTCTCGATATGCATTCAGAAGAATACGAAAAATTCTTTTCAACTTTTATAAGGATCCTTGAAAACTGGGCTGTCCGTGATGAGGACTGGATGCTCGATTCAAGAGGTACTTCATCTCCTTACAATACTGATCTTGAAGATGGAACCTACATATATGAGCGCGATGTAGGGTATCTCGAAGATAAGATGTACTGTATGTACACCATAACAACTCCATCTGGTGAACGATTATCCTATCCTAAGGAATTAGTAGAGAATGAACAGGTAAGAGACGGCGATTTTTATGAAGCTTTAATTGCCTATTTATTCAAAGTAAAGGCAGAAACTACACACTGTTATTCACACATAAGACTGGGGTACTCAGATAAAGTAAATGACAGAATAGTAAAAAAAGGTGGATTCAGAACTGATATAGACGTGCTGTTTTCAAAAGGCAGCAATTATTTTGTCTGTGAATGTAAGGCTCAGTCATGTGGTAAGGTTAAATATGCAAACCAAAACGGTATAACAAATCTTACCAATCATAAAATTGCAAAAAAAGTTCAGACTGTTGCCACCAATGTCGGAGACTTTGTCATTCCGATGATTGTATTTTAAATAACAGTAAGGACAAAACACAAATATCGGTTAACGGGGTGCCTGTTTTCATATTAACCTGGAGAGATTTCTTTAAGTGTGATGAAAATGGTGTAAACAAAGCTGTTTCTGTAATGATGAAGTCCATCGATGCAAGACGCAGTACTTCAAAGAAATAAACCGATGTTTTCATCCTGTTTTAATCAAAGTTAAAAAGTAGAAAAGAAGAGTTATGCCTGATTTTAAAATACTTGAATCTGCGCTGCTTGATATTAGATTTCCTATTGCCAGGTACCATCTGGTGTTTGTTGTTACAAAAGATATACATTTTAACGGGTATTCTGGATCAGCAATAAGAGGTGCCTTTGGGCACGCTCTAAGAGCATCATCATGTATGCTGAATACAGATGAGAGTAACAATAATGAAGAGTGCAGAACCTGCCCGTATCAGGATTGCTGCACTTACAGAAAGGTCTTTGAACCCAAGCTCCCTTCAGGTCAGGTTTTACAGAAATTCAGTAAAATACCAGTTCCATATGTGATTGAAGCCCCTGTGTCATCTAAGAGCACTTATAAAAGAGGGGAGAAGTTTTCCTTTAACATCGTTCTCTGCGGCAGAGCATTAGAGGATTTTCTGAACATTATCGATGCACTCAGATCTGCAATGTCAAAAGATATAGGGCATGGCAGGGCTGAGTTTGAGTCTATTTATCTTGTTGAGCAGTCAGGACGAATGGAGTCTGTTTATTCAGAAAAGACTTTTTCCATAAAGTCACATGAATCCCTAATAAGACTGTTTCCTTTAACTTCGGTAAGCCGGGTAAAACTCAGTTTTATTACTCCATTAAGAATTCAGGATAACAGCAGAATTATAAAGCCTGATGAGATTACAGCAAGAACTCTTCTGATTACTCTTTTAAGAAGAGTTGATCTGATATTGAAATTTCACTGTGACATTGATCTTAAGCTTCCGTTTAAGGAAATCTCAGAGCTTTTAAATAACGTTGAAATAAAGTGTGAAATGGCCTTTAAGGACTGGGAAAGATTCTCAAACCGCCAGAATCAGAGAATGAAGCTTGGCGGTTATGTGGGTAATGTCTACCTTAGTAATCTGCCAGGTTTTATGATGCCTTTAATTCAGTTAGGTGAGTATCTGCACGTTGGCAAGAATGCAGTATTTGGATTAGGGTCATACAGGATATATCTTGTATGAACGAAAAAGCCAGAGAAAACTCTGGCTTAAATTCAGGCTGGATTTACAGAACAGCTATTAGCTGTTTGCATCCTTGTATACCTCCCATGCATGAGGAAGCAGGGCCTTAGACTTGGAGAAGTTTGGTGTTCCCTTGTCTAGTCCCATGTTTGCAGTTGCCTTAGAATCTGGTCGTCCATCATAGTCGGTCATCATCATAAATGCATCTACATTATCAAGAGCTTCATATTCTTTGCCAAGATAGTCACCAACATACTTTCTGAAGGCGCCTTTTGCCTGTTTAAGCTCATCTTCAGACAGAGCTGCAGTATTTTTACCTTCAAGTCTGTCTTCTAAAGAAGCATAGCGTTTTGAGGTATCATCAATACTGCAAGACAGGATTCTGATGTTTACGGTACCAAGACCGGCACTCTTTGCTCCGCCAAGCTTATGGAAGTGACGGTGCTTTGGATCATCCTGTGGTAATGAAAGAGCTTCAATAACTGCACCTAACTCGGTAATATTTACCTTATCAAGATAAACCTTAAAGGTGGTCTTATTGCCTCTTGAAAGAGGAATAATCCTGGTCTTTACATTGTCTTTATCTGAATCGGTATCAGGATCAATAGGATCACGATGCCAGTAGTATTTTCTGCCTCTAAGCTTTGCATTAGCCTCATTGTAATCACTCAAAGTATCAGGCTCGTTACCTTCTGATTTTGCATTTTTCTGCTCCAGATAATGAAGAAGACAGGTGGCATGAGGTTCGCCTAATACATAGGTTTTTACAGAGTCAAATTTTGGCTTGTCAAAGAATGCAGTTGAGCAGGAAACTTTGCCTTTGTATCCTTCTGAACCATTTTCTCCTTCAATAATTCTGCCAAAAAGCTCTTTTGCAAAATCATTATTTTTACTTGGGGTCAGATCAGCTACTGTGTACTTGTATGAGATGCGGAAGTATCTTGCAAGTCCTATATAGTTGATTTCACTTGAGTTCTGAATTGTTGTATAAAATACCTTAAAAGGCTTTTTCTCTTTGAAATTCTGTTTTGCTTTTTCCCATAGTTCCTGCTGGTAGGTGGAGTTGTCCATCTGACTTAGGAATGCATCCATTACCTTATCGCTTACCTCTTTACGGGATGCCTTTGGATCAAAAGGATCGAATCGGTAATTATGCTTTTTGTTTTTCATATCGCCAGTTACAAAAACATCTTCACCTGTTTCTGACAGAGAAACAGGGGTAACCTTGCAGGGAGTCAGATAATAGCTTGCACCAACTTTCTGAAGATAACCGCCTTTGATAACACCTTCAGGGAAGTTCTGCTTGTAGATACCGCTCTTGGTATCGGTTTTCTTGTTTGCACCAGTTACTCTTCTGAAAGGAATAGGTGCATGACTGACCTTGCTCATGGAAGAGTTGCTTAATATCTCTACCACGCTTCTTAACATACCTTTAAAGGTGGTGCCTGGAATTGCAGGCTTGTCATTGATCCTTAAAAACTCACGAGGTGATTTGTCGTTTTTATCTCGGTTTGACGGACCTCCAACAAACAGTGGGGTTACTGTTTCAAGTGAGCAGGTAATAACACCGCTGTAAAGAGCACTGGCATCCTCACAGGCAGGAACAATCTTATTTTCTAAAGGTATGAAGTTATATGGTGCTGTTGCACTTCCAAAAGCCATTATTCATTACCTCCGTCTAAATCTCTTAATCCTTTTTTATTGACATGTACTGGTGCACAAAGGCGCTGTGCTGTTTTTACAAGCATTCCTGAGCTCATAGTAACGCTGTTACCCTCAGGACCTACAGCATAAGGTTTTTCCTTTGAAAAATATTCTTTTGCTGTAACAGCATTGAATTCTTCGTCATAAAAATCCTTTGTGGCATTCCTTTTTGTCAGCATAATGTCGTGCTCTCGGACATATACTTCTTCTGTTCCGTTCTTCTCTGAGATGAGTGAGTACACAAAACCGTTATCATCACTTTCAGCATTAATCTCAGTATCTTTATCAAATACACACAGTCTCTGGCAGTCTTTATAGCAGTTGTCTTCAAGCTCTTTTACTGAGTTTAAAAGGCCTGCCTTAAAGCAACATGGCTTTTCAATCATATAGCCTATGCTTTTGTTTCCATCAGAGAAGTTCTCTTCAAGAAGAGATTTGATTTTTTCTAAGGCTACAGGCTCTGTAGTTTTTTCTATCCTGATATTGATCTTTTTCATTTACTTATTCTGCTCCGTCAAGTTCCTTTAAAAGTCTGTCAAAAGCTGCAGCATCGTTTAAATCTATCTTTTCACCATTGAATGAGATAGAGCTATGATGCCTTACAAGCTCATCAAGGAGAGTCTTCTTTAAATAAGACTCATCCTTCAGACCCTTGAGTTTTACTCGACCATTGCCGCGGTTTACACCGCCGCCAACAGCAAGCTGACCAGTGCACATATCAAGAAGAGCATGCAATAGCATTTTGCCTTCTGATGCTGTGAGGTTTTGTCCTCTTAAATTAAGCTCAAATTCAAACTTTTCGCATAAAGGCTGCTCATCAAAGAGAGCGCTTTTTACTGCTCCACCTGTAAAGGAGTCAATAGAAACATGCTGAATCTTCTGGGCGTTGGATGGAGCGTATCCCTTAAGATAACAGTCCTCACATGAAATCTTGCCCATCTTTGTCTGATCGGTATCATCGTTTCCTTTAATATGACCAAACAGGTTATTTAGGAATTTTTCTCCATCGAGGCCTGATGCGTTTGCCACGTCATATACGCGATGTCTTAATATACCGCGCAGTGAAGATCCTGGTATTGTGTAGTAATCCTGATTGTGGTCTGACTTTGCCTCATAGTTTAGGCAGGTTGTAATAAGGCATACCATATCTGCTTCAGTATCCTTAGTATTAGCACCGCCTACAAGCATAGGACCTTCAGTTTCAAAAGGAACTGACAGCCTGAATGAAAGACCTTTTTCTTTAATCTCAAGAACGTTATCAAGGTTAATTTCAGTTCCTTCATTATTTTCAAATTTTGGAGTGTCTGAAAGATTCAGCCATGAATTAACGTCCTTTTCATTTTTCATATCAAAGCAGCGGCACTGAGCATAAACAGAATTCATAAAGCCGTAGCCGCTTACAGATTTACCGCCAAAAGCGATCTCACCGTTTTTGATAAGTGTACACAGTTTTATAAAGTACTCTTTACACTTTTCAATCTGTGCTTCATCCTTTTCCCACTCATCAAAGGTCAGAGTAAAAGCAAAGCGGACTCCTGGTGGTACAATTTCCTCATCAAATTTTCCTGTATGTTCAGCAGCACCCCTTTTTAGATCAATTTTTACGTGATCGCGTATGAATGGACCTGTTGGAATTTCTGTACTCTTGCCCTTTACAGCCTTGTCACAGGCTCTTTTACCGTCATAGTCAAGAACAAAAGCATCTGAACACCAGATTAGGGATGCACTGTTATCCTTCATACTGCCAAATAAAGTATCTGCAGCCTCGCTGTCAACGCTGTTAAGTCCTGCTCTTAAAAGGCCTGCTATAGAGCTTCCCTGCATATTCCAGTATCCAAAAGGATCACGGCTGACAGGCTGATCCAGGGTAAGCGATTCATCACTTGCACCACAATGCAGAGGTGTTCTGGTTTCTACAATAAATCTTGTAATCAGCATTTTTACTTTCCTTTTGTTTTAGCACCGCGATCCCACTCTTTAATAATCTGCAGGATTCCGTTGCGATGGAATTCATTTTCATAAACAGCCTGTTCATCTCTGGTCATACTCTGGCCTAAGATTACTGGAAGATCCTGACAGAAACGCTTTATAAACATATCCTTATCAAGAAGATTCAAGAAGATTTCTGATAGGGATTCCCTGTGGGTCATAAATCGTCTGTCATTTGGATTTACATTGTCCTGACCGATAGGTATATCCTGTGTTTTTTCTGAAAGGAACGGATCTGCAGCAACAGCATGAGACCACTTGTAGCCAGGACCTGAGCTCTTGCTCTTATCAAGTACATATAAGAGGGTATTTTTCCATGTATCAGGAGCCTGAGTATTAATCATAGTCCTTAAATTGCTTCTCTGATTAGATGGAATTCTAGCCCTTTTCTCCTTAAGAGAATCCATAAATTCCTTTAAGTCGTGTGGCAGAACCTGAGCATTGATTCTTGCAATTCTTAAGATGGCACGACGTCTGATTGAAGAAATAAGTTCAGGGGATACCTCAATATGTTCTTCCTGCTGTTTTGCTGGGCCTTCAATGCCCTTTACTGCTGGGAGGAATTCTGAAAGAAAATCCGGGTTTACAAGAATTCTGCCATAACCTTCATTCCTGCTTCCTCCAAGGCTACCTTCAAGAGAGAATGCTTTTGAGCTCTTTACTCTGATGACACTTCCTGCGTTTAACAGTTTTCTGTCTCGGCGTGGAAGTCTCCACATAGTGTTAAATGAAGACAGTGTGCTGTAGCCGCAGAACATTGCAAACCTGTCAATTTCAAGGCTGTCATCTCCGCTTTTAGCTTTAAGCTCTCTTTCAAGTGCTTCAATCGGTTCTTCAAAGCTGTGTTTTGGTGTGAATGCGGAATTTAAATAAACCCAGTTTATTCCTTCCTTAAAGTTACTGGTGCAATTATCGATACAGCTCTCAACCTCAGTTACAGTTACTTTGCCATAGCCTGCTGAGCGTGAATGACCGACATAAAACTCTGTACCTTCCTTTAACAGGTTCTTAAGCTTTTCAGAAAGGCTTTCATCATGAACTATAAGAACAGATACAAATTCTGTGTTTTTAGCAAGAGAGCTGTATCCAAAGAGCTTACCATCAGCTGCAACCCTGTTTTTTCCTATAGCTACATGCATGGTAAAGAGTTTTTTTGGACTGAAGGCTGCAAGAGATGTTTCAGACATAAATGTGTCAGAAACATGCTTTACCTTTAAAGGTTCATCCTTGCCAAGTTTACCTGCTTCAATTAAAGCCCCTTTAAGACCTTCATCTGAGCCTTGTTTTTCTTTTAGCTTTTCATCAAAGATTCTGGTGCTGTTATAGATACTGCACTTGTCGCTTACTTTTCTGCCTGCTTTTGGCAGTGAGTCATAGCCTTTTAAGTAGTAGTATGAAAGAGGTACGGGAATTGTTTCTTCTCCCATTGCAAGAGGGTATGCATGTCCCCATTCAACAGCACCGTTTAAAAACATATTCACAAATTCAGGATTGTCATCAGCACGTTCATTTTTGTTCTCAGAAACCCATTTAAAAGCCATAGCTCCCAGAAGCTTGTTTCCTGGAATATACTCAAGAGTAGAGTGAGCCATACTCTCTGCCGAGCCGTCTGTTATTACCAGCGGTTCGAGCGCCTTAATTTTAATTTTTAAGATACTCATGGTTAATTCTCCTTAATATCGAGCACAGGAGGGAGTTCAGCTTTGGCTGTGTCATCTTTTAAGGTAATGATGCAGCTTCCAAGTCCTCTTGAACGGTTTGAGCCGATGCTTTTTACTGCTGCACATACAGCTTTCAGGTACTGATAAATCCATTTTTCATCAATATTTGAATTTTCAATAGAGACTGTTGCCTCAAACTGTATGCCTGGAATGCCGCACTCGATGTTTCTTAAAGATCCTTTCTTAATCTGTTTTTCTGCATCAAGCGCCGTCTGTTTGCGTCTGCAAAGTAAATCCTCAAGAATATCTTCGCATCCTGTATTTTGCAGCAGCGCCTGTCTTAATCCTGCATTTAAAAGACCTGCAGATACTCTGATTAAACCTGACTGATTGTTTTTATCCTCTGCAGAATTAGTTCCAAAGACGATCTCTTCTGCTTTTTTCAAATCATCTCTGCATCTTGAGAGTCTGGCTGCACCTTCTCTTAAGGCTCCTTTTAATGTCCTTCCTGAAAGACGTAACAGACCTTCTTCATCACGGAGCATAGTGGAATCTGATTTGTAACCGTCACCATAACCGCTGCCTAACTGCCAGCATGAGGAAAAAGTGATATAAATAGTATGTTTCATTATTATTTATCTCCTTTTAGTGACGCATAGTACCTGTAGATATTTTTATTTCTGTCCGTAATGAGATGATCAAGTTCAAGGTAGTCGCCAAGTCTTGTATAGTTCAGTCCATCAGCCGTCTTATTAAAGAAACTTTCAGGGAAAATACGCTTAAACTCATCTAAGGTCAGGCGATCAGTATTATTACGTCCGCCGACTTCCTGAGATACACGCATTCTAAGCTGAGAGTATCTGTTCATTGATTCTTTTACGCCTTTTCTGCAATCTTCTACAGCGCTGCGAACTGCTGAGCGGGAGAGAGTGTCTAATACTTTTTTTGTCTCGTTAATAAAATCTGGCAGATCATATCCGTCAAGCAGGAATGGCTTTGAGGTTAAGAGACTGCCGTCTTCAGCTATGCAGGTATTATCCCTAAGATTCTCAAGATCGTTTCCAACGTCGTTAGTGATAACCAGGTAATCAAGACTTGCTCTGCGAGGTGTCATCTTTTCTGTTTTCTTCTTGGCACTCTTTAAAAGCTGTTCTGAAAGGTTAAATGCGCGGATGAATGGGTAGGTTGATTTTGCCACAACCATTGCAAAGCCCATTGTCAGAGGCTGTTTGTCTGCTGAGATTTCTGCTGTCTTTTCTTCAAAAGCCTTTTCAAAGGCATCAATAAAGATTAAGGAAAGATCTGCTCTTATAACAACGGTAAGATCGTCGCCTCCAACTACAACAGGTCTTAAAGGCATAATGTATTTGTCTTTAACTGTTTCCTTTCCTCTCTTTGTTTTATGACCTTCCTTTCCAAACTCGCAGTAAGGGAGAAGCTTTAAAATTGCCTGACACAAAGCGTATTCTGATGCAATTGAAACCTGATTGGATAGTTTTCCAAGTTCCCTGATTCCGTCAAAAATACTGTTTCCTTCATCCTTTTTAACCTTTTCAATGGCTCCCTGGAACATTTTTCCAAAGTCATTGCCATCCATATGGATGAAAGCCACCTTTCCATCTTCTGAAGCAATTTCTTCAATTTCCTTTGGCCAGTAGGTATCATCCCATGTTAATGGAGAATCTCTGTCTTCAGTACCTGGAAGAGGGTGCTCTGCAAAAAATGCATTTGACTTTTCATTAAATTCTTTAAGATATTTTTGCTGAACATCTGATAGATTATTTGTCTGTTTGGTATTTTTGTTTACAGCTTTTTGTGTTTTTTCTTCAAGGCGCTTGAGCTGGGTACGGTATTTTTTCATTGCCTTGTTGTCGCCGGCAGCCTCTGCAGCATCCATTTTGGTTTTAATTTCAAGATATTTCGGATCCTGTCTGCCTTCTGATATGGCTGAATCTGCATAAGCCTTCTGATCAAGTTCAGCCTGTCTTCTGAAAGGATCAAAGCGCTTGAAATGCAGTCTTGCATCTGAGTTTTTTATAAGCATTTCATTCATACGGCCGCATGAATTAAGGGAGATATTCTTTTCTTCATTGTAGATGTTATGGGCAACGGCAGGCATACCATCTCGACTTGCAACATCAAAAATTGGCTCAATTGGAAGTCCTGAAGGTGGAGTTACCAGATTTCTCTGTGCTGCAATCTTAATTTTGAGTCTGTCCCTTGCTGCATTGTATGCTGTAACATCTTCTTTACAATTGCCGGTAATTTCCAGACCTTCTAAAGCGGCAAAAAGAGGAAGACCTGGGAATCTCTCAATTAGATATTCAGAATAACCGGTTATGAATTCTGCTGCTGTCTCAAGCTTCTCAAAAAGCAGAAATACAGTTCCTGCATTACGCTGCATGATTAAAACATTTTCACCGTGTGGTGCTTCTGCCTCTTCAGCATCTATAAATCTGACAGGCTTTCCATTAATGGAAAAGGTGTTTTTGAACTCATTAAGAAGGTCTTTGGCCATTTCCTCAATCAGTTCTGAACCACCAATCATTTCTTTGAGTTTTCCTGTGGCAAAGATATATTTCTGGATGCCACCGATCTCAAACTGGGCGTAACCGTACATGTTGTGATCTCCCATTACCGTTTGTGAGTTTGATTAAATAATCTGTTGTTTTTTTTTTTTTT
>ONCB01000010.1:29136-32273 GCA_900316175.1 uncultured Succinatimonas sp.
TGTTGTTTTCGTTGAATATAGTATTGGCCGAAAACTTTATTCCTATCTATATAATCTATATGATTTGTTCTGATAAAAATGTGATATGTTAAGTTTTTCTTTAAATAAAGGATAATTGTCTGTAAAAACCGTAGAGTATGCTGTAAAAACTGTAATAAAATTACGTCTACAGCAATCTTAAGGTGCAGTTGAAGAAGATTAGGGCTCTCGTTTAAAGATCAAGATCCCTTGCATTTGCAGTGCGACTTTCTTCTTTATTCTTAAAAAAGTCTGGAAGCTCATCTTTTTCACGCATATTTTTATTTGCCAGAAAGCCTGCTGTGCTTCCATCCTTAAAGGTAAATTCGAGGATGCCATCTTCTTTGTAGTAAGTTGCATAATCAAGCTTCTTGGTAAAAGTTGTGTTTTTGTCCCCCAAATAGCGCATCTTGTTTAATGCAAAGAAAGCGACAATTTTTGTTGAAAAAGCGATCTTGCTCATTGTGTTCTCCTTGGTATCTAGATGTTTGCTTGCTGTTACTAATAATCAGTATATTTGAGTTTTGTTATAAAGAAGCTTTTTGCAAATTTGCAATTAAAGGACATTTCCTGAGTAATAAACAAAAGAAGTAATCCGCAGGGATTTAGCAGGTCTCCTCCCTCCTGCAGTCATCCTTATAGGTTGTTAGTAGTTGAGGTGTCGGTCAGCATCAGTACTTTTTATACGAGCCTGAGTAGCTGAAGCTGTGTCCGTGACCGTCATTGCCGTGAGTAGAGCGGTGCACAGTACCGTTTGATGAGGTGTATGAGCTTCTTGTCACGCTAGGTCGACCGGTAACAGCGGTACTCTTAGAAGAGTAATATGAGCTGTAGTGATAGCCCGAGCCCTGAGATTTAGAGCCGCAGCCAGAGGCATGGGTCTTGGTGTAGCCAGAGCCAGAGTGAGAGTATGAGCTGTGAGAGTAGGTTGCGTGTGAGTAGCTTTTTGCCATGGTGATTTCTCCTGTTTTGTTGGTTGTTTGCTGTTTCTAATATTCAGTATATTGAATTTCTGTTTTAAAGCTGTTTTTTGCAAATTTGCATTATGCTGTTGCTTTGAGAAAAGCTCTGATTGCTATATATTTTGATATGAGTTTTTTGTGTTATCTGAGGCTGAAATAGATTTTAAAATATATATACTGTTTTTATGAAATATTGGTTAAGCAAAGAGAGTTTTTATGGGTAAGACTATTCTTTTTTCTCCGGTAGGCATTACCGATCCTGTTTCTCCAAAGAACTTTTACGATGGATCAATGCTGCATATCTGCAGACATTTAAAACCTGATGTGGTTTATCTTTATCTGTCATCTGAAATGACAGAAAAGGAACATTCTGATCATCGTTTTACAAGAGCAATTAACCTACTGTCAAAGAAGATAAATCATGAAATCAAGGTTCACCTTATTGAGAAACCAGATCTTGTTAAGGCCCATGAATTTGATTTTTTCTTCGAAGAATTCGGACAAATTCTAAAAAAACTTACTGCGGATAAGGCCAAAGATGACACTCTGCTGATTAACATTTCTTCAGGAACACCTGGAATGAAAAGTGCATTGAGCGTTATGTCAGCTCTGGGCGAATATGACTGTCAATGCGTCCAGATTGCAATGCCGGAAAGAACGTATATTCAAAAAGAAGAAAAATATGATCTTGATACGTACTTTGGTCTCAATCCGGATAATGAAGAGAATGTTCCTGCTCGAATAAGCAAGATAAAAAGTCCAAATCTTCTTTATATGCGTGATAAACAGAATATTATCGAGTTTATAAAAAAGTACGATTATGAGGCAGCTTATCAGCTCTCCGAAAAACTTCCTCTGGTAAAATTTGAAAAGATAAGACCTTACCTTTTATTTGCAAAAGCTAGATATTCACTTAATATCATTGAAGCCAACACCTTAAAGAAGAGTCTGCCTCAGGATTTCTTTCCTGTAAAAGGTCTTAACCAGAAATTATTTGAGTATGCTCTTGCATGTGAGATAAAGAGACGTAAAGGAGAGCTTGCCGATTTCATTAGAGCTCTTACTCCTATGATTGTTGATCTGTACGCAAAGATTGCAAAACATCATATCTATGATTTATCAAACCTTTATAAGACGCTTAAAAAATCAAACAGTAAATCTCATGTCTGGGATAAAAAGAAGATTCTGGTGCTTTCTGAAACTGATGAGACCGTGGCAAAGATAAAGTTAGCCCTTAGTGAAAAGTATGAAGACTTCTTTTCTCCATCAAAGTTGGATATTCCTAATTACATAAACTCGGACAGCATCTGTGCAATCATTGTAAGTCCAGAGTTTAACCTCAATAAAATAGCCAGTGATGTCAGTTTATTAAGAGATAATGTGGAAAAGACCATCAGAAACAATACAGCTCATCAGATGATTGAGGTTAATGAAAAGAAGATAGAGAAACTTACGGGACTTAATTCAGAGAACATTATGGAGCTTATAAGACGCCTGTTTTCCTATACTGATATTGTTTTGACTGAAGATTGCTGGAATTCATATGATCATATGAATGAAATTTTAATCGGAGTTATGCAGGAATAGCAGACACTCCGTTTATATGAAATTCCAGCTGGTTATTATTTAATTTACCTTATGACGGGAGGATAATACCTCCTGTCATAAGACTACATATTCATGTAGAAACCTCGGTTATGGGCCTTCTGTGCCTGCTTTATATATTCATTACGCTTTTCTTCAGGCAGTCTTCCCTTTATTCTAAGGTGATTGCTTACATCCATAACAATCAAAGAGTTATATTTTAGCAGTGAGCTCTCTGGAGTAAATTTTGTTATTACTGTGTGGTCATTCTTGTAATAAGTAATAGTTTCCGCGTTTTTCTTAAACCAGGAAGCATCCTTTTCTTTAAAGATGTTTTTGATGGTATTTAATACTGAAGCTGCTTTTGAGAAGATTTTTGATGCCATAGTTTGTTCCCCTTGTTTGTGAGTTGTTTCTTAAAATATAGCCTTTAATTGATAATTCATATCTTTTTGCAAATTTGCTTTTTGCTTTTTATGTAATTGGTACGAAATAACCGAAAACTAATCCATTATGACAGTCTCACAGCAGACTGTCAGCTCATTAAAAAATCAGTGTGATTTGATTCACAAA
>ONCB01000017.1 GCA_900316175.1 uncultured Succinatimonas sp.
CTCGCATTGATCGGTAAATTTTTCGAATAAAACATCGTTATTCAGTTTACCAACAAGTTAAAAAGCTTTGTCCTGGTAATACGACTTAAGGTAATACCGGCACCAGTCATCTCCCATAGCTATCAGGACTAGTTTTACTTCAGTCGGAAGTCCAAGTACAGATACTTTTCCTGTACTTCGGTTGCACTGAAGGACGATTCCACTGTTGCCTATATACTGATACAGTCTCATAAGGCTTGGCTTTTCAAGCTGAACCTTATGGTCCGGAGATGGTATAGTGAGCTTCTGCTCCTGCATCTTCTTTCGCATCAGGTATTCTGTTGCGGTATATATCAAAAGAGCAGTGGTCATAATCCACATCAGTGCATTTATTCTTGATGGCAGCTCCAGATAGATTGCGTTGATAAGCAGTTTCTTGTCCTTGAGGCATCGCCAGTTACGCTCTACTACAGACTGCTTCTTATATACACCTATGAGCTCTGCCATAGTCCAGTTTCTTTCAACATCATTGGTACAGATGACGTAATAGGTATCTTCTTTTATCTTCTGCTCTATGGCGGTATCATCAAGCTCAGCTTCAGCTCTAACCTTAACAGCTACAGTTACCTTTTGCTCATCCTTACCGTGTCTGCCTTTATGAGTGTATTTCTGTACTTCCTCATAGCCAATACCAGCATCAGTAAGCTTTACAAGCTTAAGCTTAGCCGTGATTTTCTTTAATTCCTGTTCTGCATCAGCCTTACATTTGCAGGGCTGCGTCCAGAGTTTCTTCAGCTGAGAATTTACCTTATCAAGCTCCTTTTCTGCTCTTTTGGTAATGGTCCTCTTCTTGGTGGAGTACAGTAACTCATTCTGTACCAGCAGTTTCTTTACGGTTTCATCTCCAAGTTTACCTTCACCACACCACATGGCTTTAGTTCCTTCAGGATTGTTCTCATCTACAGGAACAAGCTCTTCAGGATGTGCCTTTAACATCTTTCTGCAGGCTGTAGCCTCGTCATTCTTGTCAGGAATACGGGTTACCATTTTAATGCCATGTTCTTTAGCAGCTTTGGCAATAGGAGAGGTGCATAAGGCACTGTCTCCTGTAAGATAACGTAAATCCTTAAACTGAGCCTTGATACTGTCCCAATAGTCAGTAATGACATTTCTGAAACTGGTCTTATCGGATACATGTCCACTGACACAGGTTTCAAATATTGGCAGCTTACTCAGTTCTTCACACAGCATCAGCTCATTTATCTGTCCCAGCTCTGGATGATTGTCTCTACTGTATCCCTGGTCCAGAACAATATTGCATCCATCTTCTATTCTTGGTTCTCCTAAATAGTGGAAGCTGGTACTGTCCAAATGAACACTCTCTACCTTGAGCCCCAGTTTCTCTGCTACCTTTGCAGAGCATCTCAAAAACAGCTTCTCTGGTCCAAATTCAGCGATGGCATCCAGAGTTCTTGAGAGAACATTTCTATCCAGCTGCTCAAAGGTAACATCCTTACGATTTATCAGAGCCTGTAATGGTCGGTTTCGGTAAAACTCCTGCGTTCCATACAGTGACTGATATGGTACATTCAGGACCTGACAGCATAAAAGCTTTACTATTTCAGAGCTCTTAAACCTAACATGGGAACCTATCTTTCCTATGCAGAACTCAATAGGCTCATCAAGGTTGAAATAATCAAATCCTGCTGCTGTTAATCCCAGATTCCCAAGCTCAGCTGTTACCTGTTCGTTGTCATCATCAAAATCGTCAAGCGATGCCATATTCCTATGCCTTATATTCTTTTGTACCCAAGCTTTATAAGGCATCTGATGAAAAAATAAAAGTCTTTATGTGATCTGGTGATCCTTAAGTCACGTTGATGAAAACACTACCGATCGTTTTGATCCTTTAATCGTAAAATAAGCAAAAAATCGTTGAAAATTAAATATATAATTTTATGATAACCATAAATTAGTAGAAAGTGATCTGAAATCAAACAGTTACTACTAAAGTTTTATTCAAAAATTTTACTGACCAATGTCTGATGAATATTCAGGAAGGTAAAATAATGTGAATGTCTGAATTCTAAAGAGTACTTATTATGAAAAACCATTACCCTATTCCCTTTGATGAAGAAAAGCGTCTATATCGCAACTGCTCTCTTACAGCTGAAAAAAAGGTATTGATATAAATACTTCAGCTTTTATGAATGAAACAACAACTAAAGTTGTCATAGAGCGTCTTAAAAAAGAAAAAATAGTTACTTCAAGTCTTTTCAACTCACATTCTAATCAGAATGCACCAATTATCTACCGCCAAACTGCTCTCTCAATGGAATTAGGTCTTTCCTATTATTGATCCTTATTTACTCAGTCATGAACAATATTCGAAAAAACTGCATAAGTCGATCGTTAAGATACTGACATGATCCTTATCACACATTTTAAAAACAAGTATTATTCACCGTGATTACTGTTTCATATTTTCATAACTACAGGCTTGACGCATCATTCCAATTATGCGAAAAATCAAAATAACTACTGACCACTGTCGGATACAAATAAAGTTGTACAAAAATAGGAGATAATTATGGCTTTTGATGCCTCAAAATTTACAGCAGAAACTAAGCCTCTTCCTGTAATTTTAATACTGGATACTAGTGGAAGTATGTCGTCAAATATGAATGGAAAGACAAGAATCGACCACTTAAATAATGCAGTCAAAACCATGATTGATGAATTCAAAAACACAGTTGCTAAAGAAGTACAAATCAACTTCTGTGCAATATCTTTCAGCAATAGTCCTTCTATTCATGTACAGATGCAACCAATTGACCAAGTTGTATGGAATGACTTACATGCAAGCGGAGGCACAGAATTAGGCATTGCTCTAAGAATGGCAAAAGACATGATAGAAAATAAAGAAATTATTCCGTCAAGAGCATACAGACCGGCAGTGATCCTAGTCAGTGATGGAGAACCGTTTCCAAACTGGGAGGAACCACTGAAAAAGTTTATTGAAGAAGGACGCTCCGCAAAATGTGACAGAATGGCTATGCTTATCGGCGATCAAAATGGAGCAAAAGCTATGAACGAATTTCTAAAAGGTTCAGGCAATCAATTGTTCTTTGCTGATGATGCAGGAAGCATTTCTAACTTCTTCAAATTTGTAACTATGACAACAAAGACTAGGACTTTGTCTCAGACACCAAATACCATTGTCGGTATGCCAGCATTTGACAAGAAAAATCTACTTCAAGAAACGGTTGTTGGAACATTTAATCCTGTTACTCAAACTCCATCAGCTCCAGTAACAGTAGTTATTCCATCTTCTGACGACGGGGATGACGACGAGTAACAGCAAATGCACGAAGATAAAATTGTCTGGGCCTTTTTCGATACATCCGGAAGTAACTTTGAAATGGGAAAAGGCCGCTTAAATAGAAACCTTTGCCGGACTCTTTTCTCTCTTAGAGAATTAAATCCAGACTCTGTGTATGAGGAAATAGATTTCAAGACCTTTACTTTTTCTGAGTCTGTCAGTCCAGTAGTGTTCGAAGATTCAGGCGATGTAAAAAACTTTTCATCAAAAGGAAAATCATCTCTGTCCGTATTAAGTTCATTCTTAATAGATTCCTGCAATCCTGATTCTATAACCTCGATTCTGCTGTTTTCAGACGGTGGCTTTGATTTTAAAGAGATTGAAAACTTTAAAAGATTCAGAGCAGAAAATCAAAATATAAAAATTTACTCTGCCGCCATAGGAATTGACGCTAATGTTGATGAACTGACTTCGATAAGCGATAAATGCTTTTATCCAGATAACGTGCTAAAAGCCGTGGACTATGCAATAGAAGCCCTCTACAGAAAAGTAATTCCTCCAATTTACATTAAAGATTTTCTTTGAGGCAAATATATGGTTTTAAGAGAGAATATCGTAAGTTTCTGTGCCTCTGTCAGAGGCCCTTTGCATATAAAAAACGACATTCCAAATCAAGATTACTGTCTTATTAAGCAATTAAAAAATGCAACTATCATGGTTGTATCAGATGGTGTTGGAAGTAAACCAAAGTCGGATATAGGCTCATTCTTTGCCTGCCGAGCTATGGTAAGCACCATAAGTGAATATCTAAGAACCTGCCCCTGTGCATCACATCGGGATATGTTGAGACTTTTTAATGCACGGTGGAATTTATATATAAGTCCTGAAAATGCCGAAGACTGCAGCGCAACAGTTTTATTTGCTGTATATACGGATGAGAGAATAATTACAGGCCGACTCGGAGACGGAATGATCTGTGTTGGATATGAGGATCGTAATGTAATTTTAAGCGATAACAAGAATGAATCCTTTTCAAATATCAGTAATTGCATGCACCGCAAATTCAACTATGAATCGTGGGAAATAAAAGAACTCAAGAGCGATAAACTAGATTTTATATTACTCTGCACCGATGGTATTTCTGATGACATAAAAGCAGAAAACAGGTATGCCTTTGCAAAAGAATTTGCTAATGAATACTCTGTCATGACATACCAGAAAAGAAGTCACAATATCAGAAAAATGCTTTCAGAATGGCCTGTTCCGATGCATACAGATGATAAAACCATTGCCTGTCTTAAGGTCATGAGGAGTAACAATGTGTAGTATTGTCGAGGTAATAGACGACAGCAATAATGTTCATAAATACAATCAATCTGCCAAACCATTAGGAGAAGGAGGACAAGGTATTGTTTACCGTAGTCTTAACCCAGATCTTGCAATCAAAATTGAAAGACAGAATGGAGTTGAAACTACCGATAAGCAGCAGATAGAGGATTTTCATAAAAAAATAAGGAACATACGACTTCTACAACTTGAAGATGACATAAAAATTTCTCTTCCTTTAACTCTGCTGAAAGATCACGCAGGATACGTGATGAAGCTTTTGAATTCAGCCAGAAGTTGTGAATTTTTTCTGGAAACAAACTGTCATCTTACAAACCTTACGAACCACACCTTCACAGTATGCAATGATACTGTAGGAACTGATGTTACAACAGTAGGACCTAATGAATCGTGCAAATTTCCTTCCTCTTGCAACGATGTACTAAAAAGATATGCAATGTCCGGAGGATTAAGACTGAGAAATATTACCCTTGCAAATACTGCATCCATAATTTCAAGACTGCACGGCAGGAGCCTTATTTACGCGGATATTTCTCACAATAATGTATTCTTTATTGCTGATAACGCATTCCGCTCAACAGTATGGCTAATTGATGCTGATAATCTCATTTATGAAAAAAAGCAAACAATGAGTGTATTCACTCCGGGGTATGCTGCTCCTGAGGTTGCTCAAAAAGTTGATGGCGTAAGACCTCAATCTGACTGTCATGCATTCAGTGTTCTTGCTTTTAAGATGCTCTGCTGGGTTCACCCTTTTCTAGGTCTTCTATCAAAACCTACGGACGATGAGGACGACTGGGGATCGGATGGCAGTACACTTGGTGCAGAAGATAGATGTTATGCAGGAATTAATCCCTACATAGACGATCCTAATGACAGGAGCAATGCCGAAGAAGTGATAAATCAGGCTTTCCCAAGAAAGATTATGCTGACAAAACTTCAACAGAAACTTTTTGAAGTCACATTCTGCAAAGGAAGAATAAACCCTGGACTTAGGCCCTCCATCTACCATCATGTAAGAGCACATGCTAAGGCATCGGATGAAATGGTATGTTGCCAACACTGCGGAATGTCATTAGCTTACGACTTCAATGATGATGTATATACTTGCAAATGCTGTGATAGACAGATGCAGTACCCATTTGGAATTTTTGTCCTGAAATCTTTCTGGTATACAGGAAAAAAAGAAGATAAAACAGCATATAAATGGGTTAGAGAAGTTGATTTGTCCAAGGATTTTGAAATCTCAGTTCCTGTTCGTGTCTTTGATATTTTCGACAACAGAAACTTTGATGAAGATTGCCTTTATATAAGCCACAAAAAAGATAAAAGTTTTATTACAATTCAAAAAAATATGGACAGCGAGATTTCTCTATCCTACGCAAACAAGTCTTTTAAAAATGGAAAGTTTAATGATCTAGGCAACGGATCACATATTGTCGATTTTAAAGACATGATAATGCGTGATCAGATCTGGCTTCTATCAAAGAATAAAGATTCTCTGTATAAAGTCATTTCTTTTTTATTCATAGGAGGAAATGGTAATGCTTTTATCGGAGATTAGTAAATTTAAAGGTGCCATACAAAGCGTTACCTTTATACTCACAAATGCAGATAAATTCGACGAGCAGTATTTAGATAACTGCAAGAATCGACTAGGTTTTATAGTTAAAAACTTCAAACAGTTTCGAGCAAATATTCAATTACCCCATGATAATTCGGATAAAGAAAATCTTTTCTTATCAGAAACAGCCACAGAAGACGATTCGCAGAATCTAATCTTAGTCTTAAATCAAAACAATTCAAATTATCAGAAAGTAAATAACATTTTTTATTCCGCTTATCATGTGGTAATGCAGATAAGATATATCAAGCATGATAAGGACTATATGCACACATGTGTCATAGCGGATCTTTTCCCATTCTATTTTAAAATCAAGACAATGCCTGTCCTTGCAATCAGTGGAAATAAATCTTTGAGCACAAAAGCCAAAAGGAAAGGTTTTGGTGATTTATTTTCTGAGAATATTTCTTTTAAACATGGTAAAGAAAAGAATGAAATCCATAAGCCTAATGAACAAGGCAATGAAGAAAATGACTGGCAAAAGAGTGAGGAAGAACCAGCGATTCCAATCCAGTCTCATAAAACTTTTGAAATATCCCCAAAAATAAAGGATCTATTTTATCTAGAGATATCAGGAAGAACATATTATCTGTTAAAAAGGCCTAATGCTGATGATTTTGAATATAAGGATCATTCAGACAGAGAAACTGAAAATAAGCGACTGAAACAAAAAAATACAGTTAAAACGGAAAATTTAAGTGATGAGGATTTTTTTAATTCATTTTTTCAGTCTGAAGATGAGTCCCAATCAGCACCAGAAAGTCAGGCAGATAAAGAACCCTTAATTGAAGATGATGCTTTTACTCTAGTAGGAAAAGATATTGAGATACCAGTAAAACTATGTGGAAATCCTAGTGATGTGGCATCTCAGTACCTTGCAGCTCAGAGCCTTATTTTTGATAAAAGATTAGGTCTTGAAAATTATATCTTGGCAACAGGTTCAGAGCTTATATTAACTAGGAATAGAACACCATACGCAAAAGCCCTATCGTGTTCACTCAAGGGAAATGAGAGTGAAAATTATTTAAAGCTTTGGGATACATACAGTTGTATGGAAATGTATCTGAATATTCGCAAGTGTATAAATTTTGGAACTTCTACTATAGATAGTTTTGAAAAAACATTCGACGGATATAAAGTGAACCTGACATCTTTGGTTAATGTTGCTGATATAGCAGGCGATACCATTATCAATGTAGGAAGTATCCCTCCTACATACTTAAATCATGCAGAAGATTTTAAATCATTCGATATTAACCATGTTAGAAATATATTCAAAAAGACGGCAAATGAACTCGAAAGTACACCACCTAAAGCTCAGGACTATATAAAACTTACTAAGGTAGAACAAGCTACAGAATTAATGAGGAACAAGGGAAAGGCTAAATATTATTCCTTCAAATTAGCACTTCCACCTAATTCAAGAAAAGAAGTAGATCAACTGCATCTTTTGAGTTTGGATGATTCATCTCTTATCAATGCCGGTGATCATATCTGGATGTCAGTTTCTGGAGATAAACAGCAGTTTCTACGCCGTATGCATGCAAGAGAACTTGTAAAAAATTACGAGGCTCAGAAACCAAACCTACTCTACCTGATAGAAGATAACGAAGAGGCTGCACAATTTCTAAAGAACCACGACCGAATAAATATTGACCAGCCATTGCCAGAAAGAATAAGTAAAAAGATCTTCCCTACGCATGCTCCTACTAAAACCCAGTTGGAAGCAATAAATATTGCGTTGAATACTCCAGATATAGCAATAATTCAGGGGCCACCAGGAACAGGAAAAACAACTGTCATAACAGCAATTATCGAAAGCCTTACTGAGAAACTTAATAATTCAGAAAGTGCAAAAGGTCAGATCCTAGTTTCAGGATTTCAGCACGATGCAGTTGAAAATATTATTTCAAGACTCAGTATAAACTCTCTACCAGCGTTAAAGTTCGGAGAAAAGAACGGTACCGATGAGTGGGATACAAGAAGTATGCGCCGCATAGAAAGATGGTCCCTTGAAAAAGCAAAACTTATAAGAGAGAAAAATCCAAAAGTTGCTGAAAATGACAAGATCAGAGCATGGAATATTTTATGTAGCAAATATCTTTTATCTCCAGATACTGATACCGAGAAAATGCTTCTTACAAGCATTATAAAAAATCCTCAGATATTTGATTCATCGTTAAAGGATGAGGCGCGAAATTTACTGGCTGAATGTAAAGTTGCAGGAAAAGTAAGAGGAAAGCAACTGCGCCATGCATTAAATAACCTACGAACTTCTAAGAACGCTTTTTTGGATGACGGCATAGAAAAATGTAAACTTTTAAAACAGAGACTTGAAAGACCGGATACAGAGTTGTTTACAGATATCCGCGGCTTTATAGAGACTCTTGATAAAGCTGAATCTTATGCCAACGCCACAGAAGAAGAAATAAAAGTATACGTTGAAAAGCTAAAGGTTATAAAGGAAACTCTTCTTTATCAGTTACTTCCGGAACCTGAGATTATACAAGACAAAGCAAATCCTAAAGTTACTCTGCTCTGTACAAAGGTAAGAGAAAACCTAAAAAAAAGGTTTTACGATAAAGACACGGAAGAAAACATTCTCTCAGATTTTCTTATGGATCTAGAGAGCAATCCGATAGGGGTAAAAAAAGCAATCGAAGATTATCTTCTGGTGTATGCGGCAACAACACAGCAATCGATGGGACGGCTCATTCAGGATGCAAAGACTTCCAATTCTAGAGATGAAATCTCATACGATACTGTGATTATAGATGAGGCTGCAAGAGCTAACCCTGCTGACCTTTTAATACCTATGGTACAAGCCAAAAATCGAATCATCCTTGTAGGAGATCATCGTCAACTTCCTCAGCTTGTAGATCCGGAAATTGAGACTGCATTGAGAGCAGATGGAGTTTTCGATAACGGAACTGAAAATTATCTAGAAATAAGTATGTTTGAATACTTGTTCTCTAGATTAAAAAAACTGGAAAAGTTTGATGGTCACAGAAGAACTATAACTCTTGATGCACAGTATAGAACCAATCCTGTTTTAGGAGAATTCTGTTCAAAAATGTTCTATGAATCCAAGAATCCCTCTGAAAAATATGGTTCACCACTGCCTAAAACTCTGTTCGAACAGCACCTTCCACATATAGAGGGAGCATCGTGTTGCTGGATAAATGTTCCCTACTTTGAAGAATACAAGCCAATAAGGAACTCTTCTGGTTCATATACCCGACAAAAAGAAGCATTTATGTCAGCCAATCTGCTCGCCCGCTGGCTAAAATCTGAAGAAAGCAATGGATTAAGTTTTGGAATAATCACCTTCTACAGAGGTCAGGTAGATGTAATTTATGAAGAACTATTCAAACTCGGAATTGCTCAAAAGGTTTCAGAAGGAAAACAATCAAAATATAAAATAAATGATGAATATGCCTATGACGAGAAAGGAAGAGAAAGATTACGCATAGGTACCGTAGATGCGTTTCAGGGCATGGAATTTGATGTGGTTCTTCTTTCTCTCGTAAGAACTCTGCCTAAAGATAAAATTGAGAATTTGGCGGAACAGTATAAAGATGACGAGCGGAAGAGAATAAATTCAATTGCAGGATTCCTGACATCGGAAAACAGACTATGTGTAAGTATGAGCCGTCAGAAGAAAGTCTTATGCGTTGTGGGCGACAGTGATTACGTAAGGCACCCTCTAATGGCAAAAATTGTTCCGTCACTGAACGAATTCTACAATCTGTGCTGTACCCATGAAGGAAAGGTTTTGGGATGATGCAGGAGATTACTCTAATAAAATGGAAGTAGATATTAACGATACCAACACCAATTACCACTTTGATTATAATGAAATTAAGGTAGTAGATTTCAGTGTCACCCCCAACGGGAATCGTCACTTCAGAGATTTACTGATTCCTTGCACATGCAAGAATCTGCTGGTTAATGAAAGGCTTACTGAAGATTCTAAATCTCAGGAATGCAATGTAATTGAAAAAGCAGTTTTGCGTATGCTACAGGTAAAATCTCAAAATATCAGAGAAACAGCAGAAGCTTTATGTCTCGAAGAAGATCTGGTTTTATATATATGTGAGTTACTGCGAAAAAGAAACATTATAGACAAAGATAATAAAGCAATAAAAAAAGACACTTCTGACCCCCACTCAAAAAGTTCATCAGCCAACAGCAATGAACCTCCTGAATATTCGAATTGTAAGATTTTTATTGAAAAAGTAACTGGTAAAAATCTCGTTTTACCATATATAAGCATTGCCAATGATATTGAGTTTAAGCAAATTATAAGAATTAGCGGTGAAACTGCCAATTATGCAATGGACACTGAGCAGAAACAGCTTGTAAAAGCAATTATTCTGCAGTCTTCATCAGCCATGGCAGAAAATCCTTCAATATACAAGGTAAAAGAGGTTGTAAGGATCTGTGAAAATCTAGCAGAAAATAATGGTCAAGAGGAAAAGGCAGAAAATTTAAAAAAAATATATGCAAGTAATGAAATATTATATTCCAATGCAGAAGACAATATATATTGTCACGTTCTGGCAGAAATAGACAGAACCAACGGAAATCTAATTATCCACAATTTTGAGAATAACGGATATTTTCAGGAACTTTCGCTCTCTTTCAATCAGGATAAACTGTTAAAAAGCTTTGACTGGTACCAACCTTTTCTATCTTCTACCATGGCAAGCCTGTCATCAAATATACAATCAGTTCAGCAAACAGACAAAGATCAGTCAGAAGTTCTGTATGCCGTTGCGCAGAGAGGATTAGAAAAACTTAAAAAGGCTAGCTCAAAAGAAGATGACAGAAGAAAAATTATTGAACTGCAGAATACTGTTATAAATAATCTTTACTCTGCATTTGAATACGGACTAAAAGAGTGCTATTTCAGTTACAACAATCGCGTTGATTTGGAAATAGCAGGAATGTCCTCCCATGATTATACTTTTCTTATTAAGCAGATTGCCAACAAATATAATATACAAATTGACAGCTATCTTGAGCTTTTCCAAATCTCTTCATACAGACTCAGAGGAATCGATAAAGCAGCCCCAGATTTAAACACTTTTTTATATCTGCTTCTTCTGCAGATGAGTGGAGTAAATAATCATGTAATGAGAGCTCTTCTAGCAGAAGAGCCTATGATGTTATTTATCGTTCAGAGACTGAGAAGGGATAGAAATGCAGCAAGCCATGGAACTGAAAGTCTGAAAATTGATATTCAGCAACTCGAGAGTTACAGAGAATCGATTCTTAAATACCTTAAGTTTTTAAAGCCAGATTTTAAGGTAGAAGGGATGGAAAGCAGTTCTGAAAAATTTAACGATGTCGAAGGACTGAATTACACTGCTGTTATTGAACTTAGGGAGCTTCTTGGAGGAGATTTTATCAAATCAATAAATTATTCCCTTAGGGATGCACTTATCAACATCTTGCGTAATTTCTATATTGCAAAAGCATGTCTCGAAAATGATGCAGAATACAGACAGAATGCAAGCCTTGTCGTTTCAACAAGTTACAAGATTCTAGAAAATCTATTCACTGAAATATGTTCTAAGAACAAGTTATCCCATACTGTCGCATCGATATATAAAAAAGAAAAAATATCTTCGTACTTAACCGGAGGAGAAAATGGCTTAAAAAAAGATGACGAACTGTCTAATAATGTTAAATCCATATTCTCTCCTGTTAGAAACATAACGCTTCTTTCAGCAAAAGAAACAGGAATACAGAAATGCCTAACCGGTGGAGTCTATTCCCTACAAGCTGCATTCATTGCATTTTTAATCTGTGCTCCCAAACATGGACAGTCACAGCTAAAACAGTGCTGCAGAAATATTAATCTTTCACTTCCTGATTTTATAGCGAAGATAGTTGAATTACGAGGACACAACAATGATGGCTGTAATGTAGATAAACCAGAGTTGGAAAATATAAAAAATTCAACAATATGTTTAACAAAAACATTAATGGAGATCTTCTGATGAGTAATACTATAGATAAAACAGAGCTTGATCACGGAGCTTCTGAGGATAATAAAGAAAAAGGTGAAAATTTGGTATGTTCAGCTCCTGCTGAAGAAGGCTCTAGCAATATAAAAGAGGAGAAACTGCAAATTGATGATAAAAAGATTTCTGACATTGTTAATAAGAAAGTTGAAGAAATTCTAAAGCAGAAAGCACAGGTTCTTTATTCTTACGCAGAAAAACTTACAGTAAGAGAACAGCAGATCGAAATTCGAGAGATAGAGTCTCTAAGCAATTTTCCCAAAATAGTTGAAGAAAGGCTTGAGTCTCAGAAAAAAGCACTGGAGACTGCAAAACAGGATTACATCAAAAAACTAAATGAACTAAATAAACGAGAAGCAGAACTGTCTGAGAAAGAATTAAAAATAGACGAGCAGAGGCAGACCCTTAATAACGAACTGCAACTGGAGAGACAGAACAGTCTGCTGAAACTGCAGGAATCTAACAAAAAACGACTAGAAGAAATTACAGAGTCCCATTCAAAAAGAATTGATACTTTAAATTCAGAGTTTCTTAAAAAACAGGAAATCCAGAACAAGGAGTTAGAAGCAGACAAAAATCAGAGGATTGAGGACCTTAGAAAGCATCTAAAAGAAATGACTGATGAAGCAGAGACAAAACTTTCAGAAAAGGAGTTAGAGCTTCAGCAGAGAGAGAAAAAGTGTAATGATATTGAAAATAAAGCAAACGAGATAAAGAGAGAGTACGAAAGAAAAAGTGACGAACTTTCACAGATTGAAGCAGATCTGAAAAAGCGTCAGGATCAGTTTAGACAACGAGTTGAAGATGCAGTCTCACAGGAAAAACAGAACTATCTCTCAAAAGAAACGATCCTAAATAATGTAATCGACGGCCTACGCCAGCAGGTTAACGAGTTAATAGCAGAAAAAGAGATGTATGAAGATCTTAAGGCTAAACTCGGAAACGAAGAACCTATTGCTGTTTTAAGAAGACTTCAGGACAGCGAAAAGATGCTTGCTGATGCTAGAAAACAGTTCCTTGTCCAGCAGAATGAAGATTTTGACAAAGAAAGAGAAACATTAAACAACACTATCTCAAATCTTCAGATCAAGCTCGACGATCAAATAGCCAAAAATACACAGTTAGAACTGAGTAGAGGTAATCAGGAACTTGAGTACAGAAATCAGCATTTACAAGAAAAGCTAGAACTTGTCGAAGGAGAAAAAAAGAGTGCAGACGACTATGCCAAAATTTTAGAAAGTCGTCTGGAGAGACTCTCTAGTGAAATTGGCACTCAAAAAAACAGAGACGAGAGAATTCTTGAAATAAAAGTCCCTGTCTTTGAGAGAAAGTCAGAACTATATAATTCAGCATACAAAGATAACAGAAGAATGGAAATTCGATGGCTTAATTACATTATTGAAAGTTCTATGGAATATGGTCTGGTCTTTCCAAAGAGACTTGTATACGCTTTTCATACATGCCTGAAGAGCGCTGAACTATCCCCTCTTACAGTTCTCGCTGGAGTGAGTGGTACAGGCAAATCTGAACTGCCAAAGTATTATTCAAAATTCGGATTATTTAATTTTATGTCAATAGCTGTGCAACCTAACTGGGACAGTCAGGAAGCAATGCTTGGCTATTTTAATTCTATTGATAATAAATTTGACGCACAGCCTGTTCTTCGTTTTTTAGCTCAGGCCGCAACAGAAAGAAGCGAAGAATATCCGATGGGAATGTCAGATGTAATGAACATGATTCTTCTCGATGAAATGAACCTTGCTCATGTAGAACTGTATTTTGCAGATTTTCTTTCGAAGCTTGAAAGTCGCAGAAGCGAGGATAAGAAATTACCTACTGTAGATGTAAAACTCGGAGCAGGAATTTCTCCCTATGAACTGCCATTAAGCAGAAATCTTCTCTGGGTAGGAACAATGAATCAAGATGAAACCACAAAAACATTATCTGACAAGGTTCTTGACCGTGGTAATGTTCTGTTTTTCCCAAGACCTAAAAAACTTGTAAGTAGAGGGAAACTGACTCCGCTACCTGAAGGCAAAGCGCACTTTACAAAGGATACTTGGGAGAGCTGGTGTAATCGAGAAATTATCCTAACCAAGGATGAAATTGCCCCTTATAAGGAGATCATTGAGAAAATCAACGATGCGTTAGCAAACGTCGGCAGAGCATTAGGCCATCGTGTATGGCAATCAATAGAGTATTACATGAATAACTACCCTACAATCTGCGAACTCCTTGACGGACAAGAGGAAGATCATAGCGGAATAGATAAAAATAAGTTAAAGGAACAGATGAAAATTGCATTTGAGGACACTGTTGTCCAAAAAGTTATGCCTAAACTGCGAGGGATAGAAACAGTCGGAGAATCCAAGACTAGATGTCTAGACAGGATTAGAGAGCTACTATCTGAAGGTATTGATGGAGAGAAATTCTCCATCGAGGAAGATTTCAACCTTGCCTGCAATAATCCTTTCGGTCAGTTTATTTGGAACAGTGCAAACTACATTGCGAATGAAAATTAAAAGCGAGAGTTTTTTTTCTGCATAGATAGATATAGTCATGGTGGGATGCAATGGCGAAAAAAAACAAACAGGATGCCGAAATAAATCAGGGGTCTAAAGAAGAGGTCTCTGGGGTTCTCATAAATACAGCAGAATCACTGTACGGATCGCTCTCAGACAGGGAATCTCACATTAAAGCCCAGATGCTGATCAAGTATACAGACTGGTTCAATTCAGTAATGGAACACGATCCTTTTTCTGATAACCTTCTTGATACTGATACAGACAGACTTTTAGAAAATATGGGAGAAGAATCCCTAGATCCTTATGCTCTTATAGAAGACAGAATTTACCACCTTGTGGATTTCACTTCAAAAGAGGTAGATTATCTTCTCAAGAATATGAGGGAGAAAATCGTCAGAGAGCATAAGAATCTTCCTCTGTATGCAATCAGAGAAACTGATAGCAAATGTCTTCAGAATCTGTCACTGAGACCTGGCAGAACTCTAAAGCAAAAACTAGCTAACTCTAATCATATGCTTGGAGTAAAACGACGTTTTTCAACTGATACACTAGAAAATCAGCTTTTAAAGTTTTTTCTTTTAAGACTTTCCGAAAAACTTATATTACGTAGAGACTGTTTCAAAGAGGCTGGTTTTGTCGCTGATGACAAAGCCTCTGACCTAATTACAAAAATAAGTTACTGGAAAAATACTGATGAAGCTAAGGAAATAGGACGATGGCAGAATAATCCGCCTAATAATGTTCTTCTTCAGGACAGAAATTACAGAAAAATATGGCTAGCCTTCAATACATTAAGAGGACTTGATGAAGATATTGTTACAGATTCAAGAAATGTAGATTCGCATCTTGCAAAGTATCTATTCTGGAATATTCTTCTGTGCATGAACTGTCAGAAAGATGTAAGAATAGTTCAAAGACCGATTAAATTTAAGAAAAACGATTTTCTTGGTTCGTACTCTCTTGAAGCCTTCATAAAGACAGAAGATTTAGACGAGTTTAAAGAAGTTATCCTCGAAGTATTAGACAACAGAATTATTATTGATTTCAATGGAAATTCTTCTGAAATATACTTTAATGATTCTGCCATTTGTTTTGGTGATGGAAACTCAATACCTAACTTTGACTTTGATAGCCTTCAGGCCTTTCCGGAGCAGATTGTAAAAATCGTGTTCGGTAAAACTAATATTGAAAAATATACAAAACCATATGAATCTGCGACAGACTGTGAAAAAGTAGGTTTCAATTTTTCTTATGCATTCCCTAGAGTTTTTTTAGGTAACGAAACAAAGAGCTTACCCTTCCGTCTGATGGTTCAGAAATGGAGAAACAACGAAACAGCATCAGATGTACACAATCTTTTAAACTCTACAAGTAAAGCCATTTGCCTTGCTGATGACGATTATGATATTGAAACATTCTCTCTACAATCACTGATTTATCGTGAAGAAGATTCTGACAGCAGCAAAAAACACGAATTAAGAGAAGCTTCAAACTTTATTGCTCAGTCTCTCGCAAAATATACCAATGCAAGTCACGCATTATACGCTGTTCCAGATCTTCTCGACGACTTCAACGCAGAGCCTCTCAGATCCGGAATGAACAGTGCATTCAACTATGCAAAACCAATTCCAGTCAGTATTGCAACATCAATCTGCGCTCTAGCAGACGGCACATTAAGTTGTCTTGAACCTCGAGATCTGCTCATTGTTGCGGATACGACACCAAAAGGTTTTTCCCTAACTCCGATATACTGTGATTACAACCATGAACTGAAGAATAAAATACCTCAAACCCGAGGTATACAGTTTATTCGATATCCAACAGAAGAAGATTATGGTCTTCGTATAAACAAAATCATGGAGGAATTAGATATTCCGAAGGAAATATCGGATAAACTCTCCAAACTTTATGATGTCGATGGAATTACAAGAGATTTCGGAAGAACAAGTTTTCTGTCAAAGAACTACGTTTGTCACAGCATTACTGGTCGAGAAGAAGCTCTAAATTACAAAGCATATCTAAAAGAAAAAAACATCAAGAAAGTTCTTAAGAATCTCGAATCAAGACTTAAGTACAAAAAAGTAGTGATTCTTAGCGTAAAAAGCATCATTGATACATCCGAGCTTAAAGATACATCCGAGCTTAAAGATTTTGTATGTATTGATGGAATAAACAAGACTGCCGAGGGAGCATGCATTGTTCATGATTACGAAAGGCAACTTGGTACCACTGCACTTTGGTATGACTACCTTCCAGAGCTTTATATGGAGATGGTTGCAGGAGGTCGCAAACTTCTTGTAAATTTGGTAAAGAATAAGAAGGTAAATCCAAAGTTAAAGGTTTCAGTTCCTATAAAGATTGATGGAACTGTTGGTATTCCAGCCGGAAAAAATTTCTGTCATTTTCCTTTAATTCAAGGCATTGGAAAAAACAAGACAGACTATGAAGCTTTCTTAAAGACAAATGATTTTCCTTTCAAAGAAGAACGTGAATGTACGCTTGATCTGAATTACACTTATGGAGATGAGAATCCTTATAAACTGGCATTTATCGACTGTGAAACAAAAAAACGGTATGAAGTAGAATGGAAATTTAAATCAGAGATCCCAGAAGATTTATCATCTCTTCCTATACCTCCATATCCTCAAATTCGTGATGAATATTACTACAGACATTACCCTTCGGCAAAGGGCAAAGCTGGGAAGGAAAGCGATTTAATTGAATGGTTTGAGAGAAATCTGGACTTTATGATGAAGTTAAGGTTTATATCTGAACCTCATGTAAAAAGAACAAATGTAAAAGGCGACGGAACTTGCGTAGTTCATTTCGTAGATTTAAACGAAAACATTCATGCAAGTACGAATTATCCTTCTGAAGAAAAGGCAGCAAATGATGTAAAGCAGATTGAAGGATGCAGTCTTGACTCAGTACCAAAGACACAGAAAAATGCTTTCAAATCTCTTTACTATTCACAGGAGCAATATGACCAAGGACGAAATTTCAACTTTGCTTTTCCCCCAAATAAATTAAGAGCAAAAATGAGGTTTCCTGTAATTGCCCTCTTTAATGACGGATTGAAACTTAGCAATTTTAATTCGGATTTACAGAGAAGAGGACAGTCCTTCATTGAATACATAAGTAATGTTTTACCTAAAATTGGAGATAAACCTAACTACTTTATTCTTGAAGCTCTTAACATAATCTGCTCAATGTCAGATGAAATTCCACAATTTGTAAGGGAACTTTTTGAAAACGGTTATATTGACAAACTTTCGAATGCTGATAATAGTGCGATTGTAAATAGATTATATGCAGTTTCAATCCAAGAATGTTCAACCCCTTGGCAGAAGGAGTTGCTTCAAACAACATTGAAAGCAATCAGCCAAAAAAAATTTTTTGGAGTTGATGTCCTTGCAAATGCTGTCTGGAGAAACAGAGAGCTTATAAAATCATTCAACGCAGAAATGCTGTCAAAAATTGCAGAGCTCAATCTAGAAACAATGAAAGAACAGCTGAAGAATATAAAAGAGGATAGTAGTAAAGGTAAATCAAAAGCCTGGCGTATCAAGTTCATTGCAAAAGGTCTCGAGCTTACTTTAGGTCTTATGAGATCTCGCGAAAGTGATAATGAAGATATAAAAAGGATTCTTGCTCCGGATCAGAAACTTAACACAAATTACCTTTCATTCCTTACAGAGCTGATCGAATACGTTGAAAAGAATCGCATTGAAATTAAGAGTTTTCTTAAGATAGAAATTGACGATGATTCCATTAACGTTTCAGACAGGAATAGCAATTTCCTTCTAAAGGCTGTAGAAAAATTTATGAGAGCAGAAAACATCAGCGGTTCTATCAGAATTATCGGACTTGAAGTTCCTACTGACTAAGTTTATAGGAGATAGATAAATATGAGCGGTCCAAAAAAATCAAAAGCACAATTAAGAGCAGAAGAAAGAGCAAGAATCAGAGAGCGTGAGCGTTTAGAAAGGGAAAGAAAAAAGCGTGAAGAACAGGCTAGACTAAAGTCAGAAGCAGAAGCCAGAATAAAAAAAGAAGCATTAAAAAAAGCATGGGCTGGACTTAATAAGGTAAAACATGAGCTGGAATTAAATTCTAAACTCTGCAGAAATGCGCTGAACTCCAGCTTAAAAAAAATGAAAGGAAATGCCTCAGAATTAGAAAAGATTTCTGAGCAAATAAAAAACTCACTAGAAAAATCAGAAAAGATTATAAATAAAATAAACAATAAATCGGACGATGTCATCTATATAAACAACTGCACAAACGAACTTATAGCAGTTAATGCTTCTCTTTATGGAATGGATTCTGTTATTGAAAAAGAGTCAAGTAAAAGTAACAAAGAACATATTGCAGCCCTTTTAACGAAATTGTCTGCAAAAGGAGTAAAAACAGAACCACAGGAAAATGCTTCTAACGAAGTGGCTTATATCTCTGGACTTGAAGCTCAACTTTACTGGAATGAAAAAATCATAAATAGAATAAATTCAATAAATAATTCAGCATTAAATGATTCTACTGCTAAAAAAATAGAACAAAAAATAGAAGAACTTCATAAGAATAAAACTAAAGCGGAAGAATACAAACGCTTTTACACTGATGATCTCCCAAAACTGGAGAAAGAAGTAAAAAAACTTCAGGATGAATCAGACAGATTAGAAAAAGAATATAAAGATCTTTATACCGATTACATTCTTCTGTGTGAGGAATGTGGGATAGAGTTACAGAATTTTTCTATAGATCCAAAAGGAATATCCGATTTGAAAATCCAAATTCAGAACATGGAACTTTACAATCTAAAACAGAAAGAGATTGCAAGAATAAAAGAGATCGTCAATGAGGTGATGGAGGAACTTGGTTACCCAGTTATTTCGTCAGCAGTAATCTCAAACGAAGAATCTAAACTCTGTAACAAAATTCTACTTCAGTATGAGGACGATAAGGGGGTTGACGTCACTATAACAGATGATGGGCAGCTTGTAATGGAAATAGGATTAATGGACAACATAGATCGATCTCCATCAGAGAAAGAGAAAATCAAGCTTTGCAAAGATATGGAGGATTTTTGTGATTCATACAAACTTATAGAAGAGAAACTCATAGAAAAAGGAATAACGTTCTCTGATAAAAATTTTATGCCTCCTACTGCCGCATATGCTGAAATTATAAACGTAAGCAAATATGGCGTAGAAATCGAATATTCAGGTCAAGAAAGTTCGGCCGATGATGAACAGCAGATAACTCAAGAAAGAGTACAGAATCTCAATGCTATGGCACAGACAAAAGAAGGTGAATAAATATGCTCGTAAAAAGATGTCCAAAATGTGATCACTTAAACCCAGAGAATGAACTCAGTTGTGAAAAATGCAATGAAGACATTATGCTGGTTACAGTTGAAGAAGTAAAAGATATTAAAGAAAGTTCAGAAGAAGAACCTAAAACAGATACACCAGTTGCTAAATCAGATTCCAAAGATGTATTTAAGCTGTTTAAGAAACCTGACCAGCAAAAGAAAAATGTAATCATAAAACAAATAAATCCATCAGCAGCGACTGATACTAGTAAAAACAATTCAGACGGTAGAGAGGGGGTATTCAAATACTGCAGTTGCGGTACACGCAATGCCGAGGATGCAGATTTCTGCTCCTCATGTCACACAGACATCTCCAAAGTTACACCGATGACCCAGAGTCAACATAAAAAACTTATCGAAAAAAAAATATCAGGTATCGTAAATCAAAATAGTACAGATGCCCCTGCAAGCTCCGGTAGCCTTGTGTCATGTATTGTTTCTGAGGATGGTTTTAAGATTGAGATCCCTAATACAAAACTTTCATGTGGAAGAAACTCTTCTGATAAAAAACTAGCTGATTATCTTAAAGACAAGTTAGCAGTCAGCCGAGAGCATGGGTTCATATGGAAAGACGGTGAAAAGGCTTTTATAAGGGATGAAGGTTCAAGTAACGGCACTTATGTAAACGGCAGACAAATTCCAGCCAAAACAGATATTGAACTTCATGCAGGAGATGAACTTCTTCTGGGGCATCCAGATGTGAAGTACAAAGAGGTCAGCGCAAAATTCACAGTGAGGTAGTTTATGTCTCATCAAAAAGAATCCAAATGGAAGAGTGATTTAGAGATCTTCTCAAAAATTAACTCCATACTTATTATTGAAGGCAACATTTTTGACCGTTACAGTAAGGGTAATCAGCTCTTAACAATGACGGAATATATTTACAAATTTTTTATTGAGCAAGGATATAAGGGTGTTGTAGAGTACGATCCTGTTATGGGGGGCTTTTATTGCATTCCAGAGCATTCAGAACCATTCTCACTGATAAAGTTCGGGCAGGCATGCAAAATCATAGATCCTAATAATCCATCTTCCTCCAATGGAGCAACAATAACGGATCCGGAAGAAAATTTCTGCATTAGGGCCGGATTCTCTGGAGCAAGTGATTCTGCACCTATTAATATAAAGAAAGCCCTTTCTCAAAATAAAATTCCTATTGTTATTACGCTTAATCTTGCTTCTCGACTTATATGTAATTCAGGAAATGTCTCTCCTGTAGAAAGAGATGCTTTTACAGCATTATTAAAAGCAGGTCTTTCAGCTCAGTCTGCGGTAAGCAAATCAGGAGATAGAGCACTGAAAAACCTTTGTATTCTACTTGTCAATAAAGTGAATGATCTCCCTGTCTGGTTCTACCATAATAATCCAGCAGTAAAAATCATAAATGTACCAACTCCTAACGCTCAAGAGAGAGCGCTTTTTGTCAGTGATGAACTCTTCAAGACTTTTTTTGATAAAGACATTTATGGTGAAGACATAAAGAAATATCAGGATACTCCTTCGGAACTTAAAAAGTTAAAAGACAAGTTTATTGGCTTAACAGATGGATTCACCTTTCTTGAGTTAAACGGTCTAAAAAATCTCTGCAAGATTAACAGATTCCACATTTCCCAGTTTCCCAATCTTGTAGACTTTTACCGTTTTGGTGTTACTGACAATCCATGGGAAAGCTCTGACTTAAAAGAAAGAGTAAAAAAATGTAATCTTTCAGAAAGAGTAAAAGGTCAAGACGTCGCTCTACGAAAGACCATGGAAGTTATAAAGCGCTCCATTACAGGCATGTCAGGGATTCAACATTCTTCCTCTGGCTCAAAACCTAGAGGAGTACTCTTCTTCGCAGGACCAACCGGTACAGGTAAAACTGAAACAGCAAAATCAATTGCAGAACTGATCTTCGGAGATGAAAAAAACTGCATCCGCTTTGATATGAGTGAATTTTCGCAACCTCATTCTGATCAGAGACTTTTAGGTGCACCTCCAGGATATGTCGGCTACGAAGCAGGAGGACAGCTCACAAATGCTGTAAGAGAACATCCTTTCTCTATTCTACTTTTTGATGAAATTGAAAAGGCCCATGGCTCTATACTCGATAAATTTCTGCAAATTTTAGAAGACGGAAGAATGACTGATGGTCAGGGCAAAACAGTATATTTTTCAGAATGTATTATCATATTTACAAGTAATTTGGGAATTTCCGAAGTAGATCCGAATAATCCAAACGGACCAAGAAAACAACTTGTTAACTCCAGTCAGTCGTATGACCAAATATCAATAAACGTAAAGTCAGGTATTGAAAGATATTTCAAAGACAAACTGGCAAGACCAGAAATACTTAATCGAATTGGCGACAATATTGTCGTATTTGATTTCATAAGACCAGCAGTTGTAGAGCAGATCTTAAGAGCACAACTCAATAAAATCATAAGTGGACTTAAGGTAGAAAAGAATATTTCTCTGAATATAACTCAGAACGCATTTGATTCACTATTAAAGTTTGCAAAAGAGAATATTGAAAACGGTGGCAGAGGAATTGGCAACGTTGTAGAAAGTATGTTGGTTAATCCTCTCGCTGAATTCATTTTTGACAATGAAATATCTGAGAGTGATCAAATTGAAGTTTCTAATGTTGTTAAAGAGGAAGGAATAAACTCAATAATCTGCAGTAAGGTGTAAATTATATGTACGTAGCAAGAATTTTATACCCTGTAAAAGTTCTTGGACCGGGTAACCGTATTGGAATATGGGTATCCGGTTGTAATCACAGATGCAAAGGGTGTTCTAATCCAGAACTATGGAAACAGGAAGAACGTTATAAAATAACAAAAGAAAAATTTCGTGAACTTGTGCTCAGCATTTCATCAAAGTTTAAAATTGACGGATTTACTCTAACCGGGGGAGATCCGTTCTTTGATTTAGAGTCATTGGAACAAATTCTCTCTGTTATATATTCTTTGTCTGATGAGATCCTCGTATACACAGGATATACAATTGAAAAACTTCAGAAAGACGAAAAATGCTCAAAGATTCTTTCGAAAATTGCAGTTCTTATTGATGGTCCATATATTGAAGATAAGAATGAAAATGTTTTTTTAAGAGGTTCATCTAATCAAAAAATTTTAATACTTAATGACAAATATAGAGATAAATATGAGAACTATATTTCATCAGGATACAATCAAATACAAAATTTCGTTTCTAAGAGTGGTTTTATATCAGTAGGTATTCATAATAAAGGGTATGAAAGTACTATTGATGAATCATTGAACATTCACTCAATAACAACGTCATAATTATCTATATGTAGCCATGGAGAAGGCTTGGTTCTACCCGATGGTAAAGAGTATAAGTGTGATTACAGCAATACAGGTTCAAACGAGATAATTTGTAAATAGCATGATAAGCCTTTAGGAGCCCGCCTTAACAGGCTGTTTTTATCATTTTCACCAATACATATACCTTGATGCCAAAAACCGAAAGGCAAAGATGGAATATCTATGTGCTCATTAAAAATAACAGGTGGAGTTTTAGTGAAATAAACACAAACATGATCACTCATTCTAAATTTATATGAATCAGGATCTATCGGCTTTATTCCTAACTTTTCAAGTTTCCGTTTACCTCGCATTGTAACTAGTAAATTTGTGACACTAAAAGTTTCTGAATCAATTTTATAAAATGACCATCGTATGAAGTACCTGTTGTTGGTACTGATGTATTGGTGGTTTTATGAGCTTTGGAAAAGGTATTGATTGCTACAAGTGCAGTAAACTGCGCAGGCTGCACTATAGCAACTTAGTCGATATCGACATCTTCAGGACCGACGTCTTGAGATCCTTCATCGTCAAGCATGTACCTATCGTACAAAGCCATGTAATCCCAAACAGAAAGACCTGTCATGTCAATGTCATCATAGCCGGTGGCATGGTAGGTAGGATCGTAAATTCTCAGTCGACTGATTTCTTTATTCCCGTTCTTATCGGATTTACCTTCTGTTGTAATGTTCTTTGGCATTACGCAAAGCTGAGTCGGAATATTGTTCTTACATCTGTACTCTTCAAGTCGGTGCTTCTGCTCTTGCACGGCCCATGACAAGTAATCAATAAAAGGAACCCCGTTAATTTCGCAGGTTTTTCTTAAACTCATTAAAGCGGTAAAAGAGTTATAACCAATTTCACTG
>ONCB01000073.1 GCA_900316175.1 uncultured Succinatimonas sp.
TTGCAACCAGCAGCGTTGAAACAGGAATTAGGTTAAAAGATTATAATTATTAACAATTTGTATAATTTTATAGTTTTTTATAGATCCTAATTAGCGGTTTCATGCTTACTGCCATAATACCTCATTATGCCGGTATTATGATTGGCCTTACTCTAATTGGTCTTGGTGCAGGCAACATAGTACCTCAGGTTGTATCTTATGCTGGTCTTGTAAAGGGAATAAAGATTTCTTATGCAATTTCTCTTGTAAATGCCTTAGGCTACTGCGGTACCATGTGTGGTCCTGTGATCATAGGTTATGTTTCAAAAATCTCATCTCTTGAGATTTCTTTTATTGTTCTTGCCCTTTCTGTCCTGGCTGTTGCTGCTGCAAGTATTAAGATTCTAAAGCCTTCGGATAAGTAATTAAAATTGTAAAAGCACTGAAACTGCTAACTGTTTCAGTGCTTTTGAAGTCCTTAAAAAGCATTATTGCGGGTCTCATTTCATTTTTTATATGACAATGTATTCTCAGGCAGCCTAAAGCTGTAAATACAGTAATAGCAACTTCATAAGAAATAAAGAAAAACGAATAAAAAAGACCAGTTATGCTGATTAACTGGTCTTTATATACTAAAAATCTGTTTAGAAAATATTATCTGTATCAACAGTTGATGTATCAATTTCAGTCTGCGTCTGTTCTTTAGAACTATCCTCTAGAGTATTAGAATCATCTGCTTCAGCAACAGTGCCACCCTGAGAAATAGAAGAAGAACCTGCGATACACCAGTCAGTAAGACCACCGTTTGAGCACTTGTACAGACCTTCTGGAACCGGAAGTTCTGCCATTGGCTGACCTTCTTCTGCAATCTTAACAAACTGAGCCCAGATAGGAAGGGCAGAGTAGGCTCCACCTTCAGGACCTGTAAATCTTGAATAGCCAAGATCTCTGTCAGTGTCAAATCCCATCCATGCAGTGGCAACAAGGTGACCGTTGTAACCTGAGAACCAGGCATCGTGCACATTGTTGGTTGTACCAGTCTTGCCGTGAAGATCGGTTCTCTTGGTGGTAGAGCTTGCTCTGCCGCCGGTACCCCAGTATGGACCTGAAAGTCCGCTGCCACCGTAAATTACTGATTTCATAATGTCTGCAATTACATAGGCATTCTTGTGAGAGAGTACCTGTGGAGGGCTGTTGTTTGGCTCTTCAACTCCAGGAATATACTCAAGTCCGATAGAATTCTTAACGCGATCTGGTGCTGTTGGATCGGCTACAGGAGGATCATACTCATAGAGCACCATACCGTTTTTCATAATCTTGGTGATTAAGTATGGTTCAATTTTGTAGCCACCGTTTGCAAAGGTTGCGTAACCTGTAACAAGGTCAAGCGGAGTTACCTCAACACTTCCTAAAGCCATAGCTTCCACCTGCTGGCTCTTTGGCAGATGCAGACCAAATTTCTCAACGTGGGTTACTGCATTGTGAACACCAATCTGACGGATAAGTCTGATTGAAACCACATTCTTAGACTTTGCAAGAGCTTCTCTTAAGGTCATTGGTCCATCATAGCGGTTAGGGGAATTCTTTGGCTCCCACCAGGTTCGTGATCCTGGATCCCATGTCTTGATAGGTTCGTCCTGGAAAATAGAATTGATATTGATACCCTTGGCAACAGCTGCAGAGTATAAGAATGGCTTGAAGTTTGAACCAGTCTGGCGTACTGACTGTGTGGTACGGTCAAATTTGCTCTTGGCAAAATCATAGCCGCCAACCATTGCCTTGATGGCACCTGTGTACTGGTTTAATGCGATAATTGATGCTTCAACCTGAGGGATCTGGGTTAAAACACACTCGTTGTTCTCATTTTCATAGTAGTAAATGAGATCGCCTTCCTTGGCCACATCAGAGACTGTGCGTGGGCTAGGACCCTGACGCTTGTCAGAGATAAATGGGGCTGCCCACTTTAGGTTTTCAAACTTGATAGTTATAGTTCTGTCACCGCGTGCCTGTGCCTCAAGGTATTTTTCGTTATCCTTTACAGCAGTTACGATAGCAGGGTGGATGTAGTGGAAAACATCCTTCTGATAAAGATACTTTGCTGTATCAAAGGTATCTTTGTTATAACCTTCAATAGTGGTGATATTATCGTCTGCTCCACGATAGCCATGGCGGGTATCGTAGTCAGTTACAGCCTTGAAGACAGCATAATGAGCAGCTTCCTGATCTTTTGATAATACTGAAGTATAAATCTCAATACCGTCTGTGTAGGCTTTTTCACCAAACTTTTCAATTGCAATGAGTCTTGCCTTTTCTGAAACATAAGGTGCATAGGCCTCAAGCTTGCTGGCATGATACTCAGCCCTGTAAGGCTCATTGTCGGCTTTTTCATATTCTTCTTTTGTAATGAAGCCTAAGGTGTACATTCTGTCTAAAACCAGATGACGGCGATCTCTTGATTTTTCAGGATTTGAGATTGGGTTTAATACAGATGGAGCTTTTGGCAGACCAGCAATTGTAGCCATCTGACCTAAAGTAAGTTCATCCAGATTTGCTCCGTAGTAGGTCTGAGCTGCTGCAGCAACACCGTATGAGCGGTGACCCAGGGCAATCTTGTTGAGGTAGAGCTCAAAGATTTCATCCTTGGTTAAAACCTGCTCAATTCTTAAAGAGATGAAAATTTCCTTTAATTTTCTCTGCAGTGTCTTTTCTCTTGATAAGAAGAAGTTTCTTGCAACCTGCTGAGTAATTGTACTTGCACCCTGTCTTGCAGAGCCTGATGTGGCTGAAACCACTGCTGCTCTGAAAATACCGATAGGGTCGATACCGCTGTGCTCATAGAAGCGGGTATCTTCAATGGCAAGGAAAGCCTGACGCAGTTTTAATGGAATCTTGTCAAGCTTTACAGGAATTCTCTTACTTTCGCCGAACTCGCCAATGAGTTTGTTGTCGGCGGTGTAGATTTTCATTGGGGTTTCAAATGAAACTTCCTTTAACTCATTTACATCAGGAAGTTCACCTAAGGTTTTGTAATACAGTCCTGCGCCGCATGCGCCAGAAATACCGACTGTAAACATGGATGCCCAGAAGGCGTATTTAATATATTTAAATACCACGGTTGGCCTCTAAAACAGATAGAAATCAGCCTATTTTAACAAATTTCTGACAGAGTTTATTAAATGACTTCTTAAAGTTTAATTTAAAACTTAAAAAATGCCTTTACAGAAGTTGTCAATCAAGCCATATAGCACAGTTTTTTTACACCAGAAAGAATTTTGAATGTTCGCAGTTCATGTATACCTGATTATGCAAAAAAACACTGGCATAAAAACTTTTCAATTAAGCTTGCAACATCTTGAAAAAGAGCACTATATCTCTTTGCCGTAACAGTGAAAATGCTGTAAAATCTCTATAAATAAACGTGTACACAGTGAAAATATAAAATGACCCTTTCATGTAAAGACAGACTGTTCTTAGTCGGACCTATGGGAGCAGGCAAAAGCTCCATTGGAAAATCTCTTGCATTGGTAACCGAAAGACCTTTTCTTGACGTTGATGAAGAGATAGTAAAGTATGCTCAAATGAGCATCCCGGAGATTTTTGAAAACAGTGGCGAGAGTGCCTTCAGAGATATTGAAACCGAAGTTTTAAAGCGCTGCATTTCCTTTGACGCCGTCATTGCAACCGGAGGCGGTATTGTAGGCAGAGAAGAGAACCGCCGGATCTTAGCTCAAAGCGGTGTGGTGTTTTATCTTTATGCCGACGTAGAAACCCAGTATCAGCGCACACTTCATGACAATAACCGTCCCATGATTGCAACAGATGACAGAAGAGCCCGTCTTGAAAGCATTTTTAAGGTACGTGACCCTTTGTACAGGGAATGTTCAGATTTTATCGTTCCATCTTCTGAGATGAATATAAGAGACTGTGTGGAAATGATTAAAGCTAAATTAAAGGAAATCTAATGGAAACTATTACTGTAGGTCTTGAGGACCGTTCATATCCAATTTATATCGGAACTTCCTTAGACTGTGGCTCTCTGATTAGAGATGCTCTTCCAAAGGTTAAAGATCTGATGGTTGTTACCAATGAAACCGTAGGCCCATTATATTTTGATGCTTTAAAAGTTCAGCTTGAAAAGGCTTCCTTTAATGTTAAGGTCTGTGTTTTAAAGGATGGTGAAAGCTACAAGACTGTTGACTCATGGTGGCAGATTTTAACTGCGCTGATGGAGTGTCAGTTCGGTCGTGACGGCGCTATCGTGGCTTTAGGTGGTGGTGTTGTAGGTGATATGGCGGGCTTTGCCGCTTCTGCCTATCAGCGCGGTATTCCTTTTGTTCAGATCCCAACCACACTGCTTGCCATGGTTGATTCTTCAGTTGGCGGCAAGACCGCCATCAATCATCCTCTTGGCAAAAACATGATTGGTGCTTTTTATCAGCCAAAGGCTGTGATTGCAGATCTTAACGTGTTAAAGACTCTGCCAGAACGCGAGGTAAGTGCAGGTTTAGGTGAAGTTGTAAAGACCGGTATTATCTACGATAAAGATTTCTTTGACTTTATGAGCAGAGACATTGAAAAGGTTTTTGATTTTGATCTTGCAACCTTAAGTGCAATTGTAAAGCGTTGCTGTGAAATCAAGGCAATGGTTGTGGCAACTGATGAGAAGGAGCATGGTTTAAGAGCTATCTTAAATTATGGCCATACTTTCGGTCATGCCATTGAGGCCTTCCTTGGCTTTGGCACCTGGCTGCACGGCGAGGCTGTAGGCCTTGGCATGGTTATAGCTTCAGCTCTTGGCACCCGTCGTGGCTATATCAGTGAAGAAGACAATCTGCGCATGAAGGAACTCTGTCTTAAGGCAAAACTGCCAGTTGAAATTCCAGAGAAGATGACTGGCGAGGATTTTATTACCTATATGCGTCATGACAAGAAGGTCAGAAGCGGTGTGATCCGTTACGTTCTGCCTGTTGCTATCGGTGAGGTTAAAATCCTTTCTGATGTATCAGATGACGAGGTAATCAGTCTTATTGAGTCTTTAAAGGCATAAGATGGATATAGACAGCTTTTCAATTCCAAAGTCAGTGTTAAATGACATCAGTAAGCTTAAGAATACGCTTTCTGAAACTGAGCGCTTCGTGCTGCTCTCTGGTGACTCTGGCTCTGGAAGAACTTCACTGTGCGAGCATGTGGTAAATGATCTTGACGGAAAGTTCACCACTGTATTTATTCCCTGTCAGGGACAGATGTCACTTACACAGTTGAGGCAGCTGTTTTTACAGCAGATATCACCTGACGGAAAATATGATACAGAAAGCCCTCTTTCACAGACTTTTGAATCAATCAGTATTCCTGTAAGAGAAAAACTGCTGATTGTGGTTGATGATCTTGATCTGGTGGTTGATACCTTTACTCAGGATTTATTTGACCTTTTTGAAAAGAATCTTGGTAAAAACCGTTTTTCAATTCTGGTAACCGGTCATCCTCTGTGGGCGGAATCAAAACTGAATTCTTTAGGTGCGGGGTTAAAGGCAGCATCAAGAAAGATTGTGGAAATTCCTGTTACCCCTTTAAGGCTCAACGAGGCTATGGCCCTTTGTGAGCAGATGTTTGTGTACTCAAACCTTAACAAGGTTTATAAAGCTATTAAGCCAGAACTTCCAAAAGTACTTGAGAAGTGCAATGGCAATCTAACTAAAATAATTAAATTATCGGAGGCTCTTATGGCAGATCCAGCAGAAGTTAACAGCGAAAAAACAGAAAATATTGAAGTAAGTACCGCGTCTCTTACAGAGAACGCAGGTCCTAAGAGAAGAAAATCAGGAGGTTCCGGTCTTTTCATTTCCATTATCTGCATTCTTATTGTTATTGCCTGCCTTATTCCTGTATTTTTAGGTTCATCATTTATTGATAGAATTTTAGGCAGAGCTCCTGCTGTGGAAAATGAAAACGGTGTGGTTAACACACAGATCAATCTTAATGAAACTGACAAGCTTACCTTCGGCGAAGACGAGACTGTGGTCATGTCAAATCCTGAAGTGAAGAAGCTGGAGCAGGAAAGTCCTCTTTATGTTGCTGAAGGTGCATCTGAGGATATTTCTGCAAAAGGACCTCGCGGTGATGAAAAGACAGCTGTTGAAGATGATGGCAAGCTGTTAGAGGACGTTCCTGGCGGTGTAGAAACTGAAGTAGCTGAGAAGACCACCAAAAATTCAGTAACCATTGCAGGTTCAGATCTTGAAGAAATTGAAAAAGGCGGGGCTGAAGCAAATTCAGTCAGTCCCAGGCGAGGAGTGGCAGGATCTCTAGATAAGAAAGAAGAAGTTTTAGTTTCTAAAACTGTTGTCTTAAAACGTGAGGACAATTCTCTTCATTTAGAAGAAATTCAAAGAGAGAAGGCTGAACTTGAAGCTCAATTGCGCATGGAAGAGGAAGCTAAGGCCTTTGCCAAAGAGCAGCAGCAAAAAGAGCTTGAGCACAAGCTTGCTCTTGAAAAGCAGAAAGAAGAAAGACGCAGACAGATAGAAGAAGCTCAGATTAAGGCTCTTGCTGATTCTCTTGCCAAGCAGGAAGAGGAAGAAAAGGCAAGAGTGCTTGCTGAACTTGAACAGAAGAAGGCTTTAGAGGAAAAGAAGGCTCAGGAAGCTAAGGCTTCTGAGTCTGTGAAGAGTACTTCCTCAAAGGCAAAACCAGTTGAAGGTGCCCTGTCAGAACTTGCATCAAAGAATCCACGTCATTTCACTTTGCAGGTTCAGGCAGGAAGAAACAGAGCATCTTTGGTAAGTGCTTCAAAACTTGTTGATGGTACCTTCTGGATTTATACCACCACAAGAGATGGAAGAGACTGGTATGTGCTGGTGTTAGGCGACTTTGCTTCATATAAGGCTGCCTCAGACAGTGCAAGAAAACTGCCCGCTTCTTTAAGAGCCAATGGACCTTTTGCCAAATCATTTGACAAGGTAAATGCCGAAATAAGAGCTCATAATTAAATTTTTAAATCATTTTTCTGAGAGTTATAAAGTGACTTACAAGACTTTTAAAATCGCAGGTTCTATCCTGTCAGCAGATCTGTTAAATCTCGAGCGTGATGTGGCCGAGGCTCTTTCCTTAGGTATGGATGTGGTTCATTTTGATGTCATGGACTATCATTTTGTTCCAAATATGACCTTTGGCCCAGGCTTTTTAGCTGCCATGAAAAAGAGATTCCCTGACGCTGTATTTGACGTTCACTTAATGGTTGATCCTGTATCAGAAGCCATTGTTGATGATTATGCCAAAGCTGGAGCTGACTGGATATCTTTCCATCCTGAAGCCTGTATTCACACTGAGCGTATGTTAAGTCACATTCAGGAGATGGGAATTAAGGCTGGTCTTGCTTTAAATCCTTCAACTCCTCCTCAGATGCTTCGCTATTTATGGGATAAGCTTGATTTTGTTCTTGTTATGACCGTAAATCCAGGTTTTGGAGGTCAGAAGACTATTCAGGCTACCTTAAAGAAGGTAACTGATGTTAAGAACATGGCAAAAGAAGAGAATCGCGAGATTTTAGTTGAGGTAGATGGTGGCGTTAAGTCTTCTAATATCTCAGAGATTGCATCATACGGTGCAGAAGTATTCGTCGTAGGTTCTGCCCTGTTTGGCTCTTCAGACAAGAAGCAGGCCATGGACGATTTAAAGAAGGCATTAGCTTAATTATATGGCAAAGCTTACTAAACTTCCCCGTGCCATCATGTTTGATCTTGATGGCACAATTGCTCACACCATACCTCAGCTCTCAAAAGCTGCCATAGCAGCAGCTGATGAGTGCGGACTTGTTCATCCCTCTGAAGAGAAGGTTAAAGAGTTTGTTGGAAATGGCATTAACATGCTTCTGGCAAGAGTGATTAAAGGAGAGTTTGAGGTTGAGATAGAGGAGGTTTCTCCTCTTTTGCTCAAAAAGTTGAGAGAGAGTTTTAACACCCACTATCAAAAAGGTCTGTCATCTGATTTTGAAGTATATGATGGCGTAAAAGAATGCTTAATCTTTTGTCGTGAGTGTGGCATTAAAACAGCGATAGTCACTAACAAGCCTGAAGTTTTTGCCAAGCCTTTAATAAGTTTTATGGGGCTTTCAGCATACTTTGATTTCATTTTAGGCGGAGAAGTATTAAAAGAGCGTAAGCCAGATCCGCGCCCAATAAACTATACATTAGAAAAACTTCAGGTAAAAAATACCGAAGCTCTGATGTGCGGAGACTCTGATAATGATATTATTGCAGCAAATAATGCTTTTGTAAGCTCTGTTTTCTTTACCTTCGGTTATAATCGCTCTGATGAGAAAACATTAAAATACGATTATCGCTTTGACAGCTACAGTGAGTTTACATCACTGTTAAAAGAATTAAAGAATATTAAATAAACAAGAAAGGTTAATACTATGTCAAAACCAATCATCTTCAGTGGAATTCAGCCATCTGGTGAATTATCTGTTGGTAATTACATCGGCTCACTGCGCAACTGGGTGAAATTACAGGACGATTATGACTGCATTTACTGCGTTGTAAACGAGCATGCAATCACAGTTCGTCAGGATCCTAAAGAACTCCTTGAGAGATCTTACAATACTCTTGCAATCTTTATGGCAGCAGGCGTAGATCCTAAGAAGAGCACTATCTTCCTGCAGTCTCATGTTCCTGCTCACTGTCAGTTATCCTGGGTATTAAACTGCTACACTCAGGTTGGTGAGTTAAACCGTATGACTCAGTATAAGGACAAGTCAAAGCGCTATGCAGACAATGTAACCGCAGGTCTGTTTGACTATCCTGTGCTTATGGCTGCTGATATTCTTTTATATCAGGCAAATCTGGTTCCTGTAGGTGATGATCAGAAACAGCATATTGAAATTACCCGTGATATTGCTACCCGCTTTAACAATATTTACGGTGATACTTTCGTTCTTCCTGAGGGCTTCTTCCCTAAGGCTGGTGCTCGTGTTATGTCTTTACAGGAGCCAACCAAGAAGATGTCAAAGTCTGATGAGAACGATAACAACGTTGTAAGAATTCTTGAAGATCCAAAGAAGATCATCAAGAAGTTAAAGAGAGCTGTTACTGATTCAGATAATCCTCCTGTTATTGCCTATGACTGGGATAAGAAGCCAGGCGTATCTAACCTTTTAGAGATTATGTCTGCCTGCACCGGTACCTCTATTGAAGATCTCGTAGAGAAGTACAAAGGCCAGATGTATGGTACCTTCAAGTGCGATGTTGCTGATTCAATGGTTGCTCTTTTAGAGCCAATTCAGAACCGTTACAAGGAGCTTCGTGCTGATGAGGGATATCTCAATGAGGTTCTGCGTGAGGGCGCCTTAAAGGCTTCAGAGCGTGCTCAGAAAACTCTTGATGATGTATACAGAAAAGTTGGCTTTGCTTTACCTGTATAATTCTGATTTATAAGAAAATAAGGCGCTTTTTAGCGCCTTTTTCGATCTTTGCTATGGATTAACGGTCAAATTCAAGAGCCATGGCAGGAGCCTTTGCTACAATCTTTCCGTTGTCAGCACAGAGCACACCGTTGACGATTGTCTTTTCTACAGTATTTGAGAAGGTATGTCCTGTAAATGGAGACCACTTGCAGATTGATTCAATTGAATCTTCGGTTACAGTAAAGTTCTTTATAGGATTGATTACAGCAAGATCTGCATAGTTGCCTTCAACAATAGCGCCTCTGCCTTTTATATGATAGCGTTCAGCCACATTTGTTGAAGCTACACGGCAGATAGTCTCTAAAGTAAGCTCCTTTCTCTTCCATAAATCTAAAAGTGCATTTAAAGAGAACTGTACAGATGGCAACCCGGAGGCACACTTAAAGTAAGTACCCTGTTTGGCAGCTAACTCATGAGGTGCATGATCTGTTGCCACAGTGGTAATAATGCCTTCTTCAAGAGCACTTACGATAGCTCTTCTGTCCTGTTCACGCTTTACAGCAGGATTGCATTTTAAGAAGGACTGCTTCTGCTCATAATCGCATTCTGAGAAGAAGATATGAGGAATACATGCTTCTCCTGAGATCTGTCTGGTTTTAACATTGCCAAACATATAGTTTTTCAGCATCTGCACTTCCTCTTTTGTAGAAAGATGCATAATGTGAATTCTTGCACCTGTCTTAAGAGCAATTTCAATGGCTAATGATGCTGATTTTACACAGCACTCGCGACTGCGGATCACAGGGTGCATAGAGAATGGGACATTCTCTCCATATGTTTCTTTTGCAATCTTTTCATTATTGACAATAGTTGCTGTATCTTCACAGTGAAGAGATATGATTGTTTTTGAGTTTTCAAAAATATCATAAAGCTTTTTATAGTCATCAACCAGAAGACTGCCGGTTGATGAACCCATA
>ONCB01000175.1 GCA_900316175.1 uncultured Succinatimonas sp.
ATCTCTAAAGATGCAGAAGTTGAGAAGATTGCAGCCTTATTCTCAGGCAAGCGTCACAGCCTGTTCTTAGGCCGAGGTGTAATGTACCCAATCGCACTTGAAGGAGCCTTAAAACTCAAAGAGATTTCCTATATCCACGCTGAAGGCTATGCTGCAGGTGAGTTAAAGCACGGTCCTATCGCTCTTATCGACAAGAAGATGCCGGTAGTTGTGGTAGCACCTGATAACAACCTTATGGATAAACTTGTGTCAAATGTTGAAGAGGTACGTGCCCGCGGAGCTTTACTGTATATCTTTGCATCAGACAGAGTTGAAATCCGTGAGGATAAACAGTGCAAGGTAATCTCACTGCCAGAGTGTTCAGAGATGCTGCAGCCAATCTTATTTACCATTCCGCTACAGTTACTTGCATACCACTGTGCGGTAAATCTGTTACTGTTGAATAAGCTGATATTTAGAGCACCTTAAAGGTGCTCTATGTTTTTGTGACAAAATGAATACTATATTAAACATAGTAAACTGATGCTGGAAATTTAATATATTGAGGATATACATATGAACAAAGTCTTGTTAGCCGGATTTATTGCTCTGCTTTCAACACAATCATTTGCTAATGATAATGTAGATACTCTTGCATCAGAATGTCAGGCTGGTAATGATGACAGCTGTAACCAGCTTGGTAATGCTTATTTTGATGGCAATGGCGTACAGCCAGATGCCAATAAGGCAAAAGAATTATTTGAAACGACATGTAATAAAGACAACGCATATGGTTGCGCTAAGTTAGGCACCCTTTATATTCTTGGTCCATCAAACATTATAAATACAGATAAGGCTATCGAATTCCTTGAAAAGAGCTGCAACCTTGATCAGAAAAACGGATGCTTAAATCTTGGCGTTCTGTACAATGAAGGAAGGTTAATCCAGGCAGATCATGAAAAAGCAAATGCTTTATATGAAAAGGCATGCAATCTTGGAGAAGGTGGTGCATGCTACAATCTTGCTAACAATTACGAATACGAAAGGGGCCTTAAAAGGGACATGTCAAAGATCGTAATGCTTGAAGAAAAAAGCTGCGAACTTGGTTTAGGTGTTGGTTGTTCCACCCTGGCCCTAAGATATGTAAACGGTATTGAAGGCGAGCTCGAGAAAAATATGGAAAAAGCTATAAATCTGGTTACATCAGGATGTAATCTTGATGATGGTTTATCATGCTTTTACCTGGCAACCAGTTACAGAGACGGTTTCGGAATTGAGAAAAACCTTGAAACTGCTGTAACTCTTTTTGATAAATCATGCAATGTTGGTTACCTTCCATCATGCAATGAGCTTGGAAACGCATTTGCAAGTGGTTCTGGTGTAGAAAAGAATTACGTCAACGCAAATAACCTATACTATAAATTGTGTGTTAGTGAATATGCAGACGGATGTGTTAACCTGGCAAACAGCTATGCTAACGGATTCGGAACTGCACAGGATGTAAATCTTGCTCTTTCATATTTGAAAAAAGCCTGCGGTTTAAAAAATGAAGACGGATGCAAGTTTGCGGCTCAATTAGAAGAAAGAATGAAAGAGCTTAATAAATAATTGCTCAAAATGAGATTACCAAATAAAGGTCTTTTATGAATAAGATTATACCTGCATTACTGTTTACATTACTCTCTGAAATGGTCTTTGCTGAAGACTCAATTGATGAATTAACCAAGCAATGTAATCTTGGAAATGCCCAAAGCTGCAATCTTCTTGGCATAAAATACGCTGAAGGTAAAGAAGTAGGACAGGATCTGCCAAAAGCTATTGAAATCTTCAGTAAAGCCTGTGATTCTAATTCTTCAGAAGCATGCAACAATCTTGGTTTTATTCATTCAGGTGAATACCCTAATTTCATTGATGAAGCAAAGAGCTACGAATATTACAGTAAATCCTGTTCACTAGGACATGGCGATGGTTGTTTCAGAGTCGGACTTTGCTATGACATGGGCATACATGTCGCCGCAAATCCAGAAACTGCAATTGAGTATTTTACTAAGGGCTGTGATCTAAATAATCCTAATGCATGCAATACTCTGGGTATTTCTTACGGCAACGGTGAAGGTGTAGAACAGGATTTTGTTAAAGCGGCCGAACTATTCTATAAGTCATGCGATTTAAATAATCCTATAGGCTGCTCAAATCTTGGAGTGTCATATCTCAACGGCACTGGTGTAGAACAGAACGGCTTTCTAGCAAATGAGCTGTTTTTCAGAGCCTGTAATGCAGACTACAGTGTTGCATGCAAAAATCTGGGAATCTCTTTCCAAAAAGGAATTAACATTAAGGTAGACAGAAATATTGCTGAGGCTTACTTTAAAAAAGGCTGTGCCCTTGGTGAAGAAAGTTCCTGTGCTGAAGCTGAAAGAATGGCTAATAATCGTCCTGCCAAGATTAAAAAATAGAACTTCATACTAAGGAAGACTGTATATCACTTGCAAAATTTGCTCAGCAGGAACATGACTATGTAAAGACCATAGATTTTTATGAGAAAGCCTGCAGCATGGACATGCGAGAGAATAAAACGCATGCTTGCGAAGATCTAGATAAACTTTATAACAGCGGCTACTGACTAAAAGAAGATCCTGAGCAAATGAAGGTTGTATTCAAAAAAGCATGCGCCGCTATTTTAGATCTTATAAAATCTATAAAAACATATAAATATGTAAAAATAGATTTGCCTAAATTCCTGTTTCAATGCTGCTGGTTGCAAGATTGTTCTGGTTAAAACAATCCTGCAGTGCCGTCAGCTCCACAGGCGTTAATTCGGGAGTAGCTCTCCCTATTTTTTCTTTTAT
>ONCB01000105.1 GCA_900316175.1 uncultured Succinatimonas sp.
GTTTCATATTGTCTTACTAAGATCTGTAAAAGATCTTAAAGGGTAAAAATAATCATATTGAGGCTCTATGTTTTACCCACACATATGCACGAAGCCTCATATAAAAGTGAGGAAGTGTGTGCTTCTTCACTTAAATTAAAGTATTTGGTCTCGACATTAGTCCTCTCACATCTCAGAGAAGAGACGAAGTCGAGGCCTTTTTATTTATAAAATTAGGCTAAAATCAGAAACAGGCTGGTTGATAATTTTTGAGCAATCAAACACAAAATTAAAATCTTAATTTACATAAGAATTGTAAGTAACTATAATGAAATTGATCGAGCCCTTTAGCGCTTCAGAAACTTTTGTGTTAGCGTACCAGGAAGGGCCTTTTTTATCTAATAAAGAATAAATTATTATGTCAGCATTAAGTGAAAGTGAGATTTTAGAATTTATTCGTTCTAAAGAACTTATTGTAGAAGGGTTGACTCCATCTCATATTCAGCTTGGAAGTATAGATCTAACATTGGGTAACACCGTCGATGTGCTTTCTATGCCTGAAGATTTTGTGTTTGATTGCTCTTTAGATGTCAAAGATTTTTTACATCAGCATACAAAAGAAGTTTCAATAAAAGATGGTTATGATCTTCGCCCAGGTGAATTTGTAGTAGGGCATTCTGCTGAACATATCAGAATGCCAAAAGCTCTAAATGGCATTATTGTTAACAGAAACAGTTTTGCAAGAATTGGAATTGACGCTGGTATTAGCCAATACATAAATCCTGGTTTTGAAGGCAACAAGATTATTGTTATAAAAAATAACAGTCCATTTACCATAAAGATTAAGCCCGGCATTAGAATATGCTCATTGATTCTGTTCAGAATGGGGGAGGAATCTATGAGAGAGTTTTCTGAGCGTCATAATACAACTAAGATTGTAGATTTTATAAAGAAGCAAGGATCTGATTCATCATTTGATCTAAAAGACAAAAAGGATGTTGATACAAGTCTTTCAGACTATATGGATATGCGTATTAAAGAAATTTCAGAGCAATAATGAAAACAAAAACTGATATTCATAAAAGAATCTATGATTTTTTAGAAAAAAGAACTGATTTAATGGAAAAATGCATTAAACAGATCGCAGAAAACAAAGTTAAAAGTATATGTTCAATAAATAAAACAGAATACACTGAAAGCGAAGTAAAAGAATATATCAAAAACAATTACGATGTGCTTTATAAACAGGCATCTGTTGTGTTAGTTGATATAGTTGTGCAGATAATTCCGGAAAGTGCATGGGCTACATTATTAAAAAGATTTGGACTTATATCTCTTTTAATGTTGCCTGCATTAGGAAGTTTATTAGCTTTTATTGTTAATGAATGTATTAGTCAGGATCGTAATTGGGATTTATTAGGACCTGCAATTCCGAGCTTTCTCTTTTTGTTTGTTTTTTTTATTGCTTCAATATTTCAGAATTTAAAAAGTAATAAGAATTGATCGTTAATGGATCGTTTTTATGAATTAAACTAAAAGACAATACAGTGGATAACTGTATTTAATATTTAAGGCACCCAGTGCGGTGCTTTTTTATTTCCTTAGGTGACAGAATAGTTTGTGACTTAAAGGACAGAGTATATGAATGTAAAAACTGCGGTGCAGTAATAGACAGAGATTTAAATGCAGCTGTAAATCTGAAAAATCAGATAAAAGAAAAAATAGGGGGAGCTACCCCCGAATTAACGCCTGTGGAGCTGACGGCACTGCAGGATTGTTTTAACCAGAACAATCTTGCAAATCTTGCAACCAGCAGCGTTGAAACAGGAATTTAGGCAAATCTACTTTTACATATTTATATGTTTTTATAGATTTTATAAGATCTAAAATAGCGGTAAATAGTTGAATTTAGGCAATAAAAAAAGAGCCTTTCGGCTCAGTGGCGGTGAGAGCGGGATTCGAACCCGCGATACGCGTTAACGTATACACGCTTTCCAGGCGTGCTCCTTCAGCCACTCGGACATCTCACCAAAAAGGATGGATATATTTTACTTAAAATCAAATCTATTGCAAGAAATTATTTATTTAAATCAGAACAGTTTCCTGATATTTCCAATAGTTTTAGATAGAGATCCCTCGAAGCCAACCATATTTGTAAAGTTTCCAATAAGCTGAGCCATTACAGACGGAAGCGTTTTTGAAAGACCATATAAAAACAGCGAAACAAAAAGAATGGAAATGCATTCGTTGTAGCTGATAATAATCTTTTTAAATTCAAACACCTTAGCTGTTTCATATATTTCTGTTAACAGTATGCATGATGTGTTGACGATGGTTAGCATAGTAAGCAGCTGTACAGAGAGTGACAGCACAACCTTAAGGTAATTGACTGCCAGATCTCTTGTGAAATTGAAAGAGCCAAATCCAAGAACAAACACACCGATAATACAAACAATTTTGGCGGTTATGAAAAGAACTGTAAATTTTAAAACCACCATAAACATAATCACAGCAAAACATATTAAGAGAGCGTATTCAATCAGCATTGGCACCATTTTTAAAAAGTTTTTATGGATAAGCTTCTGACACTTTGCAACTATGTTCAAGGTCAGATCAAGAAGTTCAGATGGTCCATAGGTTTTTCCATCTGCAAGAGTAGTAAATGAATCCACGATTGAAAAACCAATATCTTTGCCGTTTGACAAAAGAAAGTAAAAGATCCCGGTTACAATCATAAGTTTGATTAGATCAAACATAAAATTCTGGATATTAGCATCCTTAAACAGGTTTTTAATACCAGAAATGACGATTGAAATAGGAAGCAGCATCCAGAACAGTCTTTCACTTGCCTCAATTATCGGCTTTGCACTTTGCTCTGCATTTTTCAGAAAGTTATCTGTAAGCGAATTTAATATATTTTCCGCATCTATGTCCTGAGCGTATACGCAAGAGCACATCAGACACAGAAGTGTAAAGATTGTGATTTTTTTTAAACTAGCCATGTAAGGAAATATTTAAATGTTTTGAATGAATTGTATCTTTGGCATTGAAAAACTGTTCTGATGCCTTTTCCTGATTGACACTTGACTGATGTTCAAGCTGCATTTTATGAGCTTCTAAATTGCTTAAAATCGCAATCTGCTCAGACAGTCTTGTTAACATCTGTCCCTGATAGATGTTTATCTTGCTCAGGATTTTTATGCTGTAAGAGAGAGTTTCACTATTTTGCGAATCTGAGATAAAGTCATTTAAGGTGTTAATTTTTTCAAGCAGATCTTTCTGCGTGCTTACAGACTGCTTTTTAACTTCCACGGCAAGTTTTAATGCTTCTTCATCAATCATGCTGTTGAGCTTTTCAAAAGTGCAGTCGCCATCGTTTATACATTTTTCAAAGGCTAGTGTTTTAAGTGAATTTTCACTTAATCCAGCCTGTGCTTCATTCTGCTTGGCAAAAGAATAAGCAGCCTCCAAAAGTAGAATGTCCTTCTGACTTAAATTTCTTACGTCATCAAAGGCCGTGATTCTGTCTGGGGTCAACTGTGTTACAAGAGTATGATCAATGGTATCAAGTTTATCCTTAAGAGCATTTAACTGAACTTCATTTGCAACCTTGAAACCTGATAAAGTTGCATGAGTCTGAGACAGCTGAGAGATGATGACATCAGCCTGACCAGAGCTTGGACCGTTGTAGTCACCGCTTATTACCTCTAAAGGGCACACAGCTGTAAACAGAGCGAAGAAAGTAAATAAATTTCTAGTACGGGTTATCAAAATATATATCCTTGGTTATTGAAATTGAAAATGGAAATCCTGCTTTGACATTCAAAGTTGGTGACATATTGATATTTTTATCGATAAGTCTTGTAAATGTCGTACTCAGGTTTGACGCATTTGAGCTTGCAGCTCTTGATCCAAAGGTGGTATTACCTTTGGCATCAGAATGATGTGCCTGTACAGAGTCAGATGCTGCTGTTATAGAAGAGAGCAGCATACTGTTCATGATGATCCTGAAAAAATGGTTGTCCACATCGGCTGTAAGACCTGCACTGCCATCACTTGAACTTCCGGGCATGGCTCCTAAATTGAGAGAGGATCCGTCAGGGAAGATAAGTCTTGAAAAACCTAAAAACAGTCTTTCTGAGCCGTAGGCTGCAGCAGTAGCATACTGTCCTAAAAGTGTTGAACCCTTTGGCAACAGCAGATATTGATGTGATACAGTATCGTAGACATCCTGTGTAACCATGGCCCGTACCTGGCCTGGTATCTCCGAGTTGACAGCAGTAAGCATTACCGCTTTGATGAGCGTACCTTGCATCAGGACAAAAGGAGAGCTTAGCTTTTTTACCTTTTCTTTAAGTTTGAAATTCTTTCTTTCAAAGACACTGTAATCATTTAAAGGATTATCCTCATTAAGCTCTTCACTATCTTCATCTGTTTTTTTAATGTCGTTTTTTATTAGTGAGTTTGTTCCGTTTGAAAGTTCAACTCTGGTCTTTGAGTTTACGGCACTTACAATCTTCTCATTATCAGAAGAGCCTGTTACTGAAGAGCTGTTATCTGAACTCTTTAAAGGTGTTTCTTTAACTTGAGTTATCTTTTCATCTTCTTTTAATGAAGTATCTTCAAGATCACGGTCTAAAAGGTGATTTTTTTCCTTATACTGCACATAAGAGCGGTAAAAGTCCTCATTGTTCTGAGTATTCTTAGCTTCTACTTTTATTTCTTCCTCTTTTAAGGGGATTTCGTCCTTAACCTCTTTTGTGTCTTTTAATCTTCTTAAAAGCTGATCTGATACGATTGCATTGTCACTGAGTTTAACCTCGTCACTTTTTTTTACCTGATTCTGTACGCTGCCATTACGGATAAAAACAGAACATAAAAGAATGAATACAAAACTTATGACAATACAAAGGAGGATAAAGGCATAGCCCTTATAGTTAATTTTTCTCTCCACAGGTAATAGCTTTTCCATCAGACTCTCCTGATGTCAGCAGATATTTCACTAGAACCTCTGATTTCAATGAGCCTTAAATGATCGTAAATGCCTTCGATAACAAAGGTATTGTTTTCAAGCGAGTAATTTAAGGCACTTAAGGTTTCATCTGCAAAGAACAGACTGCCGTCATCGGTTACCTCCATAACAGTAGGCAGGGATGAAGCAAAATAGGTTTCGTTTAACTGAATGTAGGTATTAACCCCGTCATCATATGCATTAACTGGTACAATGCGCTCATTGCCGGTAATTTCATAACCGTAATGACGGGCATTTAACGGTACAGAATCTTCTTTTGGGTAAGAGCCTTTATTCTTTCTGCCGGTAAATTTATATGAATTAGATTGAGTTGTCCTGCCATTTGCAAAGTTATTAGAGTTATCTTTGTTTATAAGGTTTCGTCTCTGTTCTGGATATGAAAAACGCACTAAAGGCATAAAGTTTTTGGCAGAAGACTTTAACCTTAAGTGATAGCTTCTTTTATCTGTTGCTATCAGTAATGAGGTGGTAAGATTATTATCAAGCGGTTTTACAATCAGATGCTCTGTAAAACTGTTTTCACTTCCTGATACGACGCTGTCTAAAATCCAGCGGCTAGTATCACCTAACTGCACACTCAGAATGTGCTCGTTCTCCTGCATTACAATGTCTGATATTTCCAAAAGTGCACATACTACAGTTGGAATTCCGTTTCCATAGATAAACTCAATCTCATCAGGGGTAGTTACAATGCCTGGCAGCTTTCTTTGTTCCATTCTTTCAATGGCATTTAAAGCAATTGTGTCCTTGCTGTCGAGCATGGCTCTGTCTTTCTGAACGGAACTTAAATCCTCATATATTTCAACTGCTGCTGCACTCAACATAAAAGTAAAGCATACTGTTGAACAGAAATATTTGAATATGTTATTAACCATTTGCTGAAACCTCCTTTTTAACGACATTAAGCTCTGTTATAAAGATCCCCAGTGGATTGCTTCTTAATTCCTCTAATGACGTATGCTCAAGACTGTTAATCCTGTATGAAACAGTAGCGTAATAACGGGTTTTATTCTCTTTGGTAAATCCTTTAAAGTAGGTCTCAAATTCGACCTTATAGGTCATTTCTGCAATCTTTACGATGCTTGAAACTGATACCAGACGGTTCTTTAAAACGTCTTTATACTTTTCCTCGTCCTCAAAATAGAAATTGCTGATTTCCTCTTTTACATCCTTTGCCGTATCAAGATGCATGAACACAAAGTTGATAGCTGACTTCTTAAGTTCAAAGTCTGTATATCTTGAATAAAGCTTTTCTATAAATTCGCACACTGTGGCGTAAACGGCTTTTTCTGGTATTTTTATATCCGCACTGACTTTACCAATATTGATTAGTGATCCCTGTCTGTCTACAGATACTACATAGGGAATAATTTTTTCTTCAGCTTTGATATTTATAACCATGACAAGACTTATAAATCCCATTAAAAGACCAAAACCACCGAACAAAAGTGCAAACAGTTCTTTTCTTAAAAGACTGATGGCTCTGTCCTTGTAGATGCTTCCATTTAAAAGCTTTAGCTTGTCAGTATCTTTTATCTCTTCTTTTAAAAGTCCTGCTGCCATATAAAGTCCTCCTGATATTTTTCGTATAGTCTGTCTGTATCTGCCTTGTGCTTAATTGTGCGTGAGAGCAGCTTTATCTCCTGAGAAGACAGTGGCAGATGGAATTTTAAAAAGCCATTACGAGTGGAACTTAGGTAATCTCTTAAGGGAGTGCTTTTTGAAATACACTCAATTTGACTGTCTGTTAATGAAAGTTCCCTGTAAAGAGATTTTGAGTTTTTTGCATCAGCATTAGGCAAAAAGATGCGGTGCTTTACGTTGTCTCTTAAATCGTCGATAAGACCGGTCCTTACAAAATCATTAAGTGACTGGGTGGCCATAATTAAAAGAGAATTGTTCTTCCTTACAGTCTTTATCCAGGCAATCATCTTTTTTGCAAAGACTGGATCCTGCATCATCAGCCAGGCTTCATCAATGATGATGGCTGAGCAGCGGCTTTTTACCATCTGTCTGTCAATGATATTGAAGATGGTGCTTAAACTTGGATATACAGTTTTGGGACTTTTGTTAAAGAAAAGACCGCATTCAAAGACAGTAAGTGCGCTATTGATTCTGAAATTATGCTCGCCATTTAAAATTGAGCTTTCATTAGCATATTTTGAGATGACCTCATTGAGTCTGTCATTACATACTAGTGACATATATAAGCTAAGAGATCGGGAAGCTCCTTTATATTCACGCAGTTCGTACAGTGAATTCCTTAATATTTTCTTTTCATTTGGATGCAGCTCATATGAATTGATAGAAAAGAGAATTTCCAAAAACTCCATGGCTCTGTCGATGTCATCTTCACTTTCAAGATATTCAAGGGGACAGAGTTTTAAATCTGAATTTTCATCGAGGGTGAAATGAGCACCTGCAAAAGCTTTGGTCAGTGCGTAAAAGGAATATCCTTTGTCAAAGGCAAAGATCTGCATGCCTTCATATCTTAAAAGGCTGACAATCATAGCCCCTAACAATACTGATTTGCCAGAACCTGATGGACCTGCTACCAGTGTATTGCCAAGACCGTCTGAGTGCAGATTGAGATAGGCTCTGGTATTCGAATCTGCAAGCACCGTCATTAAGCAGGCTTCATCTTTTTTGAAAAGAGGATTGGTGGTTAATTTGGAGCCTTTATAAGATTCAATCATGGGGATAAAGTCTGCAAAGACTGTATCAGGAATAATCGCTCTTCTTAAATTCTCAAGATAGTGTCCTGGCAGAGAGCCTAAATAGGCTTCACAGGCATTGATTGTCTCAAGTCGGTAGCCAAAAGAGGTGTTAATTCCGTTCTGCATTAAAGTGGCACCAATCTCTCGGGCTCTTTTTTCTATTTCATCTGTAGTTTTGGCAAAAAAGATCACATTGGCACAGTATGAACACAGCTCGAGCTTATTGTTGTCAAATAAGCCTTTTGAATGTTCAACTTCCTTTATCTGTTCCTGTGCGTTTACGCTGGTTCTTGAGTTTTCTATATTAAGAAACTGACTTAATAGAGAAGTTTTGTTCTGATTCCAAAGCCTGTAGTACTGATTAAAATTCTTTCTTGAGGTTTTTTCATCAAAACTTATGAACCTGCTTGAAAAGCGAAAAGGAAAATCAAGTGTGGTAAGCCTGTTTAAAATACCGGCATAACTCTCATCGGGCACTGTATCTAATGCCAGTACGCCGATATATCTGTTACCACACTTAAGTGGCTCACTAATCTTGAAATCATCTGAACTTAAGACAAGATCCAAAGGTGTATGAGCCTTTGTAAACTGAATATTCTGCATACGCCCGCAGATACAGTATTTTAAAAAGTTCACAGCCTCATGACTCTTACCGAAGATGTCTTTTTTGACAGTCAGAGCTCTTAAGTTGAAATCCTTTAAAGTGGCAGCAAAACTTTCTGTCTTTTCAAGAAAATTCTGCCTTAAAGAATCATCTGTATTTGCAAAATCCAGGTATTTTAAAGATACCCTGTTATCTTCCGGGAGCATGGTAAGGCTTAAGTAGCATGTAAATTTTTTGGAATTATGCTTTAAAACCTCATTGCGCCCTTTAAACAGGTAATAGCCGTTGATATGACCTTTGTAGGTAATATCATCTTCTGTGTCATCAGTAGTACTGATGAGGTCAAAATTGAGCATAAAGTTCTTTTTCAGATTTTTTCTTGCAATTAAAAGCTGCTCTAATCTTCTTGTAACTTCACCCTCGTCAGGATCACAGTTTGAACTGCTTACAGTCTCAATTTCAAATATTCGCATGAAAAGACCGTTTTTAAGCACAATTACATCGTCACTGTCGATATAGGCATAATCGATTAGATCGGTAAATGAGCTGTGTGTTGACGCTCTTTTGTATGGCTTTAAAAATGTAATTACAAGGTATATGCAGATACCTGCAATTGCAAAGCATGCGTAAAGGAGTATTGATGTTACGACAGATTGAAGTGACATA
>ONCB01000019.1 GCA_900316175.1 uncultured Succinatimonas sp.
TGACTATGACACCAAAGACGGAACCTGTATACGCGACTATATCCATGTAGTAGATCTTGCCTTAGGCCATGTTGCAGCATTAGATAAATGTATGAACAGACCTGGCACCTATATTTATAACCTGGGCACCGGAACAGGCTATTCCGTACTTGATATGGTCAAGGCCTTCTCAAAAGCTATAGGAAGAGAGCTTCCATACCGATTTGCCCCAAGAAGAGCCGGCGATGTGGTTACCTGCTATGCCGATCCGAAGAAAGCTAAAGAAGAATTAGGCTGGACAGCATCAAAGACACTTGATGATATGACAGCTGATTCATATAACTGGCAGAAAAACAATCCAAATGGATTTGAAGATTAATTATTAAAAAGCAAAAAACGTAAGGAAAAAATTATGGGGTCTTTTGATATAGCTTCTAATCCTCACAGAAGGTTTAATGCACTTACAGGAGAATGGCTTTTAGTATCCCCTCACCGGGCTAAAAGACCATGGCAGGGACAGGTTGAAAAGCTGCCTTCCTTGATACAGCCATCCTATGATGAAAAATGCTATCTTTGTCCAGGCAACAAAAGAGTCAGCGGGGATATGAACCCTGATTATAAAAAGACCTATGTCTTTACCAATGACTTTGCGGCATTAACAGAAGATACTCCGGAGAGCAAATCAGAAGACGAGCTTTTTAAGATGGAGTCTTCAAGAGGAACAGCAAGAGTTATCTGCTTCAGCCCAGATCACTCAAAAACTCTTCCTCTGATGGAAACCAAAGAAATCCGTTCAGTGGTAGATCTGTGGGCAGATCAGTATACAGAGCTGTCAGGGAGCTATCAGTACGTTCAGCTTTTTGAAAACAAGGGCAGCGTAATGGGATGTTCAAACCCCCATCCGCATGGACAGATCTGGGCAAGCTCCTTTATTCCTGAGGAAATTTCAAAAGAATACAGCAGGCAGCTTGAATACCTTAAAAAGCATGGAACTCCACTGCTTTTAGACTATGTGAATGCTGAACTTAGGAAGCAGGAAAGAATCATCTTTGAGACTGAGTTCTTTGTAGCTCTGGTTCCATTCTGGGCTTTCTGGCCTTTTGAAACCATGATACTTCCAAAGTTCAAGGTTCAGAGCATTGACAGATTAAATGATGCTCAGCGCGATGATCTGTCTTTGGCCATCGGAAAGCTTACCTGCCGCTATGACAATCTTTTTGAGTGCTCATTCCCGTATTCGATGGGCTGGCATAATGCGCCATCAGATGGAAAGGAGCACGAAGAATGGCAGCTTCATGCCCACTACTATCCGCCGCTGCTTCGCAGTGCCACAGTCAGAAAATTTGTGGCAGGCTTTGAACTGCTGGCAGAAAGACAGCGTGACTTAACCCCAGAGCAGGCAGCAGAGCGCTTAAGAAACCTTTCTGATACCCATTATTCAAAACATAATCAGGAGTAATAATGAAATCTGTTAAGGAAATCTGTATAGAGGGCTTTGAGAAGAATTTTGTAGAAAAACCCGACTTTTACTCCTATGCCCCAGGTCGAGTAAACCTGATTGGCGAACACACCGATTACAATGGAGGATTTGTGCTTCCATGTGCCATTCAGTTTGGCACTTGTATGGTCGCAAGACTGAACGGTACAGACAAAATAAGATGTCTTGCTCTTGATATGGAAAATGACTTTGATGAATTTGAAATTTCAAGGAACATTGTTAAGAACGACCAAAAACTGTGGGCAAATTACCTTAGAGGAGTTGTTTATCAGTTCTGTGAAAGATTTGAAGGAAAAATCAGGGGTCTTGATATCGCAATTAAAGGCAATGTGCCAAAGGGATCAGGTCTTTCAAGTTCAGCATCTTTGGAAGTTTGCCTCGGAACTCTTTTAAAAGGCGCATTCAATCTTGAGATTTCACCAATGGACATTGCTCTTATAGGACAGAAGGCAGAGGCCTACATTGGTATGAAATGCGGAATTATGGATCAGGCAATCTCTGCTAACGGAACTGCGGATCATGCTGTAAGAATCGACTGCAAGAGCTATGAATTGACCAGCGTGAAGGTTCCTGAGGATGCCTTAATTCTGATTATCAATTCCAATGTCAAGCATCAGTTGGTAGGCTCAGAATACAACGACAGACGTGAAAGCTGTGAAAAGGCAGCCAGAGTTATAGGCGTACCACTGCTTCGCGATGCCACCATGGAAATGCTTGAAAAGGTTAAACCACAGCTTGACGATGAAACATTCCGCAGAGCAAAACATGTCATCTCAGAAAATGAGCGCGTGCTTCTGGCCTCTGAAGCCTTTGAAAATGGAGACTTAAAGACGCTCTCAAAGCTTATGTATGAATCTCATGTTTCAATGAGGGACGACTTTGAAATTGTGGTAACACAGACCGACACCATAGTAAATCTGGTTAAGGAAGCGTTAAATGCTGACTATGCCCCGGCCCGACAGACCGGCGGTGGTTTTGGCGGATGCGTTGTAGCTGTGGTAAACAGTGAAGATGCCAAGATTGTAGGTCAGACCGTTATGGCAAGATATCATGAGTTAACAGGTCTTAACGCTGAAATCTTTGTAACCAGAGCCTGTGCCGGTGCTCACTTTGAAAAAGTGTAAATATTATTGAGTTTATACAGGCTCAAAGAGTAAATAACTCCCAAAATAATAAATAAGCGTTCTTGAGGACTCAGTTTGAGTCCTCTTTTTTTGTATTTTTAGACAAAAATTGAAATTTATTGCCTCAAATATTTACGTGTGTTCACAATTTTAATGAAGACCGCTTGAGCAAGAGGGCAAATGCATTTGCGATATGATATACTTTTGAAAAATAATCTATTATCAGATTGTTGAATAGGCAGCTTTAAAATAAAAATTCTGTAGTTGGATATATAAATAAAAATGTTCAAAAAAGTTCGTAGTATGTTTTCTAACGATTTATCAATCGATTTAGGAACAGCAAATACTCTCGTATACGTAAAAAACAAAGGTATCGTTTTAAATGAGCCATCAGTTGTTGCAGTTCGTTCAGACAGAAACGGCGGTGCTCAGAAGAAGGTTGATGCTGTAGGTCGTGCAGCTAAGACTATGTTAGGTCGTAGCCCTGACAATCTGGAAGTTATTCGTCCTATGAAGGACGGCGTCATCGCTGACTTCCAGTACACCGAGAAGATGTTGCAGTATTTCATCTCCAAGGTATTATCTAGTTCACACTTTGTTCCATTCAAGCCAAGCCCACGCGTTTTAGTATGCGTACCATGCGGTGCAACCCAGGTTGAGCGCAGAGCAATCCGTGAGTCAGTAGAAGGCGCAGGCGCAAGCGAAGTATTCTTAATCACCGAGCCTATGGCTGCTGCTATCGGTGCAGGCCTACCTGTATCAGAAGCAAAAGGCTCTATGATCGTTGATATCGGTGGTGGTACCACTGAAATTGCTATCATTTCTTTAAATGGTATTGTTTACTCTCACTCAGAGCGCATTGGTGGTAACAGATTTGATCAGGCTATTATCGATTACGTACGTAACACCAAGCGTTATGAAATCGGTGAGGCTACTGCTGAGCAGGTAAAGATTGAAATCGGTTCTGCTTATGCCGAGCAGGAAATGCACGAGAAGGAAGTACGCGGCAGATCAGTAGTTGAAGGTGTACCTCGTTCATTCACTTTAAATTCTAACGAAATTCTTGAAGCTCTTTCAGATCCAATCAAAGGCATCGTATCAGCTGTTCGTACCGCTTTAGAAAAATCACCTCCAGAGCTTGCTGCTGATATTGCAGAAAACGGCATGATGCTATCAGGCGGTGGTGCACTTCTCCACAACTTAGACAAGCTTTTAAGAGAAGAAACCGGTATTCCTGTAACTATCGCTGATGATCCATTAACCTGCGTAGCACGCGGTGGTGGTAAAGCTCTTGAGATGTATGACACTCAAGAGAATGAGATCTTTGACTAATCTTCTTAGGTTATTAGGATCTCCTATATGGAGATCCTTTTTCATTTATAAGGCTACGAATTGAAAAATTCTGAACAGCAGAATAATTTTATTCATTATCGTTTTGCCCTTGCGGTTGTGCTTTCCATTGCCGTAATGGTACTTGACGTCCGTTCAAAACTGCTTGCAGATTTCAGATATTATTTTGAATCTGCCCTCTACCCTGTTTTAGTTTTTGCAGTCTCCCCAAATTCTGTAAGTAACATGATGTCATCTCAGTTCAAATCTCACAGTGAGCTTTTAGAAGAAAACGAGAGATTATCAACAGAGAACTTCATGCAGCGAGCAGATGTTTTAAAACTTAAGGACTTAGAGGCTGAAAATCAGGCTTTAAGAAAGCTGTTAAACTCTCCAGTTCGCAGTGAAACCCAGAAACTGTTTGCAGAAGTTGTTGATGTTGACGGAGATCCATATCTGCACCGTGTGATCGTAAACCGCGGTACCAAAGAAAATGTATCTGAAGGTATGCCTGTTATTACTGATGTTGGTTTAGTAGGTCAGGTAATGAATGTAAACTACTCTTTTTCAAGAGTACTTCTTTTAACAGACTCAAACTGTGCAATTCCAGTTATCAATGAAAGAACATCTGTAAGAGCTATTACCAAAGGCAACGGTTCTTATGATGAGATCATCGTAAACAACGTTCCTCGTTCGGCTGATATTAAAATCGGCGACTTACTTTTAACTTCAGGTATTGGCGGTGTGTATCCTAAAGGATATCCTGTAGCTGAAATCACCTATGTAGGTATGTCTGAAAGTCAGCCTTTTGCTGATATTAAAGCAAAGCCTCTAGTAAACCTCGATAAAATGAAGTATGTACTCGTCTTTGGTACCAGCAGAGGTGATTATGCCGAGGATGATATTGAAGAGCGCGCAAAGAAGCTAAGTGATAACAAGACTGTACTGCAGCAGAACAAAGTTAAGAATCTGATTGAAAGTATGACTGTTAAGCCAGTTGTAAAAAAAACAGATGAGGTGAAGAATGTCGATCAATAAGGAAAACAAAAATTCACTGCTTCTGCTTTTAATTCCAATGATCTTCATTGCGCTGATTCTGCACATTGTAAGACTTCCATCAATTGTGTCACCTTACAGACCAGATCTGCTGTTATTGGTGCTGATATTCTTTTCAATGTCTGAAAAACTTAAAGCCAAAATTGAGTTTTCATTTGTCTGTGGAATCATTCTTGATCTGCTAACCGGAGCTCCACTTGGTATAAGTGCTTTCATGCTGTCAGCTCAGGTATATCTTTTAAATAACAATCTGTTTGATTTTAAAGCCTATTCTTTATGGCAACAGACTCTTCTGATTGCAATTATCAATCTAATAGTGTCATTCATTGCATACTGGATCTACCACCTTATAGGACAGAGCTTCTATGAGGCCAGCTTTATTTTTCCAGCTTTATCTACAGCTCTTTTCTGGCCTGTAGTTTATATATTAAGCTACATCCTTTGCGGTGTATTCTCAATCGAACTTGAAAAGAAAGAAAGCTTATAAAATGAGAATCGTTCTTGCCTCTGCTTCTCCAAGAAGAAAACAGTATCTTTCATATCTTGGACTTCCTTTTGAAGTTGTAGTTCCTGACGTTGACGAATCAACAGTAGATGGTGAGAGCCCACAACAGCTGGTAATGCGTCTGTCAAAATTGAAAGCAAAAGCGGTATCTCAAAGACTTTCAGACAGTGAAGCAGTTATTATTGCAGCAGACACTGTAGTTGCATATAAAGGTCAGGTTCTTGGTAAACCCCAAAACGATGACGACGCATTCAATATGATAAAAATGCTTCAGGGGGATACTCATGAAGTATATACTGGATGCACTATACTCAAAGGCGACAGAATATCTAATTTTGCAGTATCTACAAAAGTTACTTTTGCATCATTAGATGATGAACTGATCAGAACCTACGTAAATTCCGGAGAGAGCAGAGACAAAGCAGGATCTTATGCACTTCAGGGAATTGCAGCCATGCTGATTCAAAAGGTCGAGGGATCTGTAAGTACAGTTGTCGGACTTCCTATCTGTGAAGTTCGCGAAGTATTAAAAGAATTTGGCGTAAAACCAGAAACAGCTTTAGGAGTTTAAATTGAACAGCTTTGAAAAAACCTTCGGCATTCTCTTAAATAACAGTGATATTACTGTAGAGAGTGCATATAAAGCATTAAACATCCTGAACTCAAGGAACATTGATTTTGGTGATATCTTTTTTGAGCGCACTGTAAATGAAGGTTTTTCCTTAGAAGAAGGAATTATTAAAGCAGCCTACTACACTATCGAGCAGGGTGCTGGTGTCAGAGCAGTAAACCAGGCTAAAACAGGTTTTGCCTATACTCAGACCCTTGATAACAAGTCTCTTACTGAGGCCTGTCTGGCTGCTCATTCTATCAGCTCAGGAAGAAGATGCGACAATGTAGAAATCAAATCATCAATTAAAGACACTAAGCAGCTCTATATTGAAGATGATCCTGTAACCTCTATGGATAAAGCTGAAAAGGTTTCTATTCTTCAGATTCTAAACGAATCAGCCAGAGCTTTAGATCCACGTGTAACTCAGGTAATGGCAAGCTTAATCTGCTGTCATAAATCAAGAATTGTAATGCCTACTGATGATGCACTGCGCTATGACATCAAACCAGAGGTAAACATCACTGTAACCGTAATTATGGAACACAACGGCAAGCGCGAAAGTGGAAGTGCTTCAGGCGGTGGCGCTTTTCTGATTGAAGATCTGTTAAAGACTACAACATTAGAAGATATGGCTAAAGAAGCCGTAAGGGTAGCATCTTTGAACCTTGAAGCAATCCCTGCACCTGCAGGCAATATGCCTGTTGTATTAGGTGCCGGCTGGCCTGGTGTACTTATTCATGAAGCTGTAGGTCATGGACTTGAAGGTGATGCAATCCGTACCGGTTCTTCATTATTTGCCGGAAAATTAGGTCAGAAGGTAGCATCTGACTGCTGTACAGTTATTGATGATGGTTCCATTGAAAACCGCAGAGGATCATTAAGCTTTGATGATGAGGGTACAGACACCAAGTCAAATGTACTTATTGAAAACGGCATTCTCAGAAAGTATATGATGGATAAGCAGAATGCAAGGTTATTAGGTCAGGAGACTACCGGTAACGGACGTCGCCAGTCCTTCAACTGCCTTCCTATTCCACGTATGACCAATACCTATCTTGCCGCCGGAAAATACGAAAAAGATGAGATTATATCTTCTGTAGATAAAGGTATTTACGCTGTAAACTTCAAGGGTGGTCAGGTAGATATTGCATCAGGTGAATTCACCTTCTCTGCATCAGAGGCATATCTCATTGAAAATGGCAGAATCACCTCTCCAATTAAAGGTGCTACCTTAATTGGCAACGGACCTGAGACTATGAAACAGATCTCAATGGTTGGTAACGATCTTGAGTTTGACAAGGGTATCGGTTCCTGTGGTAAGGCAGGACAGAGTGTTCCTGTAGGCATCGGACAGCCAACAGTTAAACTTGACAATGTAATCGTTGGCGGAACTGAGCATTAAATCATTTTTCCAAAATAACGTAATAGGTAAGAATCAGGTTAAATAGTTCTGATTTTCACCTAACCAATTACCATCCTTGCGGTGGTAATGTTTATTAAAAATTTAGTGTGACTATGTTCACATTACCAGTTATAAATGCTTTTTTTATTGCTTTGAAAAAACACCTGTTAAACGCAATATAACGCTGTTTTAAAGAGGTCTTTTTTGAGGTGTCGAATTTTGTCATTTAAGAATGCTGTCGATCTCTACAGATCTGGAAATAGCCTTTACAGATCTTTTAAAGATGGTCAGACACTTAGAAATAAACCTTAAAAAAATGAATAAAATCTCTTTGTTATAATACAGGTATAGGTATTGTAATAAAGGGAAAAAGAGTGGATATCAAAGAACTTAAAACTAGTTTTGATGAGATATCAAAGCAGGTAAAAAAGGAGACTAAAGGTCAGCCTGTACTTGCCACTCTTTTTAATACCTTATTAAGTCTTTTTAAAATTCTATTTGAGCTGTTCGCTGAACAATCAAAGAAATTTGAAGAACAGAATAGGCTTATTGAGAAACTGACAGGACAATACGCCAATAAAGCATTCGACAGTCGAAAAGCCAATGATGAGACTATCAACGGGCGTCGCTCTGAGAAGAAGAAAGGCGTCAATTCAGCTGATAAGAACCACGATAAAGATATTCCTAAAGAAGAAAAAGCCAAGCCTCAGAAAGCTTTCAAGACCGAACAGCAGGTAAAAGTAATCGGCTATAACGGTGAAGAGCTTACAAAAGAAGAGGCAGAACAGAAGATAGGAACAGTCTTTGAAGGCATTGATGGAAAAAGATACCGCTACACAAGAACTCTAGCTTCATCTGTAAAAACTGAAATCGATATAACCTTACTTGAAATTCAGTATTACAAACTAGAATATGAACCAGTTGACGAGCAAGGAAATGCTGTAGCTGTCTCACAGAGGCAAACTGCAGTATGTGCCAAAACTGATTATCTAAAGAAGACTCAGGTTAGTGTAAGTCTGATGTCTTTTGTCTTATATCTCTGGATAGGATTGAAAGATCCGGTTTACAGAATAGCCAATGCTCTTTATGAATATGGTGTAAACCTAAGTAAGCAGCAGATATATAAAGACATCAATATAACCGCATGTTTACTGATGCCAATATTCAAACATATGGAAAGCTATATCAGACTTGAGAAACAAATCGGTATAGATGAGACCTACCATAGTACACGAGAACGAAGGTTACTGACAAAGTCACCTCCAGATGATAGGACTAAATCGAAGAAACATAAATCACAGAAGTCTAAGGCTAAGACTTTGAGAACGTACTTCTATGCTGTCATAGGAGGGAAATACGTATGCCTGTATTATCACGATCCTTACAGAGATTCTGATATTCCAAAGGAAATACTGAAGAAAAACGGCTTAGCAGAGGATGCATTTGTCACCTCAGATGGCTTCTATAAGGTACTGTTTAACCTTGAAAATGCTGAAGGAGATGAGGCAAAAGAGCTGTTTCAGCATGGAATCTGTTGGATTCATGTTAAGCGATACTATTGTATTCTGTTGAATTATGGAATGGATGAGGATGGAAATCCATGCAGAGAATTTGAAAAGATGAAATGGGAGCAGGACTTGAAGGATGCCCAAAGTTTCGTTGACAAAATCTCTAATGCATTTCATATCTGTAATGATATCACTGCAAGGTGTAAGCAAAATCCATCTTTGGACATAGTTGTACTAAAGAACAGAGAGCTGCGGCCTCTGATTGAGGAAATCTGCGCAGATGCAAGAAGGATCTATGCAGATATAACCACAAAGAAAGATGAAGAGCCAAAAAGGCAATGCTCTAAAAAGTTAAAAGCAGCAATTGGTTATATTGTAAACAATGAAGCAGCTCTGAAGACTTTCCTGGATTCACCATATGGTCTGATGCATAACAATGCAGTTGAATCCAGATTCAGAGAGTTGGATATCCTGAGAAACAGTATGCTTGCCTCAGATACCTTTAGAGGAGCAGATAATCTGGCATTATTTTATTCACTATATAAAACTGCCCAGATGCACGGTGTTGAATTTGAAAGATACATGAGAATAGCTATTTCAGTCATGACCGAGCATATGAGTGAGATTGAATTTGAAAAGGATAACCGAGGCACCATCATTGGTTATAAATCCGACTCAATCTCAAAAGAGGTATTGGAAAGTGTAATGCCATGGAATTTACACATTTAAAAAGGCAAGAAAAGTTATTTCTTACCTTTTACAAAATAACTAAAGGATGGTATTGCCATCCTTTAGTTTTATGAAGTAGATTATTTTAAAAGTTCCTGAGGAATTTCAACCTTGGCTCGGTTGATCTCTGTCTTTAAGAACTTGAATAAAGCTCTGCAGTTTGGCTTGGCCTCTTCATTATCTAAAGAAGCTTCTTCCTTGGCCTTCTTTACCAGGTTTCTAAGCTTGTTTCTGTCAGTATCTGCAACTAATGAGCAGAATGCATTAACAACTTCAATTCCACCTTTGATAAAGCTCTCTCTTAACTTTTCAAGACGCATAGTATTAGGATCTTCCTTTGAAGAAGCTCCCAACATATTAACCTGCTGCTCTAAATCAATATCATCATAGCGGCGGGCAAGTTTTGCTACATACTGCAGCTGACGGCGTCTTTCATCACTTTTTGCTTTAAGCTTTCTGGCGATGATAAAGGCATCGGTTACTTCCTGAGGCATCACAAGAGCCTTGAAGCTCTGATCACCAAGATCTGCTATCTTATCAACGAGTTTTCTTAAAGCCTGAGCCTCTCTCTTATGCGCTGAGCGGCTCTCCTCATCAGGAGCCTCGTCAAAGCCTTCAAAATGCTGCTGTTCTGCCATTTATCCTACTCTTCAATATTGAATAATTCACCAACCTTAAAAGTTCTGATAAGAGCCAGAGCTTTATCAGGAACATTCTTTAAGGTAAGACGTCTTTGCGGTAGATTTTTAGCCCACATTACCAGGAATGCAACGCCTGCAGAATCTACTGTAGATGCCCCGCTCAAATCAGCTTCACTATCTGAATAATAAGAAGCTCTGTCTTTATAGAGAGCAGGAACAGTCTCAAAGTTTAAATCATTTAGATATAACATTACAAATCCAGTTAAGATTATCCTTATGATTATTTCTTTACGCCGTTTAAAACTTCGATAGCGGCATTAACACCCTTTGAAGAAAGAACAGGGAAAATCTCTGATGTCTTGGCGTCAAGAATTGAAATGTTCTCACCAACCAAATCAAAAGCTTTCCATTCGCCAGTCTTGCTGTTCTTGCGCATCTTTAAAACCATCTCAAGATCTTTTTTACCTTCTTCATGGATCATCAGCTTTACAGCAACCAGACCCTCATCAGCCTTTACTTCCTTTACAGGAGATGGGATGATTTCCTGATTGGTGTACTTGCCTAATACGTCTACAAATGACTTTTTCATGTAAACAGTAAAGGCATCAGTAAAGCGTTCTCTGTCTTCTTTTGAAAGAGTCTTGGCACAGGTACCCATAACCTTGTATGCAGCATACTTAACATCGATAAATGGAAGTAAGTCTTCTTCGATGATTTTTTCTAAAGCAGATTTGTCACCTTTGGCAGCCTTAATCTTAGCTAAAGAGGTTGATGCAACTGAGTTTGCAATCTCATATGGATTCTGATCCTGAGCATTTGCTGCAGAAAATAAGCTGAAAAATGCAGTAACTGCAAGGATTAATAATTTCTTCATTTTAATTACCCTAAATTTTACTCAGCCTGAGCTGAAGTTTCGTTATTACCTTTATTGCCTTCTTCTGAAGAACCTGAATTGTATACAAACTTGCTGATGAGATCTTCTAAAGCAAGTGCTGAACCGGTATCAGCAATATAATCGCCATCCTTTAAGTAAGTTGTGCCTAAATCTTCATCATAAAAGCCTGGGGTTAAGCTGATGTACTGCTCACCGATGAGACCTGCAGTCTGAATAGCTACTCTTGACTCACTTGAAAGGTTGGAAAAACGCTTTTCAATAGCCATTGATACTACAGGGGTTAAACTCTCAGCATCAATATCAATCTTTGATACGCGACCAATGAGAACACCTCCGATTCTTACTGGAGCACGTAATCTTAAAGAACCGATGTTAGTAAACTTTGCGTTAACAGTATAAGTGTCAGACTTGCTTGAGAAAACCAGACCTGCAACTTGCAAAGCTAAGATAACTGCTGCAATGATGCCAAGCAGCATAAAAATACCTACAAGAATTTCTGATTTTAAATATTTCATTGTTTGATCCTTGAGTTTTAAAACATAAGTGCTGTCAGCACAAAATCCATTCCCAGAACGCCAAGTGAAGACTGAACTACAGTAGCAGTTGTAGCTCTTGAAATACCTTCAGAGGTTGGCTTACAGTCATAGCCGTTGAATAAGGCAATCCAAGTGCAGATAAAAGCAAAAGAAACAGCCTTAATCATCATTGGAATTATATCTTCCATAACGTCTACGCTTGCCTGCATGCCTGACCAGTAAATACCGTCATCAAGGCCTAACCAGTCCACACCTACGAACTTGCCTCCGTAAATACCTACTACACAGAAGAGCAGTGACAGAATCGGAAGAGAAATTAAACCTGCAAAAAAGCGTGGTGCAATAATACGGTGAAGAGGATCTACAGCCATCATTTCCATCGCAGATAACTGTTCAGATGCCTTTAACTGACCGATTTCAGCTGTCAGAGCTGAACCTGCTCGACCAGCATATAATAAGGCTGCCACCACAGGGCCTAACTCTCGGATAATAGCAAGTGCAACTAAGGTTCCAAGTGAACCTGTAGCCATAAAATCCTTGAGGATGTTATAGCCCTGAAGACCCAACACCATTCCGATAAACAAACCTGAAACCAGAATAATGATTATTGACTGAACGCCAATAAAATAAACCTGATTTATAAACAGCGGAAAGGTCTTTGCTCTTGGCAGAGTAAATACAGAGTGACAGAACATTAAGGTTGATCTGCCAAGGGAAGCAAGCTTATGAAGAGCGTATCTTCCCAGTGATCCTAAAAAGAACATTGTTATAACTCCTCTATATACTTGTCAGAACCATTTAAGTGGAAAGCATATGGACCATCAAAATCACCATTGATAAACTGGATGATACGTGGGTCGGAGCTGTTCTTGATCTCTTCAGGGGTTCCCTTACCTAAAACAGTACCTTCAGCAAGAATGTAAACATAATGGGCGATCTCAAAGATTTCCTTAACGTCGTGAGTTACAACTACTGAAGTTAAACCTAAAGACTGATTCAATGATTCAATGAGCTTAACCAGAACACCTTTGGTAATCGGATCCTGACCTACAAATGGTTCATCATACATGATAAGCTCAGGATCTAGTGCAATAGAACGTGCAAGAGCCGCTCTTCTTGACATACCTCCAGAGAGTTCTGACGGGAACAGATGAACTGCACCTCTCATACCAACTGCCTCAAGCTTCATCATTACAATATCACGAATGATCTCCTCTGGCAGTTCTGTGTGCTCTCTTAAAGGGAATGCTACATTGTCATATACATCCATATCAGCAAACAGTGCGCCACTCTGAAAGAGCATGCTCATCTTCTTTCTTACTTTATAAAGATTAGCTCTTGAGAGGGTATGCATGTTGGTGTTGTCAAAAAAGATTTGACCCATATCAGGCTTAAGCTGTGCGCCAATAAGACGTAGCACAGTAGTCTTACCGGTACCTGATGGTCCCAAGATAGCTGTAATTTTGCCCTTAGGGATCTCAAGGCTCAGGTCGTTATAAATCTTTTTGCCACCATAAGAGAAATGAACGTTTTCTACTCTTATAAGTGCTTCTTCTTTCATATCATTACCTGTCATGCATAACTTGCAGGATCATATTCTTAAAAAAATCAACAGTTATTTTATCAAAATATTACGGATAATAAATATACAGATACTTTCAGTTTTTGAAAAATTGACTTTATAAAAGACTACTTTTATTTCTATAAACAATATTTATCATTATCGTTTTGATTTATATAGTTAATATATTATCATTTCTGATTAAATTCAGCATTCTCTGCCTATATTGATTAATACAATTGCCATTAATATTTCAAATAAATACAAATTAATGGAATTTGGTTATGCACAATCGGCATAATAATTGCTTATAATTAGAGATAAGTTTTTTTATTTATGGTACGCAATATGCTGGATGTAAAAACCTGTTACGGAAAAATTGATTCTGAGCTTCTGACCAGGCTTTCAAATATCAAGGCAATGGCTTTTGATGTTGACGGAACCATCACTGATGGTGGCATATATTACGACAACCATGAAATCGAACTAAAAAGATTTAATGTAAAAGATGGTTTTGGTATTGCAACCTTAGTAAAAGAAGGTATCCACTGTGCTGTTATTACAGGCAGAAACGCACCTTTGGTTGAAAGACGCATGAAAGATCTTAAGGTTACCCATATTATGCAGGGCCAGACCAACAAAGCTGAATCCTTAAAAAAACTGTGCCAGGAACTTTCAATTGCAGAAGAAGAAGTGGTCTGCATTGGTGATGATTTAAACGATATGCCAATGTTCAGACTGGCAGGTCTTGTTGTATGTCCTCAGGATGCACACCCTTATATCAAGAAAATTGCAGACTATGTAACAACCCTTGAAGGTGGCAGAGGCGCAGTAAGAGAACTTTGCGATCTGATATTGATGGCAAAGGGTGTTTTAAATCCTGATGGTGGTTTTGCCGATGAACGTTACTAAAAAGTCGATTCTTCTGGCCTGTATCTTCGGCCTTCTTAGCATCATTACCTGGTATTATGCTTATATTTACACTCCACAAAAGGTTGTAGATATGAGCGCATACCCTACCTTTATTGCCACTGATACAGAGCTTACCGTATACGGCGAAGACGGTAGAAAAGAAAAGAGTATGACTTCTGATACCACCACTTATTATGATGAAAAACAGTTTTTTACTTTTATAAAACCTCTGATAACAACATATAAATACGAAAACAATACTGTAAATCTCTGGCATCTTAAGGGTAATACCGGTGATATGGTTACAGATAAAATTGCAAATGTGTACGGAGATGCAAAGGTATATCCAGGATTTGATGATCCTGTAATAGATCATGCTGATTCAACAAAATTCCATTATGACTTTGCCACAAATGAAATAACCAATGATGAAAGGGTTACAGTCTACGGCAAGAGTTTTACCACTGATGGAACTGACTTTAAATTTGAAATGAATACAAATAAAGCAACATATAAGGGCGCACCTCATGCAACATACTACCCACAGACTAAGTAAATTAAAATACTGCCTTCTGCTTCTATCTCTTTTTTCTTTTGACAGCTCTGCTCTCAAAGACGATACGGATCAGCCTCTGCACATTACTTCAAAAGAGCAGATTGCTGACTTTGAAAGCAACAAAGCTATCTTTCTTCACAATGTCGTAGCTATTCAGGGTACCATCGAGGTTCACGGTGATAAAGCTGAACTGTACAGAGATGAAAACGGCAAAGTACGCGAAATCATCACTTACGGCAAGCCAGCTACCTACAAACAGCTTCAGGAAAACGGCAAGATCATTCACTCTCTTTCTTCAATTATCCATTATCTCCCAGAGAGATCTGAAGTTATTCTGATTGGAAGAGCTACCATCTGGCAGGAAAACTCTCACGTTGACGGTGAAAGAATTGTTTACAACACTGTTACCAAACAGGTTAAGGCAACTAATGAAAGCACCAAGAATGGTCGCGTGCAGAGTACCTTTATTCCACAGGAATTAAAGGATGACGACAAGAAGTCAGCTAACAGCACAGCTGAAGCTCAGAACAATCAGAACAATAAGAGTGCTGAGACAAATTCAACCACTTCTGATAAAGCTGATTCAAAAGATAATAATGAAAAGACTTTAGATACAGATAAGCAGGATAAGACCCAGAGCAAATCTACTTCTGATAAAAAAGAGACCAAGTAATGAGTGAATTAAAAGCTTTACATCTTAAGAAAACCTATAAAAAGCGTACTGTGGTTTCAGACGTTAGTATCAGCGTTGAAAGCGGTTCCATTGTTGGTCTGTTAGGTCCTAACGGTGCCGGCAAAACAACCTCCTTCTACATGATTGTTGGTATCGTCAGCTCTGAAGACGGCCAGGTTCTTCTTGATAATGAGGATATAACAGAAAAGCCAATGCACGAACGTGCCCGTGCTGGATTAGGCTATCTTCCACAAGAAAATTCAATTTTCAGAAAACTCACAGTTTATCAGAACCTGATGGGCGTTGTAGAACTCATCCCTGGTCTTAACAAACAGGAAAAGGAAAACCGCGTTAATGAGCTTTTAGACGAGTTTTCTGTAGGTCACTTAAGAAACAACACCGGTATGTCCTTATCAGGTGGTGAAAGAAGAAGAGTTGAGATTGCAAGAGCTTTGGCTGCAAGTCCAAAGTTTATTCTCCTAGATGAGCCATTTGCTGGTGTTGATCCTATTTCTGTTGGTGAAATTAAAGAGATTATTGTTCACCTGAAAAACCGTGGTATCGGTATTCTGATTACTGACCACAACGTTCGTGAAACTCTTGATGTATGCGAAAGATCTTATATTGTGAATGCAGGAAAGATCATTGCTCAAGGCAGCGCTGAAGAAGTGCTTGCAAACGACAAGGTTAAACAGGTTTATTTAGGAAAAGACTTCTCAATGTAAGAGGATTATAGAAGATGGCTGCTCCTGGAATGCGTGCAAATGTACAAATAACACAGAAGCTTTCTACTGGTCTTAGAATGAATCAGCAGATGCAGCAGGCAATTGGACTGTTGCAGCTATCCACTATTGAACTAAATCAGGCTATCTTAGAGGAGGTGGAAAAGAACCCTCTTCTAGAGATTGAAGAAAGAGAAAACTCTAATGAAATTTCTTTAGAAAGCATGGCTGAAAAAGAAAATTCACGCGAGAACAACGACGACATCTACAATAATGATGGTGCCTACAACGATGTAGACGGTTCAGACAGCCGATCCATGATTTCAGAAACAGGCGATATAACCAGTCAGTCTGACAGCCAGATAATGGGTGAGTCAAAAACCAAAGACTCCCAAAGCGATGATTCAGCTTCTACAGAATATAACATAGACAGTTATTCAGCAGGAGAAGGATCTAGAAGTAGAGGTCTTGGAGATATAGATGATTCTGTATATGAAGGTGAAACAACTGAAACCTTATACGATCATCTGATGTTCCAGCTTGATATGTCCCCTCTTTCAGGTTCAGACAGAATGATTGCCGAAATGATTATCGATTCTGTCAACGAGTCAGGATACCTTACAGAAACTGTTGAAGATATTGTAGACTCCTTAAAGGACAAAATTGAAGATCTTACAGAAGAAGATGTAATTGCGGTTTTAAAGCTGGTTCAGCACTACGATCCTTTAGGAATTGCATCGCGCTCTGTAGGTGAATGTCTTACCATTCAGCTAAATGAGCTGGAAAAATCAAAAGCCCGTGATGTTGCTGTAGAGATGATAGAAAAGCATATGGATCTGCTATCAAAACGCGATTTCAGAAGCTTAAAACAGAAACTCTCCATCAAGGATGAGGATTTAAAAGAGGCAATGATTTTAATCCAGTCCTTAAATCCGCGTCCTGGCAATATCAAACTGTCCAAAAAATCAGAGTACGTTGTCCCTGATGTTGTTACCTACAAAGACAAGGATAATGAGTATGTAGTAAAGCTCAATAACTCTCTGCTTCCTGCCTTGAAGATCAGCGAAACCTATCGCATGATGGCAAATTCGGCCAGAACCAAGGAAGAGAAAACCTACTTTAAGGACAACGAAAGAGACGCCAACTGGTTTATCAATTCAATCAGACAGAGAAATGAAACCCTTCTTGCTGTATCCCAGATTATTGTAAAAGAGCAGTCAGAGTTCCTTGATAAGGGTAATGCCTTTATGAAGCCAATGATCTTAAAGGATGTGGCTGAACAGGTTGATAGAGATGAGTCCACCATCTCAAGAATCACTACTCAGAAGTTTATCCATACTCCAAGGGGAACCTTTGAGCTTAAGTACTTCTTTTCATCTAAAGTTTCAACAGCCGATGGTGATTCAGCATCATCTACAGCGATGAAAGCCCTGATTAAAGAACTTGTGGATAATGAGGACAAATTAAAGCCTTTATCAGATGAAGCAATGTCTGACGTCCTTGCTCAGAAGGGATTTAATGTAGCAAGACGTACGGTTGCAAAATATCGTGATGAGCTTGGTATCCCACCAAAGTCAAAACGCAAATCTCTTATCTAAATCTGTTGTAAATCCTCGTAAATCGAGGATTTACAGTTTAATTACCTGTCATGTAAAGCACAGTACAGACTATGGTACTGGTAAAGCCTATAGCCATTTCATATGGAATGATCCTCATACGGGCTGAGAACTTCATGAAAACGGCACCGGCTGATGCATGGAAGAAGGTTCCGTGAGGGAAGGAATCAGCAACTGTTGCTCCTGCGTGCATCATTGCAGCTGCAGGCACATGATCAATGGATGCTGATATTAAAGTTGAACTGAAAGTCTGAGCCGCAATTGTTGCACCAGCAGTTGTAGATGAGGTAACTGCTGCCATTAAAATACCTGAGAAAGGTGCTAAAAGATACATTGGAACATTCATGTACTCAATGAAAGCCACCATATCAGACTGAAGCGATGATACCCTTATAATACCAGCAATAGCACCAGTTGCTACTAAAAGAATCGATACGCCTGCAACCTTTGAAAGACCAAACTCCATATACTCGCAGGATTTTTTAAGTCCGCCACATAAACAGATACAAACAAAGCCACCTGCAGGCAGAGAAATCAGAGGATCAATACTGATACCTGCAATAGGACGGAGCATCATCAACCCTACAACAGTTAATGGACCTGCAGCTGCAAGATAAAACTTTGGAAGCTCATTTGCATTGTCCTGCTCAATGTCATCATCTATGTCTGTTACTTTGCCTCTCTGCAACAACATACATATGAGCACTGTAACCAAAAAGGCGCAGAGAGCAGGAATCGCATTGGCAATAATAAGATCTGATAAAGGAATGTTAAATGCTTCAGCACAGGCAATGGTATTAGGGTTAGGAGAAATAATGTTTCCTGCCTTACCGCCACCGATTAAAGCTATCAGAACAATGCATCTTGTAAGATTTGATTTTCTGCCAACAGCCAGCGCAATAGGAGCTACTGTAATTACAGCGATATCCACAAATACACCTACAGCCGTAATCAGCATGGTTGCAAGTGCTATTGCAAGCACAGACAGTCTTGGTCCAAATACTTTTACAATGGTATAGGCAATGGATTGAGCAGATCCTGTTTTTATAAGAGCACCGGCAAGAATACCTGATGCTAAAATTCTCAGTACAGCTGGCATCATACTCTGAGCTCCTGAGATCATAGGGGATACAGAGTCAGTTAAGCTACCATTACCAATAATACCTCCGAATAAGGCACCTATAATCAGTGCGTAGGCTGGTGGCATCTTCCTTACAATAAGAAAAATGGCTATAAGTATTCCTATAATGGCACCAGTAGTCGAAATCATTATTTATCCTTATTTCAAGAGATTAAAAACCTGTTCTGCTGTATCGGTAAGGTTAACCTTGGCAACATCCTTATCCATCAGCCTTTCAAGGGTCTCAGGCCTTCTTATAATCGGAAAGATGCCATCAATACCATGCTGATTGCAAAGATTAGAATCAACAGTGGCGCAGCCACAGAAAGCTATAACTTTATGGCCATACTTTTTTGCCATCCTGGCAACACCTGATGGAGCCTTACCCATAGCTGTCTGACTATCAATACGACCTTCACCTGTCACCACGTAATCTGAATCCTTTACATTATCCTCAAGCTTTACAGCTTCAAGCACAAGTTCAATTCCAGGTTTTAATTCTGCATTTAGGAAGGTTAAAAAGGCAAAGCCAAGTCCACCTGCCGCACCAGCACCAGGATAGTCAGGATTTGATTTTTTATTGAAAGTTAAACTCACTCTTGCATAGTTCTTATGGTACTCATTCATAAGCTTTACCATAGCTCTGTCAGCACCTTTTTGAGGACCATAGATGTATGAGCATCCATTAGTACCAGTTAGAGGGTTGTTAACATCACAGGCAACAGTGAAAGTACATTCTTTAAGCTCTGTCATGGCCTGAGAGGCATCAATTGATGCAAGATCTTTAAGTCCCTGTGCACCAAAGGAAACATTATTTCCTTGAGCATCAAGAAATCTAAATCCCAGAGCCTGCAGCATACCCACGCCACCATCATTGGTTGCTGAACCTCCTATACCTATGATAAAGTTTCTGCAACCATTTTTAATGGCATCTGAAATTAACTGACCTACACCATAGGTTGTTGTAACAAGAGGATTTCTCTTATTTTCAGGAACCAGGGTAATACCTGAAGCTGAAGCCATCTCGATGACAGCAGTATGCAAAAGATGTCCATTGTTTTCTATCAGACCATATCCTGCTGTAATTTCGTTTCCTAAAGGATCTTTTACAGGTACAGTCACATATCTTCCGCCAAGTCCCTGTATTAATGCTTCTACAGTACCTTCACCACCATCAGCAACAGGCAGGACAGCAACCTTAGCATCAGGATTTATACGTAAAATTCCTTCCTTAACCGCATTGCCTGCTTCAATAGAGCTTAAGCTTCCTTTAAAAGAGTCGATAGCTACAGTTACTTTCACTAAAAACCTCAACAAAAATATTAATATGCATACACATACTTCTAATATAGATAAAAAACGATGCTTTGGTCTTGTCTATTAATAGCTAAAGGTTGAATTACTTCACGATTTATTGTCAAGTTTGCCATTAATAAAAAAAATTAATCTTTCTTACTTTAAATTCAGAGTTTTACTACCTACTATTAAAGTGTGGGGAATTTAATACACACTAATTGCTACCTGAGATAAATTCAGGTTAAGGATGTAAATATGCAAATTAATGTTCATGGTGTAGGTGTTAAGTTAACTGAGGCTTTAGAGGAGTACGTTAACGACAAATTCAAGCGTTTAGAGAAAAAAGGTGACATCATTACCTCCATTACCGTTACTCTGACTGTTGAGAAGCTTGATCATATCGCTAAAGCAGATCTTGCTGTTGCCGGAGGTCATCTCCATGCAGAGCATGTAGAAGAGAGTATGTATCCTGCTATCGACGGCTTAATCGACAAAGTTGATGCGCAGCTTGTTAAATATAAAGAGAAATTAAAGTCATAATTTTTAATTTGTTCTCCAAAAATAAAGCCCTGTTGTATAATGAACAGGGCTTTAATTTTCTTAGGTACTCATAATCTTGATTATTCTTCCAGATACCAAAATTCTCTCTCCACTTTTCTGTTATTCAAAGAAAAGTGTATTTGAAGAGATTGCTGATTGTGGTGCTTTTATTACAGGTAAAAGTGCTCAGGATATCATACGCAGTCTGAATAAACGCGAAGAGTGGGGTACAACTGTATTCTTTCAGGGCGTAGCTATTCCTCATGCTGTAATTGAAGGTATTGAGAAGAATTTTGCTGTTCTCTCAATTCTTGATAAACCAGTACCATTTAATTCAGTTGATGCTGACGAACAGCTTGTAGATATAGCTTTTACTTTGTTTATCTCTGAAAAAAGCGATTATGATGAAACAGAAAAGCTTTTAAAAGATCTGACTACTATTCTTTCAGATCAGGATCTGCTTAATGCTCTTAGAATGGTTAGGAACGAAAAGCACAAAATTGAAGTTATTTTGAACCAGATTGACCTTATGCTTGATAAAATTGAGCATGGAATGCTGGGTGATCCTATAGAAACAGCTGAAAATCAGGTCCAATAAAAAAAATCGGAATAATTTATGAAACAGGGTCATAACAAAGTCGTTGAACTGGTAATCATATCAGGCAGATCAGGTGCTGGTAAAACTGTAGCCCTGCATTCACTTGAAGATCTTGGTTATTACTGCGTAGATAATCTTCCGGTTGTTATGCTCGAAGATATTGTTAAGCTTGCAAAGACCACATATCCGAAGCTTGCTGTATCTATTGACGTAAGAAATATGCCTCTTAGCGAAGAAGATCTGCAGAAACTTAATGACTCTTACGTAAAAACTTTCCGTGACCCTGATATTAATTCAACAGTTATCTTCATTGATGCTGATGATCAGGTTCTTATTAAGCGCTACTCAGAGACCAGAAGACTTCATCCCCTGTCTCTAAAGAACCTTTCTTTAAAAGAAGCCATTGAGCGCGAAAGTGATATTTTAAAAAAGATTGCCGCTATTGCAGATCTGCGTATTGATACAACCAACCTTTCAATTCACGATTTATGCAAGCAGGTAATTACCTCCATTCAGGGTAAACCATATAAGCAGATTGTAGTGATCTTTGAGTCGTTCGGCTTTAAAGACGGTGTTTCAAAGGATGCTGACTTCGTATTCGATGCCCGTTTCCTTCCAAATCCATACTGGGAGAAAACCTTAAGATCTCACAATGGTCTTGAAGAGCCAATTATTAAATTCTTTGAAAAGTACCCTGAAGTTGAAGAATACATCGACAAGATTGACGATCTGCTCTCAAGCATTATCAATCCTATTGAAGCAAGTGACAGAAGCTACCTTACTGTAGCAATTGGATGCACTGGTGGTTACCACCGCTCTGTTTATATTGCTCAGACCCTTGCTGACAGATTCAATGAAAGAGGAACCTGTGTAAAGGTAAGACACAGATCTCTTTTAAGAGATAATAAGATTTAAACCTTCTTATTTTGATTCAATAAGATGCACATCTGAAGGTGAATCAGCTTCACTTGTATCGTGGATAATAATTTCCTTCACTTTCTTTAAGGAAGCTGTTTCAATCTGTCTTACACGCTCTACTGATACATGCAGTTCGTCGGATAATTCCTGCAGTGTAGCCTTTTCATCATCAAGCCAGCGGCGCTTGATAATATACTGAGAACGATCATCCAGAGACTTTAATGCCTTGGCAAGACACTCAAGTTCAAAACTCTTGTAGTCTCTGTTCTCAAAGGTGGTAGCAAAATTTGAGTTCTCATCCTCCAAATAGGATGCTGGAGCCAGAGCCAGCATATTTGATGAGCTGTCAGAACTGTCTTCAGAACTTAAATCGTAACCTATATCCTGACCTGCAAGTCGTGTTTCCATCTCAGCAACGTCCGCAGATGATACACCAAGCTCACTTGCCACAAGATTGCGCTCAGAATCAGTAAACCATCCTAAATGCTTCTTGTTCTGTCTTAACTTGAAGAAGAGCTTTCTTTGTGCCTTGGTAGTCGCAATCTTTACAACACGCCAGTTTTTAATTACATAATCATGGATTTCAGACTTAATCCAGTGAACTGCAAAAGCAGCAAGGCGGGCACCAGCATCAGGATCAAAGTGCTTAACAGCCTTCATAAGTCCGATATTACCTTCCTGAATAAGATCAGCTAGAGGTAGACCATACCCCAGATAGCCACGAGCAATACTTACAACCAGACGCAGATGAGACAGAATAAGCTTTCTTGCAGCTCCAAGATCGCCGTAATCTCTCAATCTGATAGCAAGAGCTCTTTCATCGTCTTCTTCAAGCATAGGAACCTTGTTGATAACTCTTACATAGCCATCAATATTTCCTACGGGTGCTAAAAGACTTAAAGCTTTGCTTTCGTCGTTGTTAACTGTTTCTTCCATCTTATTCCATAATAATAAAGATACGGTAAATTTATTATACTCCGTAACTTATATATGGGGACAAATATTAGTCAATTAAAGCATCAAGTAACTACTCAGAACGGTCGAATACCGAAAAATAGTTTTGAGTATTTTGACTGACTTTTACAGTCAGATTGTTCTTTTAGAATTTACATTGTGAATTG
>ONCB01000043.1:0-15424 GCA_900316175.1 uncultured Succinatimonas sp.
GTTCGACTTACAAAACTTTTATCTGCACTGAGGTTTAAAATTTATGGCAGTAAAGATCGGGGAGAAATAATCCTAAAATTTACTGCTCAATGTCAGTTACCCGTCTTCTGTTTCAGTAAAAGAGCTGATGCATCATTCTGATCTTAATATGTACAAGTCAAAACAGATTTATTACAGAGAATCTGGTTTTGACAGAAGAGCTCATTTATAGCGAGTAAGCATTGAAGATCACAAAGAAGGTAGAGTAAAAAGATAATTTAAGGATTGCAATAATTCTTCGTTATTGCACTGAAACATACTTTTTAGTCTACCTAATTTCTTTTTCTATGTAAGTGAATACATAGTATTCAAAAGATCTGTGCCGGTTTTGGTTTCAAAAATTTTTTCTCTGGCGTTTAAAATCGCTTTTTGAGGCAGTTCATCTTCAAAGGCATTAACAAGAAAGTCTGCTTCTAGAAGGATCCTGTAATCAAGGCCATCAACATCTGTGTAGGTATGATGATGAGCAATAAGATAGCAAATTCTCTCGAGCATGTTTTGTGATATTTCAGAAAAGTCCTTTAAAAGTTCTCTTGCATAAGCTGGACCTTCTTCTTCCTGAATCTTTCCATTGCAGTGACCATATTTCTTTTCGCAAGGAACAATGGCTATATCATGAACGATGGATGCAATCTCAAGAGTATCTCTTATGTTCTTTTCCATTCCTTCGTTAAGAGCAATCAGATGAGTAAATTCATAAACTTTTAAAAAATGCTGGATCCTTTTTGGATCACCTTTGTTAAACTCAATCATCTTGAGAATGACTGCATTTTGTAATTCCATATGTTTTCCTTTTTAAAAAGCTCAATTGTTTAAAACAACAAAAAAGGAGAGCCAAAGCTCTCCTTTTACGAAAACTAAAGAATTATTTCTTTTCGTTCTTCTTTGCCTCAAGTTTCTCCTCGAGGTAGTGGATGCTTGCGCCACCCTTGATCTCTACAGGATCAGTTAAAAGATCCTTGTGCAGAGGAATGTTGGTCTTGATGCCGGTTAACAGAAGCTCATCTAAGGCACCTAAGCCACGGATACGAGCCTGTTCACGAGTATCATCAAATACAATCAGCTTACCAACTAATGAATCATAGTGAGGTGGTACTTTGTAGCCCTGGTATACATGGCTGTCCCAGCGAACGCCTGGACCGCCAGGTACGTGCAGGTACTTAATCTCACCTGGTGAAGGCATAAAGGTTGCAGGATCTTCTGCATTGATACGGAATTCAAATGCGTGACCCTTTAACTTGATGTCATCCTGAGTCATTGACAGAGGATTGCCTGCGCAAACTGAAATCATTTCACGAACAATATCAACGCCAGTGATCATCTCGGTGATTGGGTGCTCAACCTGAACACGGGTATTCATCTCGATGAAGTAGAACTCACCATTCTCATACAGGAACTCGAAGGTACCTGCACCACGGTAGCCGATATCGATACATGCCTGAGCACAGCGCTCACCAATGGTCTTACGCTGCTCGTCGCTGATGAATGGAGCTGGAGCCTCTTCTAAAACCTTCTGGTTACGACGCTGCATAGAGCAGTCACGTTCGCCTAAATAAACTGCGTGACCCTGACCGTCAGATAAAACCTGGAACTCTACGTGACGTGGGTTCTCAAGGAATTTCTCCATATAAACAGCAGGATTGTTGAAGAACATATCTGCCTCGCGACGGGTCAGAGCAATTGAATCTTCAAGCTCTGCATCGCTTCTTACAACACGCATACCACGACCACCGCCGCCACCGGCAGCTTTAATGATGATTGGGTAGCCAATCTTGTTGGCAAGACGCTTGTTCTCTTCAAAATCAGAACCTAAAGCACCAGCAGAACCTGGAACGCATGGAACGCCAGCCTTCTGCATTGCTTTCTTTGCTGATACCTTGTCGCCCATAAGACGAATGGTGTCAGCGGTAGGACCGATGAAGATAAAACCTGATTTCTCAACCATCTCAGCAAAGTCAGCATTCTCTGAGAGGAAGCCGTAACCTGGGTGAATTGCATTTGCACCGGTAGCTTCTGCTGCTGCAATGATTGAAGGAATATTTAAGTATGAATCTTTAGGAGCTGCAGGGCCGATACATACTGCCTCGTCTGCAAGCTTAACATGCAGTAAATCGCGGTCAGCGGTAGAGTGAATTGCTACAGTTTTGATACCTAACTGACGACAGCCACGTAAAATACGTAAAGCAATCTCACCGCGGTTTGCAATAAGAACTTTTTCAAGCTTCATTATTTATGCCTATCTGTAATTCAGAAACCTATTATTCAAACTCGAAGATTGGCTGATCAAACTCAACAGTAGAGCCGTTCTCAACAAGGATCTTCTTGATAACACCGGCTCTGTCAGCCTGAATCTGGTTCATCATCTTCATAGCTTCGATAATGCACAGAGTATCGCCAGCCTTAACAGTTGCGCCAACCTCAACGAATGGAGCTGCTTCTGGGCTTGCTGAACGGTAGAAGGTACCAACCATTGGTGACTTCATAAGCTTTGCTGCATCGGTAGCTGCTGGAGCTGCTGCAGGAGCTGGAGCTGCTGCTGGAGCTGGAGCTGCTGGGGCTGCAACAGGAGCTGGAGCTGCAGGAGCTGCAACAACAGTCTGAACTGCCTGAGCTACAACCTGCTTTTCACGGGTAATCTTAAGCTCTTCTTCGCCTTGCTTTAAGTTAATCTCAGAAACATCTGAATTAGATACAAGCTCGATCAGCTTAGCAATCTTATGAATATCAATTTGCATGAAAATATCCTAATTTATCTAGTTTATTCTTAATCCTGATGTTTACTTGCGATCTAAAAGACGCACAGCGCCTCTTAAAGCGAATTCGTAACCATCAAGTCCGAAACCTACAATTACACCAACAGCAACATCTGAAAGATAAGAATGATGTCTGAATTCCTCTCTTTTGTGTACGTTGGAAATATGGATCTCATAGAACGGAATGTCGATACCAGCAAGAGCGTCACGGATAGCAACGCTTGTATGTGTGTAGGCACCAGCATTGAGAAGTATGAAATCTACGTTCTTTCTTGAACCCTGGATTTTATCGACTATGTCTCCTTCATGGTTGGACTGGTAACATTCAAGACTTACGTCAAGTTCCTCTGCCACGTCTTTTAAATGCTTTTCAAGGTCAGATAAAGTTTCATAACCATATATCTGAGGCTCTCTGGTACCTAAAAGATTCAGATTTGGACCATTAACAACAAGAATTGAATATTTTGACAAGGTCGTTCTCCTAAAAATGTATTGAATAATTTTAACATTTTTAAGTGAAGTCTAGTCTTTTTTTTTAATAAAAAGTCGATTTTTTTATTCAAAAAGTAACTTTTTTTAAATAAAAGACACCTTAGCGATAATAATCACCTGTATTGAGGGTAATTTTGAAAAAGTTAATTATCAAATTTAATGAGATTACAGATGTAAAAAATATGATGAAGTTATCAAAAAAATGCTAGAATAAGTTTGTAGCATTTTTAATGCGCAGTGTGAGATGTTTTCACGCTGAAAAGATTTTTTAAACTGAGGAATATTCAGATGAGCTTCATGAACAAAGCTAATTCAATTGCACAGTATGATCCTGAGTTATGGGAGGCCATGAGTGGCGAAAACCAGCGTCAGGAAGACCATATTGAGCTTATCGCATCAGAAAACTATGCTTCAAAGTGTGTTATGGAAGCACAGGGTTCACAGTTAACCAACAAGTACGCTGAAGGTTATCCAGGAAAGCGTTACTACGGTGGTTGCGAGTATGTTGATATCGTTGAAAAATTGGCAATTGATCGTGCTTGCAAGCTGTTCAACTGCGAATACGCAAACGTTCAGCCTCACGCGGGTTCACAGGCAAACAATGCTGTTTACCAGGCTTTATGTCAGCCAGGTGACACCGTTTTAGGTCTTTCACTTGCCTCTGGCGGTCACTTAACCCACGGTTCTTCAGTAAACTTTTCTGGTAAGACTTACAAGTCAGTAGGCTACGAAGTAAATGAGAATGGTGAGCTTGATTACGACAAGATCCGTGAGCAGGCTTTAGAGATTAAGCCAAAGATGATTATCGCCGGTTTCTCTGCTTACTCTGGCATCGTTGACTGGAAGAGAATGCGTGAAATTGCTGATGAAGTTGGCGCATATCTTTTAGTTGATATGGCTCACGTAGCCGGCTTAATTGCTGCAGGTGTATACCCAAGCCCAATTGAGTACGCTCATGTTGTATCTTCAACCACCCACAAGTCATTAGGCGGCCCACGTTCAGGCTTCATCCTGTCAAACTGCCACGATGAGACCATTTACAAGAAGTTAAATTCTGCAATCTTCCCTGGTACTCAGGGCGGTCCTTTAGAGCACATCATTGCAGCTAAGGCCATCGTATTCAAGGAGGCTATGGAGCCTTGGTACGTTGATTACCAGAAGCAGGTTGTTGCAAACGCCAAGCTTTTAGCTGAAGAAGTTATGAAGCGCGGTTACAAGGTTGTATCTGGCGGTACCCACAACCACCTGTTCTTAATGGACTTCATTGGCCTTGAGATGACTGGTAAGGATGCAGAGGCTGCTTTAGGCAAGGCATTCATTACTGTTAACAAGAATACTGTTCCTGGCGAACCACGTTCACCATTTGTAACCTCAGGTATCCGTGTTGGTACTCCAGCATGTACCCGTCGTGGTTTCAAAGAGGCTGAGATTAAGGAATTAGCTTCAATTATCTGTGACGTTTTAGACAACTATCAGAATGATGAAGTTATCTTAAAGTGCCGTGAGCGCGTTCAGGCTCTGTGTGCCAAGTTCCCTGTTTACAAAGACTAATAACTTATTAAATGAGTTCAGTTTTAACACAGGACGAAAAATACATGATGCAGGCTTTAAAGCTTGCATCATGCGGTCTTTATACATCCTACCCAAATCCTGCGGTAGGATGTGTCATTGTGCGTGACGGAAAAGTTATCGGCAAAGGATATCACCACAAAGCTGGTGAGCCGCATGCTGAGATTATGGCTTTAACTGATGCCTCCTTCGATGTTGAAGGTGCTACTGCATATGTTACCTTAGAGCCATGCTCTCATTATGGAAGAACTCCACCTTGTGCTTTAAGACTTATTGAGCAGAAGGTTTCCCGCGTTGTGGTCGCTGCAGGCGACCCAAATCCAAAAGTAAGCGGCAGAGGCTTTAAGATGATGGAAGATGCCGGTATTGAAGTTGTACCGCATGTTCTTGAAGAGAAGTCATTATTCCAGAATCGCGCTTTCATGAAGTCAATTGTATCAAGTCATCCATACGTGTCTGTGAAGACTGGTATGTCTCTTGATGCTAAAACAGCACTTGGTGACGGTCAGAGCAAGTGGATTACCTCTGACAAATCAAGAATGAAAGTTCAGGATATCAGAGCAAAATCAGACTGCATATTAACTACTGCAGCAACTGTAATTGCAGATGATCCTAAAATGAATGTCAGATACGAGACCTTCCCAGAGAAAATCTTAAAGAAGATAGATAAAAAGTTTATCCGCCAGCCTTTAAAGGTAATTGTCGATTCAAAGAATGTTCTTGATATTGAACAGTATCAGATTTTCAAAGAGGGAAAGGTTCTTTTAGTTAATGCAACTGATGATACAGAACTGTATCTTAAGGAAGAGAAGGTAAACGACGTTGTTACAAGACTTTATCTTCCAGAACAAAATGGTCATGTAAACCTCGATGATCTGCTTGTAAGTCTGTCTGAAATGCAGATTAGAAGAGTTATGGTTGAAGCAGGATCCACTTTTGTTTCAGCTTTACTTGATCTTGGGTTTGTAGATGAAATCTATGCTTTTATAGCTCCAAAGATTTTAGGTAAAGGTGCAAGGGATGCATTTGTTACTGCTCCTTTAGCTAATCTGAATCAGAAGCCTGCCTTTAAACTTCATTCCGTAAAAACTTATGGAGATGATGTTCTTATGCATTATCTTAAGGCCTGATACCGGCATAATAAGCTTTTTGAATTTAATAAAGATAGTAAAGATGTTTACAGGTATAGTTGAAGCAGTAGGTACTCTCGAAGCCATGACCGCACACGGTCGCGGTTACGAAATCATTGTTAAAACACCATCTTCCTTCTTACTTAAACAAAGAGTTAAGCTTGGTGATTCCATCGCTAACAATGGTGTCTGCCTTACTGTGACCAGAATGTCAGGTGACTGTTTTTATGCAGATGTCTCAGCAGAGACTGTAGCTCATACCGCGTTCTGTGATTATAAGCGTGGCTGTGCTGTAAATCTCGAGCTTGCATGTACTCCTTCAACTCATCTTGGTGGCCATATTGTTCAGGGCCATGTTGACGGTGTAGGTACCGTAGTTAAAAAACAGACTTTAGATGAAGCTTATGATATCTATATCAGAGCACCGCAGGATATTTTGCGCTATATTGCTAAGAAAGGTTCAATTGCAGTTAATGGAGTTTCCCTTACTGTAAATGATATTGAGAATGATGTGTTCCGCCTCACTCTCATTCCACATACCCAGAATACAGTTGATTTTTCAGGTTTTGAGCCTGGCTCAAAGGTAAATCTTGAAGTTGATGTGCTGGCAAGATATTTAGAGAGACTCATCGAGGCAAAGTCAGAGAAAAAGACTCAGAGCTCTGGCATCAGCATGAGTACTCTTATTAAAAACGGTTTTGTTTAATTTATTGGAGAACATATGTCATTGAAAGTAATTGAAGGCAATAAGCCTTGCCGCGACGGTAAGTTTGCAATCGTTGTATCACGTTTTAATTCAATGATCTGTGAGCGTCTGGTTGAAGGTGCTCTTGACGTATTAAAGCGCGAAGGTGAAGTTCCTGAGGAGAACATTACTCTCGTTCGTGTTCCTGGCGCAATTGAAATTCCTGTAGTATGCGAGAAAATCGCTCAGAGCAAGAAGTTCGATGCCATCATCACCTTAGGCTGTGTGATCCGTGGTTCTACCTATCATTTTGAAATCGTTGCCAACGAGTGTGCCAAGGGTGTAACTCAGGTTTCATTAAATCACAGCATCCCTGTTTCAAACGGTGTATTAACCGTTGATACCTTAGAGCAGGCTATCGAAAGAGCCGGTACTCATGCAGGCAACAAGGGGTGCGAGGCCGCTTCTGCAGCCTTAGAGATGGTTAACATCATCAAGCAGTTTTAATAATTAAAGTTATATAGGAAGTAAAAAATGGATGCAACTGAAGGCAAGGTAACTCCAGCTCAGCGTCACAAGGCAAGACATTTTGCTCTGCAGGCTGTTTATCAGTGGCAGTTAACAGGCTACAGCCCAACTGAAATTGAAAAGCAGTTTTTAGAAGATCAGCCGGTTCAGGGTGCTGATTTAGATTATTTCCACGATCTGGTAACTGGCGTAATCAACAACGTTTCAGAACTTGATGGTATTTTCGCTCCATTCCTGTCACGTCCTTTAGACGATCTTGATCAGGTGGACAAAGCTCTGCTGCGTGTTGCTACTTTTGAGCTTATGTATCGTCAGGAAGTTCCATACCGAGTAGTAATCAACGAGGCAATTATTCTTGCCAAAGAATTTGCCGAGCAGGACAGCCATAAGTTCGTAAATGGCGTTCTTGATAAGGTTGTTAAGGCCAACAAGGCATAAAGTGTCATTAGGCGAATTCAATCTTATCGAAAAATACTTCACCGCCAATGACAGCGGTGAAGGTATAGCTCTGGGCATAGGTGATGACTGTGCCCTTATAAACATTCCTTTAAATACATCACTTGCGGTTACCACAGATACCCTCAATGAGGGAATTCATTTTTTTAAAGATACCGATCCATATCTTCTAGGATACAAGTCATTACTCGTTAATGTTTCAGATCTTGCTGCAATGGGAGCGCAACCTTACTGCTTTACGCTTTCAATTACCCTGCCTGATAATAGTGAAGAATTTTTAGACGGCTTTTCAAAAGGTTTATTCACTCTTGCCAATAAACTGAAAATGCCTTTAGTCGGTGGCAATACCTCAAAAGGTCCACTTTCAGTCACCATCAGTGCCTATGGTTTAATCAGGGATGGTAAATGCCTGCGCCGTGACAGAGCAAAAGAAGGCGACTATATATATGTGACCGGAACCTTAGGACTCCCAGCACTTGCTGTAGATTTAGGCTATAAAAAACTTTCTCTTGCAGAGGATGCTTTTGACAGATGCTATAAAAAGAGCATGTTGATTGAAGACAGATGCTCTTTTGCCATGGCTCTTACCGAGGTATCAGTCTGTGCACTTGATATTTCTGATGGTCTGATTGGAGATTTAAAGCATATTTTAGAAAGGTCTGGCAAAGGTGCTATTATTGAAGCAGAGCTGTTACCCAAACCTTATGAGTTTGCTTTATATAATCTTGATGAAGATTATACCGACAGACTCTGTCTGTCTGGCGGCGGTGATTATGAACTTCTGTTTACAGTTCCTGCCGATAAAGAGTCAAGGCTTTTTGAACTGGCTGAATCTCATCAGGTGCAGGTAACCAGGGTTGGCGTTATTAAAAAATGCGGATTATCCATTACAAAACGTGGTAGAATACTGGATTATTCAGATAATTCATTTAAACATTTCTAAAATTAAAATTCAGGAGTAAATTTGAAAAAGTTAGTCAGCAAGTCAGTTGCATTATCTTTAATTGCAGCTGCTGTACTGTCAGTTACTGCATGTGGCGGTAAGAAAGTAACAGTTTCAGGTGCTTTAAATGTATCTTCAGAGAAATTCTTAAATGAGAACAGCTCTTTTGAAGACAAGGCAGCTTACGCTATTGGTGTTTCATTAGGAACCTATGTTTCACGCATGAAGGTTGAGCAGGATGCTTTAGGTGGAGAATTACCATCTGCTGCAATTGCAAAGGGCTTCAATGATGGTCTTAACATGAACAGCGAGCTTTCACGTGAAGATATCGAAGGTACTTTAAAGGCACTTGATGCCAAGGTTAAGGAAGCATCTGACTCAAGAGCTCAGGCTGTAGCTGAAACCAACTTAAAGGCCGGTAACGAATTCCTTGCAAAGAAGGCAACTGAAGAAGGTGTTCAGAAGACTGCTTCAGGTCTGTTATTCAAGGTATTAGCTGAAGGTAAGGGCGATAAGGCAGCTTTAGGCGATACCGTATCTGTAATCTATAAGGGCACCACCATCGATGGTACCGTATTTGATGAGCAGCAGAACGCAGTTGAATTCCAGTTACAGAACCTCATTCCTGGCTGGGTTGAAGGTCTGCAGATGATGGCTCCAGGCGCTGAGTACGAGTTCTACATCCCTGCAAATCTTGCTTACGGCGAGAATGGTGTAGGTCAGGTTATCAAGCCAAATTCAGCTTTAGTATTCTACGTAAAATTAGTAGATGTAAAGAAGCCAGAAGCCAAGTAATCTGTTCTGATTAAAATGTAAAAGGGCGGGATTTAATCCCGCCTTTTTGCTTTAAAAAAGATAATCGTAAAATTCAGGCAGTCTTGCGACCATTTTCTGCATTGCCTGTGCGGCACCTTTCTGTGATTTCTCATCCTCAAAGTCACCGGTGAACTCTTCATAAGTTGACATAATGAACTCTACAGTGCGTTCAGAAAAGGCAAATTTTGAAGATTTAATCAACACATTCATTTTATCTATAGGTCCTGTGATCACATCAGTAATGTTAATCATTACGCCGTCAAGCAGTTTCCCCAGATACATTATCTGCAAGAATATGAATGAAAGGCGTTTAATCACCTCTTCTTTTCTGGTGTTCTCTGGAAGACCAAACAGAGTGATTATTCTTGATTGTGCATCATCCTGATAATCAAGGTAGTCATTGAGAAATTCGCTGATTACGTTAATAAGCTTTCTTTTACTTCCTGGTGCTTCAGGAAGAGTTGATAAAAGAATGTTTATAAGGTTTGCTCCGCATTCATATGCAAAACGGCTGTCATCAAAGAGTTTTATCAGTTTCTGAACATATGCTTTTTCGTCAGCAAAGCGATCCGGGTACATTTCAAAAATATTGCTCATATCAAACCTATTTTATATAACCTAAAAATTAAAATAATCTGGCAGAGTCTTTATAAGTTTCTGCATGGCATCAGCTGCAATTTCCTGTGACATCTGATCTTCAAAGTTGCCAGTGTAGTTTTCATGAATATTTATAATAAATTCGCTTGCTTTTTGTGAAAAAGCAAACTTGGACGGCTTAACTACAATATTTATATTGTTAAGAGGTCCGTTTATGACATCTTTAATATCAATTTTTACACCATTAAGAAGATATCCCATAAACATTATCTGTACGATAAGATAGGTAAGACGTTTAATCATTTCCTCTTTTTTTGTGCTTTCAGGTAGGCAGAAGATCTTAATCAGTCTTGGCAGAGTGCTGTTGTCGTACTCCAAATAGTCATTTAAAGAAGAAGAAATAATATCCAAAAGTTTTCGGTTGGATTTTTCGTAACCTGGAATAGTAGACATAAGAGCCTGAATGAGATTTACAGAAAACTCAAAGGCAAACTGTCTGTCATCAAAAAGACGAATGATTTTCTGTACATATGCTTTCTTTAAAGCTGAATCATCCTGTGTCATCTGTTTTTCAAAAATATTGTCCATTTTGTATCCTTATTCAATAGGTTTATTTCTTTAAAGCTTCATTTAGTTCTTCCAGCGAAACTCCGCCAGTGAAGGTTTTTACAATGTTCTGATCTTCATCAATCACAGCAGCAAAAGGAACTCCAACCAGTCTGAATTTTAAAGCAGCTTCTTTACTTTCTTTTGTATCAGGATTGGTAAAGTCATAGCGGAGCAGCACTACATTGTCCATTGCCTTTTTAAAATCTACTGTTGCATAAAGCTGTTTGTCAAGAGCATGGCAGTTACTGCACCAGTCAGCGCCGATAGTCAAAAGGACCTTTTTGCCTTTGTAGTTTTCTAGATTTGAGATATTTTCGATATTTGTAAAAGGCAGCTCTATGGTCTCAGTCATCTTATAAAAGATATTAGACAGCAGAATAAACACCAGAACACAGATGGTTGCAGGAGCTTTAAGCTTTAAGAGATCTTTTAGTGTATAGATAAGATATGAAGCACAAAAGGCATAGACAAGCGATTTTACATATGCAGCATATTCCTGATACAGATGCTCGGTAACATAGACGGCAGCAATCAGTAAAGGAATTGCAAGGAGGTTTCTTATGATCTGTCCCTTACCTTTGAATGTGCTTAAAAACTTATTGCCAAAAAAGCCAATCAGAACTAAAGGAAGTCCCATTCCAATACCAATTGCAAGGAACAGAAGAGAACCTTTTAGTAGAGAATTGGTATTCATGACATAGATTAAGGCACCAGCAAGTGGCGCTGAGGTACACGGAGTGGTAATCAGAGCTGACAGAGCACCAAAGATAAATGCTTTGGTTGCAGTTCCTTCTTTTTGAGCGTTAATTTTATTCTGCAGTTTATTATTGAAAAGTAATGGCACCTTTAAGGTAATAATTCCCATGCAGTCAAGCGCAAAGACGACAAGTGCAGCTGCCATAACAATTACTGATACCGGATGCTGTAAAAAGGCATGAGCTGCCAAACCAATTACAGAAAAGATAATACCTGCAATGCAGTAGGTCAGAGCAAGACCTGTAAGGTATGAGCCATTGAGTCTTATGGAGTGAGCTTTTGAAACAAACTCTCTTCCAAGAATGGTTGCTGAATAAATGGTGAGCATTGGGAAGACACAAGGAGTAAGATCAAGGGCAGCTCCTAAGAGAAGTGCCAAAAGCAGCATAATGATAAAATCGGCATAAGTTTCATCTGTATTCTGACTGCGGTCTGTTCCATAAGGTACAGCTTCACCTTTATCAAGCGTGAAATCAGCATTGATTAAAACATCGGTGCTTCCTTCAGGGTAGCATATGCCATCACTGTCACAGCCTCTGAATTTAACTTTTACAAGAGAATCCTTTTTAACGTCGATAAGATTTACCTTAAAGGTAAATGGTCCTTCATAGGTTTCATGAGCTCCGTTTGGATCTGAGTGAATTGTGCCTTTTTTTAATGGTTCAACAACTACAATTCCGTTTTTGCATTCAGCCTTTAAAGAATCCTTATATACATAAGCCCCTTTTTCAGTTTCAAGCGTACATTTTACGGTGTCTTCTCTTGTCTGCTTACATTCGACCTTATATGGCATAGAGTTCTCATTACTTTGCTGGTTGTTTACTCCATCAATAGAGAGCAGTGCCTCAAGATCGTCACCACTGCCTGCATATGCATGATTTAAAGAAAATAAGGTTAAGAATAAAGAGAATAAGTATTTTTTCATTGCAGTTACATTTGTTGTTGAAACCTTATTGATTATACTATTAACTGGGTGGATTTGAGGTGAGCAATGTAGAATGAAGAAAAAAAAAACAGGAACATAAAGTTCCTGTTTTAAGTAATTAGAACTTATCTTGTAAGCTTGAAGGTCTTTAACATTTCAACAAGGTTTCTGCCGTCTTCTAAGATCTTGTCAATGTTGTCATTTGTTTCACCTGACAGACGTGAGCTTTCCTGAGTCAGGTTGCTTACCCCCTGCATATTGTTGGAGATTTCAGCTGTAGCTGTGGTCTGCTGCTGAGCTGCGGTTGCAATCTGACCAATCTGAGAATTTACATTACCAACATGATCAATAATGTCGTTCAGAATTGCGGTAACACCGGCAGCCTTCTGAGCCAGATTCTCCATCTCTGTTGAAGACTGTACCATAGAGTCGTTGGCGTTGTTTGCATCAGTCTGGATCTGAGATACCATCTTGGTGATTTCCTGAGTGGATGCAGATGAACGTGATGCTAAGGCACGAACTTCATCAGCTACCACAGCGAAGCCCTTACCTGCTTCACCTGCACGGGCAGCCTCAATTGCAGCGTTAAGAGCAAGGAGGTTGGTCTGAGAGGCGATGTCCTCAATAGTCTGAACTATTGTGCCAATTCGGTTTGACTGTTCAAGTAGGGCAGCAATAAGTTCAGCATCCTTCTTGGTCTTGTCAGCCTGAGCGCGAATGTCATTGATTACAAATTCAACCTGGTCAACACCTTCGCGGATAATATCCTGAGACTGATTTGAAGTCATGGCAGCAGCTTCGCAGTTCTTGGCAATATCAGATGTTGTGGATACCATTTCATCAGATGCTGCAGATACTGTTACAGAGCGGTTTTCTGCATCATTTACTGCATGCACGATAGAAGAAATGTTGCTTTGAGCGATATTCAGCTGTTCATTGAGGTTGTTGTAGTTATCTACAACATCCTTTAATGACTTGCTCAGTTTCTGTCTCATTTCGATTACAGCGTCAACGACAACACCGAACTCGTCGCTATGATTGTTAACAATCTTAAAGTCAAAGTCACCTTTTGCCATTCTGGTTACATATTCAATCAGACGCTTGAAGCTTGAACCAATGTATTTTGACATCATCTGTGACATGATGGCAGCTACTAGAATTGCCAGAATTGCCATTATGATAGAGGTGATCATTGGAGCATTTGAAGTATTGCTCTGGTTAATATTGATGGAAAGAGAAACCTGTTCATCAATAAGTTTTTTAAAAAGATCCAGACATTCATTTAACTTTGGATATACATCTGCAATATAAGCGTTTAATGCATCTGCATGGTTTTTCTGCTGAACTAGAGGAACCACTTTTGTATCATACAGATTCTGGAGAATTACAATTTCTTTTTTAATCAGGAGAATGTTGTTCTTGTATCCGTCAGCTGATGGGAGGTCACCAATCACATTCTCATTCATAATTGCTGCAATGTCCGCAATCTTTTTAATCATACCCTTTGAGTCAATAATGAACTGATTGTCATTGTTGTGAGCTGAAGTACCATCAAGGTAAGCTAAGATCATATTGTTTGTTGCTTCAAGCTGCCTCTGAGTATTCATTACTCGGTTGTAGGACTTGTTCAGGATCTGCTCAATATGGTTTGCTGCATCGATGTTACCTTTGGTTGTGATTACAGCATAGATTGTTGTAACCGCAAGGAACGCAATTAACAGCAGATAACTGATGGTAATTTTCGCCCTGATGGTTAGTTTGTCAGACATAGTTTTTACCTTTAGTTTAAAAAATTAAATTCAATTAGATCAATTTAATACTTTCAGTATAGTTTAAGCTATGAATTTATCATTAGATGAAATAGCTAAATGAGGTCTGTATCTCATATTTAATATATTATACAAAGATAAGCTATTTTATTGAAAATATAAGTAAATGTTATCTCCTTAACTTCTGAAATTAAATTATTTAAATCACACTTTTAATTCAGACTGTCTGTCCCCATATATATAAATATTCAGATTAAATTAAGGTGTTTATATGCAGAAAATATTAGGGTTCATTGTAATTCTGTTTTTTTTAGAGCTGTTTGTGTTAATTCAGGTCGGCTCTTATTTTGGTGGGTTTAATACTCTTCTGGCAGTATTTTTCACAACATTCGTTGGTGTTGTGCTGTTAAAATCCCGTTTTAAGGTTCTTTTAAGCCAGCTTCAGAGTGGTGTATTTGATATTCAGTTAACCTTTCTGCCATTAGCAGGTTTCCTGTTCCTTTTCCCAGGCTTTATTTCTGATATTCTGGCTCTGCTGCTTCTTGTACCTTCTGTACAGATTAGATTCCAGAATTACTATTCACAAAAGCAGTCAAAGCCCTCCGATGGCTACACTAAAGGACAGACTATTGATGGTGAATTTACAGAGATAAGACCAGAAGACGAGAATGAGAAGCTCAAATAACGCAAAAATGTGGACCGGGTCAAAATCAGCTTCTGTTTATAAAAATTTTTAATTTTTTATCTTGAAATTAAAAATACCTGTCCCCATATTTGTATTTGTTAGGGTTTTTTATGGTTCATTCAAACACATAAATGATGAACCTTGGTGATAATCGGACGCCATTTTCCGATTGCAGATTACGGCAGGAAGGCCGTGGAGAAACAAATGAAATTAGTTCCTTTGTATGATCGCGTAATTGTTGAACCATTTGAAGAAGAGAAGAAATCAGCTGGCGGTATCTTATTAGGCGCAGCTGCAGAGAAGTCAACTCGCGGTAAGGTTATTGCAGTAGGTAACGGCCGTATTTTAGAGAACGGTCATACTGCACCATTAAGCGTAAAGGTTGGTGATACTGTTATTTACAACGAAGGTTACGGCTGCAAGAAAGAGAAGATTGACGGCAAGGAAGTTGTAATCATCTCTGAGACCGATGTTTTCGCAATTGTTGAAGACTAATTCTCTTAATTAAAGCAAAGTTTTTTTTATTTTAGGAAGATTTAAAAATGTCAGCAAAACAGGTTGTTTTCGGTAATGACGCCCGTTCACAGATGTTAGAAGGCGTTAATGTATTAGCAAATGCTGTTAAGGTAACCTTAGGTCCTAAAGGCCGTAACGTAGTTTTAGACAAGAGCT
>ONCB01000043.1:15452-17482 GCA_900316175.1 uncultured Succinatimonas sp.
CTACGGCGCACCTTTAATCACCAAGGATGGTGTTTCAGTTGCTAAGGAAATCGAGCTTGAGGGCAAGTTCCAGAATATGGGCGCCCAGATGGTTAAGGAAGTAGCTTCAAAGGCAAATGATGCTGCAGGTGACGGTACCACTACCGCTACTGTATTAGCTCAGGCTATCGTTAACGAAGGCTTAAAGTCAATTGCTGCCGGTATGAATCCAATGGATTTAAAGCGTGGTATTGACAAGGCTGTTGCAGCTGCTGTTGAGGAGTTAAAGAAGCTCTCAAAGCCATGTGAAGATCAGAAGACTATTGCTCAGGTTGGCACCATTTCAGCTAACTCAGATGAGACTGTTGGTAACTTAATTGCTCAGGCAATGGAGAAGGTTGGTCGTGACGGTGTTATCACCATCGAAGACGGTCAGGGTTTAGAAGATCAGTTAGATTTAGTTGAAGGTATGCAGTTTGACCGCGGCTACTTATCACCTTACTTCGTAAACAAGACCGAGAACGGTACTGTTGAACTTGAGAATCCATACATTCTCTTATGCGACAAGAAGATTTCAAACATTCGTGATCTCTTAAGCGTATTAGAAGGTGTTGCAAAGGCTGGCAAGCCATTACTCATTATCGCAGAGGATGTTGAGTCAGAGGCATTAGCTACCTTGGTTGTTAACAATATGCGTGGTATCGTTAAGGTTGCAGCTGTTAAGGCTCCAGGCTTTGGCGACCGTCGTAAGGCAATGTTACAGGATATCGCTATCCTGACTGCCGGTACTGTAATTTCATCAGAATTAGGCATGGAATTAGACAAGGCTACCTTAGATGACTTAGGTGTTGCAAAGCGCGTTGTTATTACCAAGGATAACACCACCATCATCGACGGCGAAGGCGAGAGCGAAGCAATCAAAGAGCGCGTAGCTCAGATCAGAAAGCAGATTGCTGATTCAACCTCAGATTATGATCGTGAGAAGTTACAGGAGCGTGTTGCCAAGTTAGCCGGCGGTGTTGCTGTAATCAAGGTTGGCGCTGCTACCGAAGTTGAGATGAAAGAGAAGAAAGACCGCGTTGAAGACGCTATGCACGCTACCCGTGCTGCTGTTGAGGAAGGTATCGTTCCAGGCGGCGGTGTTGCATTAGTTCGCGTAGCAAAAGCTTTAGCTGGTCTTAAGGGCGCAAACCAGGATCAGGACGTAGGTATCAAGGTTGCTTTAACTGCTATGGAAGCTCCTTTACGTCAGATCGTTACCAACGCTGGTGCAGAAGCTTCAGTTGTTGCTAACGAAGTTCGCAACGGTGCCGACAACTACGGTTACAACGCTGGTACTGAGCAGTACGGCGACATGATTGAGATGGGTATTTTAGATCCTACCAAGGTTACCCGTTCAGCTCTGCAGTATGCTGCATCAATTGCTGGCTTAATGCTTACTACCGAGTGCATGGTAGCTGACATTCCTGCAAAGGATGGCGCTCCAGCAGCTCCAGCAGGTATGGGCGGCATGGGCGGTATGCCAGGCATGATGTAATCGAAAGATTGAATTTATGATATAAGCTCTGCTTCATACAATGTGGCAGAGCTTTTTTTATTGGTCTAAAGAGCAAAGTCCTTTCTGTATCAGGATATCTTTCATTCCGTTTTCTTTCATATAATCAATACCTACCTCCTGCATTATTCTGACTGCCTCAAGGATTTTTTCACCCCGATCTGTCAAAAAATATTCAACCTTCAATGGATAACCTTCAAAAGTATGCTTATCAACCAGAGTGTACTGCTGTAATTCACTTAGCTGCTCAATCAGCATCTTTTCAGAGATCCCGATGATAGAATGTCTGAGCCCAGACAGGGATTGCTTTCCCTTTCCAAGGTTGAAAATTATGATAGTTTTCCATTTGCCTTTTATCAGATCGTGAACCAGTTCCAGTGGGTTAGTTACAGTTGTATTAAATGTATAAATTGTTTATAATGCCTCATAATATTTATGAGGTATTGTTGACGTTTATGAATAAAATCATTTCAATTGGAAAAGCTGCTCAAATCCT
>ONCB01000102.1 GCA_900316175.1 uncultured Succinatimonas sp.
ATAACCCCCTTATGTAAATCTAATAAAATTTATTTTATAATATAAATATAGAAAAAGTATACAAAAGCTTTCTTTGTAAGGCCGTTCCTGTTCGCGGGAATATGATTCCGAGCAGAGAAAGTGCAACAATATGTTTAATAAACTTAGTAACTTTTTCTAGACTAACGATATATGTGATGAAAATGATATCATGTACATCGTTAAGACAAAAGGAACTCAGATCACAGAGTTCCATCTTACTGATGGCAGGACCATCACTAAATATATTTCTTTAAGAGATTGCAAAGCCGAATTGTCTTCAGATATATTTTATAATATCACCAAAGGTGTATTGATAAATATCAATCATGTAAAATGTATCAATAGAAGAACTTACCATATGAAAGACGGCGAAGTCTTTGAAGGCAAGCTTAAAGGATATAAACTTCATCAATCTCTCAAAGAAAAGTGCGGCGGCACTGTATGAAGATATAACCAGGCGGCCGCGCATACCAAAAAAATGGGGAGGTAGTTATACTACCTCCCCATAAGATTACTCTATTAAAAATTAGCTGCCCTGTTTTTCTTCAGTCTCAGCAGGAGCCTTTAGTCATTTACAACGTGGACTTTTTTGCCTGCTTCGTCGACTTCATCCTTGAACATGCCTGCATTAGAAGCACCATCGAAGATATCGTTATAAACGCTCTCTTCATCATGCTCATGTCCCTCAGTATGAGGCATTACAGGCTCACCACGAGAAGCACTCTTTGTAGCATCCTCAACGATCTGAAGTACGCAAAGAACTTTCTTGGTCTTGTCAAAATATGTATAACCAGGGAATGCATCCATAGTAAACGTAAATGTACTAGGATCACCTGTGCCAGCCATTGTAATAGTAAAGTTAGACTGAATTTTAACATTCGGGAATGTTAAGTTAGCAGGCATATCTTTACCATCGCTCTGACGTCTGAACAGTGTATCAGCTTCAACATAATAGAAGCCAGCAAACATATCAGCAGTAAGATCAGCTTCATAAACCTGCTTGCCAGGAAGATCAACATAATAATCAACCATTACGTTTCTATTCTTAGCTTCAGTAAATCCGCTAATCACACTCTTGAATGTATAGTTATCATTGTTAATAGAAGCCGTTCCATTAGCAACCGCTCCTGCGCTATCGGTGGACACATAAATCTTACCATTCAAAGAACCATCATCTTCGATACCCATAACATAAAGTGGAGCATCCTGTAAGCAGATCTCAGCTTTACCTGTCTTAGCAGCTTCATCAACACCGAACTCAGCAAGAGCTTCAGTCAGGTCGATTGTACCATCTGCCTTAACAGTAGTCATGGTGGTCATGTGATAGTGAACCTTATCTGTTGAATCAGCAGCTTTTCTAAACAGACCTGCACCAGAAAGAATAGCAAAACCGATAGGTGAAAGAAGAGCATCCTCAACTGTGAATGTTAAGGTCTTGTCACCTTCCCATGCGATCAGTCTTGGGTTGCCACGGCCGCCCTGTGCATATACTGAAGTAGTTGCTTGTTCAATAGAAGAGGTTGTTGCGGTATCAATATAAAGGACTGGCTGACCGACATGGAATGTGGTACTGCCAATCTGAGTTTCCTGCTTCGCGCGGAAAACGATATTTGCACACTCGCGAATACCAAACTTCATAGGTATTTTCCTCCTTAAATTATTCTGAATCCGAATGAATATCTTTCATCCAGTTTTCAACTTCTTTGAGATCCTTAGCTCCAGCCATTTTTGCTTGAACATAGATATCTGATTCTTGCTTCAAGCAGAATCGCTAGAACTCATCAAATAATTGATAAACACTATATCCTAGTAAAGAATTCATGTCTTTTTTTTCCCCTACAGCTAAAATTGAAATATATCGAGTTAAGATTGCTACTTTTTGTCCTTCTCCGCCCTGTTTCTTCATCTAAGCTAGCTTTTCATGATATTTTCTAAATTGCTATGCTAATCTTTCTGCTCTCTTGTCTCCTGGGTTATAATCTGTGCTGCTTTTAAAAAGACTCTTTAAGCAGAACATCTGACTAAGAATACTCTGAAAAGCATCAAAATTTTCTTTAGTAATCTGGGATGCAGAAACACCTTTATCAGTTTGTTTTATCAGTATAATAGAATTAGGAGCAAAAGAAACTCGATAATCGGGGAACATAAGTAAAAGAACCATCTCCGCACAAGCTTTATTCTTTTGCACTACAGGATTAGGTTCCTTTATTATCGACATTAATATATCAAAATTCGTTGCTTCACCTAAACGATTTTTGTCCTCAGAAGTTAGACTCTCTTTAGAAAGATTTAAGAACTGACACCCAATGAAAAATGACTCTTCTCCAATGTATCCTATCTACTTTATTGAGGGCTGATGTACAACTAACTTGGCTTCTGTAAATGGTATGTCATTTTTTGACAATAGAAGCAAGTCATTAAGCATTTATTTTACCTAAATCCTCAGTAAAGTGAATCCCTCTATAAGAAAGAGTATACATTGAAATATCTTCGTTCAATACAGATAACTGACAACCTAAAAATTGATACTCACCAAAACCAGACATTTTAATATTATTTCCAACAGAACCAAAATTAGCTTTATTCTTATTAGTACAGCTATTTAGTATTCCATCAATATATCCACAAATCTTCAGCGGCCGCACCTGATAATCTTCTAGACACCATTCGTCCATATAACAAATGACATCAAAATTAATTGTGCAGTCCCTAAACTCTGGATTTTTACTTGGCGAGAAATTATCAAAAGATACAAGAATGTATGATCTGATATTATCAAACGTACCCCGTGCAATTTTTGGGTTCAGTCTTACATACCCTTCATCTATCAATTGTCCTAGTGACTTATTGTCAACCATCTGTTGATATTCCTAATTACTTTTATCCAGACAATCTGGTTTATTAATAATCAAAAGCCTCTTTAGCATGTCACTGTATGGGGCTGACTCAACAAATAATGACTTTAAAATCGTCTAAGTATCTTTTTCACATGATAGAAAAGAAGAATGTAAAGGCTATAGCTTTATTAAATCTTTTCTCATGCTAACTCCTTTTATCTCAATTATAGCGACTTAATTGTAATATGCTTAGTTATGTCGCCATACTTTATATCAAAACCCTTTTTATAGGATTTACTTGTTTCCACATTTATAACAAGAGTATCTCCATCAATAGTATAAGAGATATATTTGTTCAAAGTTTCACCTGCGGCGGCCGCGGTCAGTTGTAACTTCCAGGCGCCGTCTGCCGCGTTCTTAACTACATATTTGATATTACGATCATATGGTGATAACACATCAGGACCTATAATAACCGCATCTTGAGTTTGTTGCTCTTGTTTCATTTCTTTAATCTGCGTATCAGTATCAGTATAAGTCTCTTTTAAAGCTACTCTAATAATACCAGTATCTTTATTACTTGAACTAGATCCATAATTATCATTAAAAGCCTGTACTTCCCAAGGCTGACCATTAATTTTAACTCTATCAAACCTCTTAAAGAATGCTTCTGTTGTCGAATCTTTTGTAATATAAAGTTCTTTAGTATAATTTAGATCATTCCAAATTACGCCTTTCTTTACATTCCAAAATATACTAGTTTCATCTGGACCTGTTGTCCAACCATGATAAACCTGTTCAGTTTCAGTCCCATCATCTTCAACTTTAATAATAACAATCTAGTCATCAGCTTTACGAATCTAACCTCTAAAATAAGCTGTTTCTTCTGAATATTGTAGATAAACAATCCAATATGAATCTGGCGTCCATTCTGCTTTATTTCCATGTATCCACTTAAAAGTAGTCCCTGGAGTAAATCCAGTCTCTAACCAATCTTTATTGTCTTTAACGGGATCAATACTAACACTATTTTCCTCAAAAGGAATAGAGATTAATTTATCTTCATAATCAACTTTAAGTTTATCATGATTAATTAAACATCTGAAATATGGACTTGTCTGATTATTGCCCTAGCTTGCAATATATTTTTGTACAATTGCCGCCTGATAAGAATAATATAACGCACCTTTCATGCTACGCAGTTTATCTTGCCTCATTCTAGTCCATTGATCGGCTGAACTAGCATCTCCTCGGAAGGCAACCCGAGCTTTCATTCTATCATAGCTACTTGACATTTTTATTCAAAAGATTTAGTAACCCAAGACACTCAAAGATAGTACGTCTATATTGTAAAAAATCTTCTTCTTGAGTTAGAGTAAATAAACCTTCCAGCTTACAAAGAAGCGAAAAGAAAATTTCCTATTGTCCGATCAACAATTTGGACATCCCCTTTAACTCTTCCATTAATGTTTCAAGTGGCTTCTGCCAATCAGATCCCTCTTCGCGCATTGGAAGCAATTTGTAAACTTGGTTAATAATTCTTTTAAGATTGCTTTGGATTGCGGATTCACTAATATCTATATTATATTTAATAATCATATTAGCTCTCCTTTCCAAAATCTCTCCAAGCTTCAGTTTGCTCTGGAGCAGTATCTGGCACTGGCTCAGGAGGAAAATCCATAGGCGTTTCCATAAGCTGTCCAAGAGTAGAATGATAGACACCGTTAGTATCTTTTATTCTACGTTTATATAGTCTTTGTAAATGGAATCCTTCTCGTTCATAGTCTTTCTTTAGTTGTAATAGTTTCTGCATATGATTAGCCTGTGAAGTAAATTTAAAATCACTTCCGCTATACTTCATGCGAACGTTCTCAACAGAAGCAAGTTGTCTGCCAAGCCATTCAACGATCATATACGTGGCTAAGATATTAATTTCTTCATCGCTAAGTTTATGCGAAAAAGCTCCAACTAGGAACTTATCCCCGTCGGAGTCTTCTTCTTCTACTACATCTAACTTATAATCCAATGGTACTCTAGGAAATTCAAACTTATTGATCGCTGTAAGAAGCATATCCTCAGCTTGATCGAAAGTTTCTTTCTTAGTGAATTCCATATACATATCATCGGTAATTTTACTAAAAAAACTATTATATACATCAGAGAAGGATGTGATCTTATCGTCCATGCATCCTCTCCTTTTTATTAATCCTTCTTAATAGTTACAACTCTTCTTTTGGGCGCGGCCGCAGCTTCATCATGAGATTCAACTGGAACTCGTCTCTCTTTAGTCTCAGGCTTTGCAAAATTACTATCTGGATCGCCATCGAACTTTGTTTTTGCGACTCTTTCAGCAGAATCAACATTAAAGCCTAGCTTATCTTTAATATAATTTCTCTTCGCAATATCATTTAGTGGTAGAGAAACCGCCAAATCTTCAATCTCTTCTAGGACTCCATCTGGAGCGAAATCAATCATATCCTTGAAAGCATCCAGTGACCCGCGTGTCATTATATTCTTAATCTTATCTTCGTCATAGTAATATTCTGGCTCAACATTGCCAAGAAGCTCTTTTACAGCCTCATAATCTTTAACAATGAGGTGATGTCTTAACATACGTTCGCCCGCAGGATTACTTGCAAGCTTTTCTAGTTCTTCAAATGTTACTTCTTTTGTTTCACCAGGCCAAAAGTGTCTATGAGGAATAGTAAGATCATCAACATCGTAGCCTACTGTCCCAGAATCTCGATTTGTAACCTTAATAAGCTTATCTTTCTCGATCATTATTTAGTTCTCCTTATAACTCCATATATAAAAGAAGGGGGGAAGATATTTACATACCTTCCCCATATCTATTTTTATTATCCATTATTCTTCGTAAGAGAGGTGTTCTCATACACGCAAATACCAGGATTTACAAGATAAGAAGCAACACCAACCTTCTGATAAGTCTGGATCTCTGTAGACCAATCACGATTTTCGAAATCTTTAACCTGCTGTGCGCCCTCAAAAGCAACCTTGATCGGCTTCTCAGCGCCCGTAGGAATAATATAAGCCTTAGAAGGATCAATGACCTTCTTAGCATTAGTCTCATCTTCAAAAGACTGAGGAAGGATGATTACGTTATGACCCTTATAAGTAGAGAAATAACCGTTGTTCCATCTCTCCTGCTTCATCTGATCAGAAGCCCAAGCAGCGTCAGGGATCATTGTAGCAGCAAATTCAAATGTGCAATAAATAGTAGACTTGCCATAAGCATCAGCAGTCTGAAGAAGTCTTACCATTTCAGCATCATTAAATGAAGTCTGGCTTGTCTTATTAACAGGCTTAATATCCTTAACAGTAGCTTCAAGAGCTGCTGCAATATCACGATAAATGGCTTCATCCATACCCTCAAGAACGATACTATAGAAGTCATTCATAGTGTAGCGACCATCAAGAAGCTCTTCCCACTCAATACGAGAACCAGCACCGTGAGCGCTTGTAGGAACTTCGAGCTGATATCCATCAAGCTTAAAAGTTTCATATCTTCCAGCTAGTCCAACCTTCGTAACGAACTGCTTTGCTCTTCTACGAGAAGCTTCACTAATTCTTACCTTAAATACAGGAAGGGTGCCTTGCGGAAATCTCTGAATGTCAGCGAACTGACCATAATTCTGAAGAACCTTTGCAGGAACAACCTAGCTAAGAGAAACTTCCATTAGTTCAAAAATAGTCTGCTTGTTTCTCTCATAATCATGAGGGTTCTTACCAAGTTCATTTAACTCTTTTACAAATGCTGCATCAAGTGCGGCCGCATTCATCTTCTCATTGCCAAAGGAATACGCAACGGAAGGATTCAATGATGCCTTAGCAGCAGCCTTAGCTAATTCGATTTGATTCTGTCTATCTAGCATTGTGCTTTTCCTCCTACCTTAAATTATGCGATCCTCTGGAGCTTTACCCCAGGCTGGCCATCTGGCATTGTATAAACCTTAACGACCTGGAACTGAGGGCCTGCTGTGTCTCCCTCAAGAGCAAGATAACCATCTGTACCAACATATAGGATGTCGCCCTGATCAAGAGCAATGCCCTCAACCTCAGCATCCTTACTTGTATTAGCGCCAAAAGTGTTAGTGGTGTAGATATCACCAACATTAATTTCAATCAATCTAGGTGTAATAACACCATCAGTGAAGAGTTTCTTGATAAGAGCAAAATGTCTATGCATCTGATATCTCTCATCATACAATTTCTCTTCGTTATAGATCATGAGCCAAGGGCCTTTTCCGTCAAGGTCAACCTTACCTTTTGCATAATCATACTTAGCAAATCTACCCTGCTCAATTACATCACCCATCGTTTCAGCATTGATGGGGAGCTGAGCATAGATACTACCATCTACGATGCCAGTTAGGTGGTTAGGTTCAACCTGGCCAAAGCCGATTCTCTTAATCTGTGTCTTTGCCATATCAGCATCCTCCTAAATTACATTCCGCTTTCGGCTTCTCTAACTGCTTTAACCCAGTCTGGAAGCGCACTCGCATTTTCATCATTCATATTAACAGTGAAAACATCCTCTGTCTCTTTATATTCATTTTTAGAAGTATCACTTAAATCAAAATTGACCCCCTTATGA
>ONCB01000032.1 GCA_900316175.1 uncultured Succinatimonas sp.
AAGCCACCAGAAAATATCATCAACTCTGATAAATGAAGATAATTTAATAAATCAAAAAGGTGGTAAAGAACAATTGCAATAATTGCTATTGCTTTCAGACAGTCGATATCATATCTTCTTTTTGTAGACATTAAGGTTTTAGCCATAACTGTACTTTCTTCTCTTAAAACAGACATTAATAGTTAAACAAAAAAGAACTATTACATATAAGAATGAAATTATATCTATACAATCTTAACGTGTCAAAACAGCAATGTCCTCAATTGCATAAATAAATTTATTATTTTTCAATAAGGTATTTAATAATTTTTATTTTCAGACAGTTAAAAATATACTCATCAAACGATAAAATTATTCATCACAATATATTAAATTCATAAGATAAATTGTCAGACATTTTAATTTGCAATATTTTTTACTCTTTAATTTTATTAAAAAAAATACTTTAGAAAATTAGATTTTTATTTGTTTAGTATCTATAATTATTCAAGAATTATTATTTACGTTTGGTTTAATGGACATTCATATGAAAGGAATTTTACTTGCAGGAGGCAGTGGTACCAGACTGTACCCTCTTACTAAAACCACATCTAAACAGCTTCTGCCTGTTTATGACAAACCAATGATTTACTATCCTTTATCTACTTTAATGTTATTTGGTATCAAGGATATTCTGATTATCTCAACACCACGTGATCTTCCAAATATTGAGACTCTTTTAGGCGACGGCTCAAAGCTTGGCTTAAACCTTCAGTATAAAGTACAGGAAGAGCCAAACGGAATTGCTCAGGCTTTCTTATTAGGAGATGAGTTTATTGGAGAGGATGATGTATGTCTTATCCTTGGCGACAACATCTTCTATATGGGATCTCAGTTTGGTGAGTTTAAAGATCAGGTTAATGAGAACAAAGGCAAGAACGCAACAATATTTGCCTATCATGTAACAGATCCAGAGAGATTCGGTGTAGTTGAGTTTGACAGTAACCGCAAAGCCATTTCAATTGAAGAAAAACCATTAAAACCAAAATCAAATTACGCATCAGTTGGTTTATATTTCTATCCTGGAGACGTCGTTGCAAAGGCAAAGACCTTAAAACCATCAGCTCGTGGAGAGTATGAGATTACCGACCTTAACAACATGTATTTAAAAGAAGGTCGTATGTCTGTTGTTCCAATGCATCGAGGCAATGCCTGGCTTGATGCCGGTACTCCAGATTCACTTATGGATTCAGGCTCATTTGTGCAAATTATTGAGCAGCGTCAGGGCTTAAAGATTGCATGTATTGAAGAGATTGCCTTTAATATGGGCTATATCAATGCTGAACAGATGAAAGCCATTATTGCAGAATTAAAGAAAGGCAACTATAAAGATTACTTACAGAAAGTTTTAGAGGAAAGACATGAACTTTATTAAGACTGAAATTGAAGGTGTCGTAATCGTAGAACCAAGAGTATTTAAAGATCCTCGTGGTTATTTTTATGAGAGCTTCTCTGAGCGTGAATTTGTTGCAAACGGCATTAACTGCAAGTTTGTTCAGGATAATCAGTCAAAATCAAGCTATGGAGTAATTCGTGGCCTTCACTGCCAGACTGGCGAGCACTGCCAGGCTAAACTTGTAAGAGCTTTAGTTGGTAAGGTCCTGGACGTTGTAGTTGATGTACGTCGTGACAGCCCTACTTTTGGCAAGCATGTGGCTGTTGAGTTATCAGATGAGAATCACCGTCAGCTTTTCATGCCTCATGGCTGTCTGCACGGTTTCTCTGTTTTGTCTGAAACTGCTGTATTTGCCTACAAGGTAGACAGATTCTATAACAAGGAATCTGAGTGGGGTATGAGATTTGATGCTCCTGAGTTTGGTATTGACTGGAAAGTTCCTGCAGACAAAGTATTAACCTCAGACAAGGACAGAATTGAGCATTCCTTAAAGGATGTTCCTGAGTTCTCTATCAAAGATAAGTTTGTTGAGCTTTAGGCTTTAATAAATAGTTATTTCTGATAAAATATAGATAAAAGATAATGCAGATTTATGCATTATCTTTTACAGATTTTGCAATTAACTTTGTAAGTTTCTAATCAAATAATTAGGTTTTATTAACATGACAAAATCAATCTTAGTAACCGGCGGTGCTGGCTTTATTGGTTCAAACTTTGTTCCATATTTCTGCAAGAAATATCCAGAGTACCATGTAATCAATATCGATAAGTTAACCTATGCTGGTGACTTAAACAATCTTAAAGACTGCGAAAATGCCCCTAACTACACCTTTGTTCAGGGTGATATCTGTGATGAAAAGTTAATTGAAGACTTATTCATCAAGTACGACATCCGTGGTGTAATTCATTTTGCCGCAGAGTCTCATGTTGATAACTCAATTAAAGGCCCTAAGGTTTTCATGGAAACCAATTTAATGGGTACTTTTAACCTGATTGAAACTGCTCGTCGTTACTGGATGGAAGCACCTGGCAAGGTAAAGCCTGGTTATGAAGATGCACGTTTCCACCACATTTCAACTGATGAAGTTTATGGTACTTTAGGTGAGACTGGTTATTTTAAAGAGACAACTCCATATGCACCTAATAGCCCATACTCATCATCAAAGGCCGGTTCTGACTTCATCGTTCGTGCATATCACCACACCTATGGTATGAATGTAACTACCTCAAACTGCTCAAACAACTACGGTCCTAAGCAGAATCATGAGAAGTTAATTCCTCATATTATTGAGTTTGCGCTGCAGTTAAAGAACCTCCCTGTTTATGGCAAGGGTATTAACGTACGTGACTGGTTATATGTATTGGATCACTGCAAGGCAGTAGATTTAATTTTCCACAAGGGTGTTTCAGGTGAGACCTATAATATTGGCGGTCACAACGAGCGTAACAATATCACTATCGTTAACACAATCTGTGAGATCCTTGATAAGGAAGTACCTCGTCAGGATGGCAAGAGCTACAAGGAATTAATCACCTTCGTAACTGACAGAGCAGGTCACGACTTACGTTATGCTATTGATCCAGACAAGATCGTAAATGAGCTTGGTTGGAAGCCTGATGAGACTTTCGATACCGGCATCGTTAAGACTGTTGACTGGTATTTAAAGCAGATGAAAGCCAAGTAATACTGGATTTTATGTTTTAAATTTGCACTACAGAGCTAATCTGTAGTGCATTTTTAGTTTATAGACTTTATTAAAGCTGATTTAAAAGTCATTTTTAATAAGATTTATAGATCATTAAAGACATTGTTTAGGTAGAAATTTATGGCAAGAGAAATAAGACATGATATTGATGGTTTAAAAGCAATAGCTATCATAGCAATTGTTTTATATCATTTCTTTGATCTCTTAAATTTATCTCATGTAACAAATGTCTCTTTATTTAACGGTGGCTTTTTAGGCGTAGATGTATTCTTTGTTGTATCTGGTTTTCTTATAACATCTGGAATTATATATAAGCTTAAAACAGATTCTTTTAAATTAATCGATTTTTATAAAAGAAGATTTTTAAGAATTCTGCCACCATTGTTCCCTGTTTGTTTATTTTCGCTCATAGCAGGATATTTCTTTTTATTTCCAGAAGTCTATCTGGAAACAGCAAAAGAAATCATAAACACTCTTATCTTTACAGGCAATTTCAGATTCGCAAACTCTGGCGGATACTTTAGTATGGACTCATCTGACAAGGTGCTGCTTCATACATGGTATCTGTGTATTACAATTCAGTTTTATCTTTTATTCCCTATTATCATCTTACTGTTATCAAAGCTTTTCAAAGGAATACTCTTTTCTTTAAGCATTTTTATTATTACCGCAGCTTTAATAGTTTTATCCACATACTGTTCTGTAAATGGTAATGGCTACCTGCTGACTCAATGTAGAATCTGGGAACTCTTCTTTGGTGGCTCTGTATTTATTGCCAACAATAAAATTCAGGAGCTTATTTTTAACAAGAGATCATATCTACGAGTTATATGTGAAATTATTGGTGTAATTGCAGTAACTGTTTCAATATTTACTGGTACATTAACAGATGGAAGCTGGTATTTGAGCACATCTGTATTTACAGTTATTTCAACGTCACTTGTACTGCTTAGCAATAATCCTAAGAGTATTTTGAAAAATGGTGCCCTGTCTGTTTTAGGAAAATCATCTTACTCAATTTATTTATGGCATTGGCCAATCCTTGCAATAGCTGTTAAATGGGGATTTGATACCAGGTTTATATGCATTATTTCATTGATTATTCTTTTGTATACATTAGTTTATCTTTCTTATAACTTTTTTGAAAAAAAGAGCTATTCAATTAAAACAATTATTTGCTGTCATTTAATAGTGTTCGTAACCTGTTTTGGCATAAAAGCAATAAAAGGAAACAATTACCTGTCTGAACATATCTATACTGAAGAAGTTGATATAAAGTTAGGAAAACCATTTATACAAAGGGGTAATGATACCGTTTTTATTTATGGAGACACCAAAGAAAACAAAGTTCCTCATGTGTTTTTAATTGGCGACTCTCATTTAGGACATTTTTCTCATTACCTTATAAATGTACTTAATAAGCCTGTTTATCTGTATGGTAAACCAGCTGTACTTTCTTACGGACCAGTCATGTCAGAAATGAAATCTGAATATAACTGTACATATGAAGATAGACAGACATATTTTGAGCTTTATAAAGATGTACTGTCAAAATTAGCTGATGGTGACAAGGTCATACTATCAAACAGATGGGATGTACAGACTATTCCATACTCAAGAGACAGAAATAAAAAGATTACTACAGAATTAGTTAAAAAATATACAAAAGACTTAATAAGTGATCTTGATTTTTTAATCAGCAAATACAGAAATCTTCATTTCTATATCATAGGTCAGGGTATTATCCTAAAAAAAGACGTTGTTAACTGCTCTACAGTTAATATTCAGGATCTCTTCTTTAAAGGAATTATTAACGAAGAGAAATGTATTAAAACTACAGATTCAAATGAGTTATATAATCGAATAATCAATGAAGCTTTGATTGAATATGCCAACAATAATGATAACGTTACTTTTATAGACAGAGACAAGCCTCTAAGAACAGAAGATGGGCTTTATGAAGTAAGAATTCAGGATAAACCAATTTTTACTGATGATAATCATTTAACAATATTTGGAGGTATTTATATTGGCGAAAAGATATTCAGTGATATCATTAAGTAGTAAAGCAAAAGTTAATAAAATCTATCAAAATTTTTAAAATTAGTGATTTTTTAACTAATTGAATTGTAGGTAATTTATAGATATTTTAAGATTATCAAATATTGATATGTATCGCATATTTTTGCTATAATATTTAAACTATTTTTTATCACTTTCTGCGAACTTTAAAATGGTATTTACTTCTTATCAGTATCTTTTAATCTTTCTTCCAATTGTTGCTTTCCTGTTTTTTCTATCAAAAAACAAAAGACAATGCTTATACACCATTATTTTAGCAAGCCTTGTGTTTTACTACACATGGGGTGGCTACACCTATTTAAGTCTGCTTTTATTCTCCTTATTCTTTAACTTTTTTATTACAAAGTATGGAATTAAGAAGTTTCGTGGAAGTAAATTACCAGTAGCTTTTGGTGTTATTGTAAATATCGGTTTGCTTGGATATTTTAAATATACAAATTTCTTTATTGATAACTTTAACCTTGTATTTGGTTTATCAATTGAGATTGGAAGAATTGTCCTGCCTCTTGCTATTTCTTTCTATACCTTCCAGCAGATTGCCTGGCTTATTGACAACTATAAGAATGAAGCTCCAGAGTGTGACTTTGTTGAATATGCATGTGCAGTGTTATTCTTCCCACACCTTATCGCTGGTCCTATTGTTCAGTACCATGATTTGGTACCACAGTTAAATACAATCAAAAAACCTGTTGATTACAAGCTTATCTTAAATGGTCTGTTCCTGATTGGTGTTGGCTGCTTTAAAAAGGCTTACATAGCAGATTACATCTCTTTTTATGTTGATTTCTGGTATAACGACTATTTGGCGTTAAATACATATAAGGCATGGCTGGCTGTTTTAGGTTATGCCTCTCAGATTTATTTTGATTTCTCTGGCTACTGTGATATTGCCATTGGATCTGCTCTGCTGTTTGGTATAACACTTCCGGCAAACTTCAATGATCCTTATAAGGCAACCTCAATTCAGGAGTTCTGGCGTCGCTGGCATATTACCTTAGGTTACTTCCTGACAAAATATGTTTATATTCCACTTGGTGGTAACAGAAAAGGTAACAGAAGAACCTTAATTAATATTTTCTTAATGCTGTGTATATCAGGTTTATGGCATGGTGCTGGTCTTACCTTTGTAATCTGGGGCGCTCTGCACGGTGCTGCTATGGTTATTCACAGACTTTATTCAAAGGCTGAAAGAAAGATTGTATTAAACAAGTATCTTTCAATCTTTATTACCTTTGTTGCTGTATTACTCTTCTGGATTGTATTCAGAGCAAACAATCTTGAATGTGCATGGAGCATGTTTACAAATCTTTTCTCGGGCAATCTTCCAACTGGTGTTAACTGGGAGGCTAAAACTGGTTTTGATATGCATGATTTGAGACCATTTATCTATATGCTCGTATTCAGCTATCTTGTTATTTACTTTACACCGAAGGCTCAGGATCTTTTTGATAAATACTCAGAAAAATTCCCTGTTATACTGGCTGTAGCTGCTATTGGTCTTATCTGGATCTCATTGTATAAGATCATTTCAAACTCATATACAACCTTTATATATTTCAATTTCTAATAACAGTGTAGATTGTAGCAATGAATAAATTTAAGAAATCAGTTTTAACTTTTCTGTCATTACATATAGTGCTTTTACTTTTATGCGTGGTTGCAGTGTATGAAATGGCATTTAAATTTGATCCTCTGCATTTATATAAACCAGTAGGAGATCTGAATACTGAAACATTTTCTTTTGATTCAAGATTACAGAATGCTGGATATATCAGAAATTTTGATTTTGATTCCGTGATAATCGGCAATTCCCACATGGAAAATGTTGCTCACTCTCAAGTTGAAAAAATCATGGGAGGCAAATGGTTTAACCTCTCAATGCAGGGCAGCTCAAATAATGAAAGAAAACTTATATTAGATGACGTATTCAGAAGAAAAAATATAAAAAATGTTATTCTGCAGTTAAACGTTACCCTATATTCTAACAGCACAGCAGGTTATGAAATCTTATATGACGATAATAAGTACAATGATGTTGGAATATATTTTAACAGCATGTATACAAAATGCTTTGCTTCCTGGGTAATTGGAGCTGAAGCAGATCCATCATGTGTTGGAACAAATCTTGATATTGATACCCACAATGCATGGATTAAAGATCCAACATATGCTCATCGCTTTAATGGTATGGCAAGCTGGGCTCAGTACTATGATGACTGGCAAATCATCAATACCTATAAATTGATGCAAAAATTATATGATTCTCCTGTAAAAGAACTTGCAAAGTTGTCTCCAGGTATAAAAAAAGACGTTAGAAATGATTTTAGAAAAAATATTGCTTCACTTGTAGAAGCACATCCTGAAACAACTTTTTATTGTTATGCTCAGCCTTTGTTTAAGATGACATACGCACTTTTAATCAGAGAAAACAGCAATAATCCAATCGAAATCTATCTTGAATATTTAAAGGTTGCATCAGAATATGCATCAAAACATTCTAATTTCAAGTTCTTTGGTTTTGACAATATTCCATTCACTTCAGATGTAAAAACATACAAAGATGACTCACATTTTTCACCTGATAGGAATTATGAAGTAATCAATTATATTAAAAACAATGAATACAGATTAGACGCAACTAATGTAAACACATACATTGATGAATTCATAAAGTCTATTAAAGATTATGATCTCAAATCCTTTAAAGAAGAATGGTTTAATCTGATTGAGAAGAATAAAGAAAACCAAAATCAGTAGTTATTAAGTCTGATTTTCATTTAAAGATAACAATTTTAGAAACGAGTTTACTAATATTTTAGTAAACTCATTTCTAAATGAACAATTAGATTTTGATTATTAATATTCTGATTTGATTTAAAGCTAATTATTACGTTTTGTCTTTAACTTTCATTGAAAATACAGGTATTTTTAATACCTTAATTAAAAGCTTGTTCTTGGATGTTACTCTTTTAGTGAAGATAAAATTTAAAACTTCATTTTTAACAATGTTTAATCTGTACTTTAACTCTGAGATTATGACATTTTCTGTGCAGTCAGCTATCTTAAAGCCCTTCTCGTAAACCACATAGCCACAAAGCCTTTCAAAGATATGAGCCATCTGACAGCCACGGTGGGTTTCATCTGGAGCTTCAAAATCGATCTGAGAAATACCCAGATCTTTTATAGTCTGTAAAATCTCAGCTCTAACCATAAACATGGTGCCACCAACAAACCGGTAACTTACTTTTTTAAGACCTTTTTGTGCAAAATACTCTTCAGCAATTTTATGGGCATAGTGATCATCAGTCTTCTTATTAAAGAAAGCTACTCTCGGACCGTGCATTCCGATTTTTTGATTACTATCAAGATTATCAAGAACAATGTTGAAGGTATCTTTGTTTCTTATAAATCTTAATAGTGCATTACGCCATTTTGGTCCTTCAAATTCCTTTTTGTTTTCATTTAAAGGAATATCTCTTTTGGTGTGAAGCTTGATTACATAGCTATAGTCAGATAGATTTACCTTATCTAAGGCATAAACAAACGGGCCTAAGTCAAAACCAAGATTTGGCACTACATGATAATCTGCATTTTTAAAATCAGAGACTACCCTGTCTTTTAATTCGCTGTCTTCATGAACAGTAGTTACAATAAGCTTATATTCATATCCGTTTAAGGATTTAAGGCATTCTTTAAGCTCATCGTAGAGATTTTTATAATAGATATGAAGGTGTACTAAAAAAGGTTTCACTTTAAGTCCTTAACTGCATTATCTTTTAATAACGTGTTTTACAAACAGTGGATTATCAATGCCGTCATTGATGTAAATATCAAATGAATTTACAAAACAGGTATCATCATATGGATAATATGAATCTGATGTATAAACGTGTTTTTCAAGGAATTTTCCAAGCCACATTTCATGCTGAACAGCAATATCAGTCTTATTCTTAAGCACTCTTACAGCATAAAGCTCACGCTTGAACTCATCACTTGCAAACACATTCTTTTTAAGGTTTACAAAATAACTGTGTATATGTGGAAGTTTAACACCTTCATATTTATCCTGGCCAATCTTATTACCATAGCCAAAAGCAGATGAGGTCACACCATAGGCATCAGTAAATCTTGCTTTGTCAAAAAATATTCTTAAATCGTTGTGAGTTCCTACAAACTCCACTGTGTCGTTACACAGAATAAGATTATCAATATCATTGATAATACCCATCTTATCAAGTAACTCAACACCTCTCTTGTAAGAGCCAAAATAATACTCATTGTGTCTGCCGATGATTAAAGCATCTGCTATTTCCTCAACGGCAGTAATTGTCTCATCTTTTGCCTTAGAGTCAGCAACAAAAACAAGATAATCCACATGCTCTCTTATCATTCTTAAATACTTTAAAGTATTCTCAGAGATAAAACCGTGCCTTGTAAAGGCTGCAAACACACAGGCTCTTTTATCAACAATTCTGCTCAAGTCTTTTGAATTGAAGTAATTATGACAGTCAACGGTAAATACTGGTTTATGCCTTAAAGAGAATTTATAGGACATTCCAAGAAAGTTAAAATAATGGAAGCCTTCAAAATAGGTCAGAGAGCATAGTCTTTGAGATAAGGATAAATTCTTTTTTCGAACCAGGGATAAATTCTTGGCAATCTGTCTGTCATGAAAATATGAAAAATCAAAGCCTAAAGCATAATCATTATTGTGCTTAAAACGTTCATTAACGATAAAGGCTACCTTCTCGCCTCTTTGCAAGGTGTTTTTCTGCATAAAGGCAGTCACATAATGATTGGTAAGCTCTGCTGCAAAAGGATTGTCTTCAAAAATAAAGAGATTGGTGGTCTTGTAAAAAGAGCAGTACTCACAGTCTTTAGGACCTATTTTTCTGTCATAGACAAGATAAGGTCTGTAATCATCATTTGCCTCAATATTTATAAGATTATCCTGAAGACCTATTACCACCATACCATCAGGTCGTTTTAATAAACTATTAAAGGCAAATTCAACAGTTGATGGCTTTAATAAGAATGGATCCGGAATTATGGCAAGATATTCTGTTTCAACCTTCTCTATAGCTTTTTTTACAATGTCATTGTTGTAATAGTTGTTTTCGGTTTTAACAACTTCAACAATATCAGAGTTACCCAAATAGGAAATCTGTGAAGATGAGGAAAGAATAATCTTTTTAACAAATGGTAATGTGGTTAAGGCGTTAACCAGCTTTAAATAATTAACTGGATCCTTACAGATACATGGGACGATAACAGTCAGCATAAGTAAATCCCGGCACATTGACTAATCTGTTATAATTATAGAAATAATTACTAAATTATCAAAAAGTTAAAATCTTATTTATCCTTCAATTTTGATTTTTAAAGAACAAAATCTGATTTGAAAGATATGTTTAAAAATTCTATAATTTATTGAAATGTAATAATTTAACTGAAGGCTTGTCATGACTAAACGTATCGGAATTGTTTACTTTGTTTATATAAATCCAAAGAAAGACTGGAAAAAGATTATTTCTGGTCAGTTAAATGACATGAAAAATTCAGGAATTTTAGATGAAGCTGATGTCTATATTGAGGTAAACAATTCAAATGCGGCATCTGATGTAAAGGAATTCTTCAGCCTTTTAGACTATTCAATTAAAAATGTTGAATACCATCAGGATAACACTTTTGAGTATTACGGTATTCACAAACTCTGGTCACTTTCCCATGAAGATAAATATGAATACCTTATTTATCTTCATACTAAGGGCATGAGCTACAGAAACAAGTTCTTTAATCTTGTAAAAGGCAGAAACATCAGAGAGCTTATTCTTACCTACTATACATTCAAGGATTACAAAGAAACCTTAAGTGTTCTTGATTCAAATCAGGAAATCATAAGAGCTGGTATTATGCCTCGCTGTGATGATGACTCGTTTTATAAGACTGGATGTTTTATCTGGTTTAATTTCTACTGGATCAGAAGCTCTTACGTTAAGACTCTTGAAGAACCCGTTATCACCGATGACAGATATTACTATGAAGCCTGGGCTGCCAAAACTGAAGGTGAGCATGGTGACGCATATAAACGCCTTACCTACTGTCTGTATAGAAAAGATCATTCTGCCTTCACCATTCATGAGGCAAGTGATGAGTTAAAGAGATTAAGAAAGAAATATAAATACACCTGGCCGTTTTCTGCAATAAAGAGAAAACGCACGCTGCAGAACCATTAAGAAAAAGGCACCAGCTCTTTACAGATTAGCTGATGCCGCTGTTTTTACTTTTTATGACTTAACATATCTTACATAAGTTTTTTAAATTCCTCATACCCTTTTTTGCGAAGAAGGCAGGAAGGACAAATTCCGCATCCGTATCCCCAGTCATGCAAAACGTTATGCTCGCCTTCATAGCAGGTATGTGTATTTCTTACAATCAAATCTACAAAAGCCCTGCCACCTAAGTCATACGCCATTTTAAAAGTCTGTGCTTTATCTTTAAACATCAGTGGAGTTTCAATCTTAAGATTTGACTCCATACCAAGGTTTAAAGCCTTCTCTAATGCCTTAATGGTTTCATCTCGGCAGTCTGGATATCCAGAGTAGTCTGCCTGCCCTACACCTGTAATAATGGTATCTGCACCTATGGTATAGGCATAACTTGCCGCATAGGACAAAAATATGAGGTTTCTGCCAGGTACAAATGATGTTGGCAGATTATTCTTATCATTAAGCTCGTAGCTGCCTGAATCTTTAGTCAAAGCAGAGTCAGTCAAATCCTTAAATGAAAGCATATCAACCACTCTGTCAGGACCAAGCTTTTTACACAACTCTTTATCAAAATTCTTTAAAGCTTTAATAAACTCCTGTCTGCATTTCATTTCAATGCTGTGCCTTTGACCATAGGCAAAGCCTATAGTGTAAACATAATCATAATTTTTTAAAGCATAATAAAGACAGGTTGAGCTGTCCTGACCGCCAGAGAAAACAACTAAAGCTTTTTTCACTTTGTATTCCTGATAAATCTGTATCTGATAATTGTGTTTTCGTTTTTTACCAATAAAAAGCTTTTATAAGGCTTTTACTGTTTACAGATATTTTACCAAATTATGTGGCAAAAACATTGTCTAAAGTGGCAATCTTATCTTTGCCACCATCTTGCCACCCTGCCTTTACTATACAGAGTACACTTAAAACAGCTTATAAATCATAGTATTATTTATTTTTTAAAAATTGGCACGCCAATTGCTTTAGTAAAGACATAAGGACACAGTCCATATATAACGAGAGAAAAATAAAAAAAATACTATCTACTGATTTCGGAGAAACGCTATGTTTAATACATCAATTTCTGGTTTAAATGGTTCACAGAAGTTTCTTGATACTACTTCAAACAACATTGCCAACGTAAATTCTTACGGTTTTAAGAGATCACGTGCAGAATTTGCCGATATCTACACCAACACTGTATTCAGTAACTCACACACTGCTACCGGTATGGGTACTACCACTACCACTGTAGCTCAGCAGTTCGTGCAGGGTTCTTTAACTGGTGATACCGGTAACAATCTTGATATGGCAATTTCAGGTAACGGTTTCTTCGTACTGGCTAATGAGGCAAATAATGCATCAACTGCCAATATGGGTGACAGAACTTACACCAGAAACGGCGCTTTCGAAATCAATCCAAATGGCTACATCGTTACAGCTATGGGCGACTTCCTTCAGGGCTACGATGTAGATACTGAAGGCAACATTTCAAATCTTGACTTAGGTTCAACCAAGGCAATTCACATCCCAAGTTCAACTGGTGCACCTAAGATGTCAACCAAAATTGGTATTGACTTCAATCTGCCAGCTAACTCACAAGAATTAGCTTCAGACGTCAAGTACTCAATGCAGGCATTCGATCCTGATGACCGTTCAACCTATACTGCAGCTACTTCTCAGACAATTTATGACTCATTAGGCGGTGCACACACCTTAACCTACTATTTTGTTAAAGATCACACCAACAGTGGTCAGGACTATGTAGATCAGGATGGCGCCTTAAAGACTGCACCTGATGACGGTCACACCATCTGGAACGTAGTAACCTTTGTTGACGGCAACCCAACCAATTTAGCAGGTGACGATGCTCAGTTATACACCATTCACGATGGTACCTCATCACTGGTTAGAACTGCAGATAACGGCCATACTCCAGGTGATGACTACACCATTTACGGTATGAGACTTGAGTTTGGTACCGATGGTAAGTTAGTTGATGGTGGCCAGTTGCCAAATTCAGTAATCTTTGCCAACGACGGTCCTAACGCAGTTGGAGCTAAAGGTGCTACCTCAGCATATACCCTGGCTGGTGCAATGGGCGGTGGTGTATCAAATGATCAGGTTTTATCAGCTAACTTAGGTTATACCCAGTACGGTTCATCAAAGTTTAATGTTTCAAACATCACCAACGACGGTTATGCAACCGGTATCTTAGAGAACGTTGAAGTAAATGAGCACGGCTTAATCGTAGCTTCATACACCAACGGCAGAACTGAGTATATCTGTAAGGTTGCAATGGCAAACTTCACCAACCCTCAGGGTCTGTTAAAGGTTGGCGATACCCAGTGGAAAGAATCAATCAACTCAGGTGAGGTTCAGGCTCAGGAAGCAAATACCGGTATGTGCGGTGCCATTAAGGGAGCAAACCTCGAGTTATCAAATGTAGAGCTTGCTTCAGAATTAGTTGACCTTATCATTGCACAGCGTGCATATCAGGCTAACGCTCAGGCTCTTCAGACCCAGAATACCGCAATGGATTCAATCATGAACATCCGTTAATAGTTTTGTAAAGTTTCTCTTTTAGATAGTTGTTCAGCCCCATAATAAATTCTTATGGGGCCTTTTTTATTCTTTTTTAAATAACATCATTAAATAAATGTTATTATTTAATGCTGTTCATTCCTGATATTGAATTTATTATTCAATTATATTTGACTAACAGTACAGATAACTTTTAATATTACACTGTCAAAACGGTGGTTAAGCTCATCTAACTTAATGATGATTGAAGATAGCAGTAAAAAACAGAAAAATCAGGAGTAACCATGAAAAAGTTTTCAGTAGCAACCCTGGCATTACTGACCTTTTTTGCCACAGGTTGTTCACAGCCTATCGTAAAAAGTGCCAAAACAAACATCATCTTATCTCAAAAGCCAATATCAAAAGTTTGCATCGAACATACTGAAGGCAAAAGCGGAATGACAGAACTTGAGCCAATAATTTCAGAGGCTGTTTCTGAGCTTGGCTACAGAACAGAAATATTTGGCAGCCACAATGAGGATAAACCATCTGTTGACTGTTCTCACATTGTGACCTATCAGGTAAAGAAAAGAGGTCATAAAGTTAAAAAATTCAGTACTGATTTCTATCTTTACTCCTCTGAAGATATAAAAAGAAAAAGGATCGGAAAAGCTCTGGACAAAAAAGGTTTTAACACAATCGATAAAGATGATGTAAAAGATAAATTAAAAGATATTTACTACAGAATAATCAGCGAATAGCATAAGTTGCCTAAAAAGGGCTTTTACGCCGCTATTTTAGATCTTATAAAAACTATAAAAACATATAAATATGTAAAAATAGATTTGCCTAAATTCCTGTTTCAACGCTGCTGGTTGCAATGTCAATGATCCTGATATTCAACTACAGTTTTAATGTATACAACCTTATTCCTTTAGCTATCATTCTAGGACTGGGCACAAATTTCAGTTACTTCTATCTGCATAGTGAAGATGAAGATCGTGTAATAAACCTGCTTGGTATTACTCTTTTGATGCTGACTACATTATCTGCTTTATCGATTTTAATCTTCAGTTCAGCTCAGGTATTCAGAGGAATAGGTCTTGCAATTGCCTGCGGTCTTATCTGCTCATATGTACTTACAGGTATAATTCCTCAGCTTTTAAACAAGGACGAGATAAAAAATAAATTCTCACCATCCTTCTTTAAAACCTTTAAAAGGTAACTAAATTTAAGGCTGTTAAAAACAGCCTTATTTTTTTATAAAGATTTAATAAGTCATTTATAAAAATCACGTATCTAGATCTTTTTGACCTGTTCCTCCAAAAGTCAGATTATTATCCATTTAAGATCCCTTCAAAAAAGAGAGGATCAAAATGTTAAGTTTAAAAAGAGGTTTAAATCTTAAAGAGGATAAAGGCATCAGGATTTATGCATGTTTAAGTGCCATAGCTTTTGGTGCCTTTTCAGGATTCTGCTATGTAAAAGCATTTACTCCTGCTTTAACTGAAGCTTTGATATGTGCATTTATCTTTTTAATACTGATTATTGTATTAGATAGGAATGACAGCGTAAAAAATACCGTCAACACCTTTTTTGTCAGCATTGATAAGCTTGAGAAATACATTTCATTAAAAAAGCATGTTAGTAAATCGACTTTCCGCTCACCTGTATTTTTAGGTAAAGGTTTTGAGTTTACCCCAGATCATGCAAGAAAATTAAACTCACTTATTGACTCATCATTAAAGCCTTTAAAAGATAAAGGTCATGGTTCAGCTCAGATCCATCATTTAGAAAAGCACAATACAAACAGACTTTTTCTGTCAGATAAAGATCTGACCGGACACACCATCATCTTTGGAACCACAGGTTCTGGTAAAACCAGATTCTTTGATTTACTCATTACACAGGCCATCATGAAAGATGATGTGGTCATAATTCTTGATCCTAAAGGAGATGAGGATTTAAAGAATAAAGCTTATGATGCCTGTATAAAGTATAAAGGCAAGGACAAGTTTAAATATCTTGATTTAAACTCCATTTCAAAATCTAACTGCACCTTAAATCCACTGTCATCCTCTGTGACCCCAACCCAGATAGCAGACAGAATCATTTCCATGACTGATCCTCAGTCAAATGACACATTTACACGCTTTGCTCAGGAGGCAATTACAGCTGCTGTAATTTCACTTAACTTCAAACAGGAACAGGTGACATTAGATTCTATACGCAGAAATATGACTATAGACAGCTTCATAGAAGGCTGTATGGTCAAGTTAGAAGAGCTTTTAAGTATCAGAGGGCTTGCCAAATTCAGAAACTATTATCTTAAATGCAAAAATCAGTATACCCGTCTTAGCCTTGAGGAAAGTGAATACATAAAGGATGATGAGAGAACAGAAGATCACCAAGACAAAACAGATGAGGATACAAAAGCCTCTAAAAAAGGGAAAAGCTCAGTTAAAAAAGAAAAAAGAATGAGCAAAACTGAATTTTCAGTAATGATGAAACATCTTTATGATTCTATTGTTGTTAACTATAAGTTAACCGCAAATCCTGATCTGCTGTTTTTATTAAAGCAGGCAACCATCTCAGAGGAATTTTTTAAAAAGACCACCGCAACCTTAAACCCGATGTTGAACTCTCTTACCCTGGGAGCTAAAAATACTCTTTTAAATGGTGATATAAATGCTGTCAGCGTCAGACAGATTTACTGTCAGTCCAATGTGTTCTACTGCGCCTTGCAGTCTTTAAAAGACAGTTCAGCATGTGCTTTTTTAGGAAAACTTTTTCTCTCTGATTTAAGCTCATTTGCATCTGATATCTACGCAGGTGATATTGCCAAAGGAAAATTTGACAAATACAAAAGAGTAAGTATTTTTATTGACGAGGCCTCAGAAGTTGCAAATGAAGCGCTGGTTCAGCTTTTAAATAAATCACGCGGAGCAAACTTCTCTGTTACCATCGCCACTCAGACTTTTTCCGATCTTGTTAAAAGAACCGGATCAAAGGAAGCTGCCAATCAGATTATAGGTAACTGTAATAACCTTATCTCTTTAAGACTTAAAGATGAGGCTTCAGCATCATATGTGGTCTCAACGCTACAGGAAGTCTCAATTCCATTAAGAAGTGTATCAACATCATTCAGTTTATTAAAAGATTTTGAGTTTGTAGCAAAACTCTCGGATGGCACCTTCTACAAAGGTGTACTGCCACTTTTAAAGAACAATTAAATCAACTTTATCAGGATAAAATCATGATCACAGCAATATTACTTGTTTTAAAAAAAATATTCTTCCCATTATTTTCACTGTTCGTGCTCTTTACACTATCTGATTACTTTATAGACTCTGAACCACCATATAAAGACTATGACACAGAATTTATAAAAGCATCAGACTTATTTTATAAAGGCATTGAGACAGACTGTTTGAGCGTTAATAAAAAATCTATTGAGTATCGCCTTGCAGATGCTAACACAAAAAACAAGTTAAACCTTATTTGTAAAGACAGTGAAACAACTCCTTTTATGAGTATTTACAACAACCTTTTAAATAATCTGTTTTCATTTGTACTGTGCTTTTGTTTTATGGGATTTATCTTTGGATTAAAGCTAAAGCTTATTTGCAATAAGGCTCTTTTAAATGATGCTTTGGTGACCTATATTCTAAAAATTCTTTTAACCATTTGTGTGGTTGTACTAATCTGGTCATTTACTCAAAGATATTTTGTAAGACCTGAACTTGATGAACTTTTGGTAATTATCTGTCTTTATCTTTGCGGTACCATCATAGGCTTTTTAAGAGCATGATATTACAGGCCGTATAATGCCTGAGTACAATCGTAAAAACATAAATAATGTGGTTAATTTACTTTATAACTCAAGATGTTAATATAAAAGATGATATTGATAAGTAACCTTAAAATAACATGCTGTTTTAAGATACCTAAAAATAATTAAAACCTTTAAACTAACGTAATATGATAATATCCAGTTACTAAAGAAATTCTGTATGCATTTTAAGAACAATAAGATAAAAAAACATTAAAGCTAATATGCGATATTGCCTTCAATAAAAGATCATACTCTAAGATGATTCAGGCTTTAGCATTGGAGCATTATCTTCATAAAGATAAAATTAAGATAGCTTTTATTGCTTAGCTTATTGTTTGACAGGAGGATTTATGGTTAAAGTTTTATTCATCTGCCATGGAAACATCTGCAGATCACCTATGGCTGAATTCTGTTTAAAAGAGCTTGTAAAGACTCATAATGTAGAAGATAGATTTGAAATTGCATCGGCTGCCACCTCACAAGAAGAGATAGGCAATGGTGTTTATCCTCCTGTAAAGCGCCTTTTAAACTCAAAAGGCATCGACTGTTCAGATAAAAGAGCACGACAGATAAACAGGAACGATATTGAGTATTATGACTACATCATCGTAATGGAGGATTTCAATTTAAGAAATCTTCTGTACCTGCTGCCAGATACAGACCAAACAAAGCTGTACAAGCTTCTTGATTTTACATCTAAAAAAGGTGGTGATATTGATGATCCATGGTACACAGGAGAGTTTGAAAGAGCCTACAGTGAGATTGAGTATGGCTGCAAAGGATTTTTAAATACTGTTTTAAAAGAATTAAGCTAAAGAAGATTTAATCTTACTTAGGATCATTACCCATCAATAAGCTTTTCAGTTTGTATTTTCAAGATGTAATTTTTAAGTATCTAAAGATACAAACTGATAGCTGCTATCCTTGATCCTGCACCTGTTTTTATGAGCACTTTAAAAGACACAAACTTACAGCTCACCCAAAAACAAAGACTCTTTAAAAGAGCCTTTGCACATTCAAAATACAAAAGCCTACTGACTGTCATGCTGTTCAATTACAGCCCTGGCTGAATCTATAGCCTGAGAAGGAGTCAAGGTTGTAAAACCCAAATTAGAGAAAAGCTCCACATAACCATCTGGTACATTTACAAGCTGCACAGATGATATTTCTCTTCTTTCAATATAATTCTTTCTCATTTCATCAAAAGACCTGCCATCGACAAATCGGTTCTGGAAGATGGCACTGTCTCGTCTTACATCATATACAGAGAATACAAGTCTTGATATCAGATCAAGATCAACTTTCTTTACATAACCTAAGGCAATGGCAGCGATATCACATGGATCAATCATGTAAGTACTTTGAGAATCATTATTGAATAATTTTGCCAGCTCCTCTGCAAGCATTAGAGATGCTCTGATTTTAGATTCAAATGAGTAACCGGCAATATGTGGTGTTGCACCTTCAACGTAATTTAGGAGTTCTGGACATTTAATCTCAGGCTCACCTTCAAAAACATCAAGCCAGACCTTAAGATCAGGTCTTTGTGTTAAAACAGCAAAAAGTTCTAATGAATTTACCACCTGTCCTCGGGATGCGTTAATGAAAATAGCATCCTTCTTCATGCTCATAAGCTCTTTATAACCCATCATATGATAGGTGCTGTATACGCCTTCCATATTAAGCGGTACATGCAAAGTTACAATGTCACAGCACAATGCTTCATAAAAAGAAGCAGCGCATGTTGCATCACCAGCCATCAGTTTTGGAGGATCACATTTAACTACATTTAAGCCTAAGGCCAAAGCCTTTTTCTCAACTAATGAACCAACGTTACCACAGCCAATAATACCAATGCTCTTGCCTTCAAAAGTAAGACCATAGCGCTGAGCTAATACCAGAAGAACTGAAAGTACATAGTCTGCAACACTCATGGCATTAGAGCCTGAGGCTACTGATAATGGAATATTTCTTTTTTTAAGATACTCAGTATCAATATGATCAAAACCTGCAGTTGCAGTTCCTACAAACTTAAGGTTCTTTGCATCTTTTAAAAGCTCTTCATTAACTTTGGTTACAGATCTGACAATCAGTGCATCTATATCCTTTACATCATCAGCTGTAATCTGACGACCGGCTTTTAAAACAACCTGCCCAAATCTTTGAAAAATCTCATTAGCATCAGGAAGTGCGGCATCACATAATATTTTCATAATCCACTCTTTTTACATGAACTTTCTTATAGCACCTGACTGTTTTAATAATTCAGGTGTTCTCTTTCTTACAAGATATGGTTGAATAAAGTTTGCATCAACACAATTATATTTTTAAAAAAGATGATCATCAGAATTGCTGATTTATCATCAAAAGCTTAACTATTATTGTTTGAATTATAGCATTATTTGAAAAATCACCTTTATTTATCTTGTAAAACTGATAACCAAATAGAAAAGTAAATTTTTTGTAACTACTCAGAACCACTATTAAATTAAAACTTTCTCAGTTTCGCCTTTAAAAGCAAGAGCCAATGCTTCGAATGCATTTATGCCATGCTTCTTGGCGGTGCTGAGATAGGATGTAATCTTGAGGTAGGTCTGAGCTCCTGCCTTTGTA
>ONCB01000103.1 GCA_900316175.1 uncultured Succinatimonas sp.
CCTCTAGCAAGATAATAAATCAATACAAGTTTTTAAAGAGCATCAATCCTAGAGTGGATCTGGATTTACTTAAATTTTTTATCTGGGAAACTCGAGTAATTAAGAAAAAGTTAGTATTTTCCTCAATATCGCAGGTTGTACTGTACATATCTTTAGTGTCAATCCTTAAAAAGCAGTTTACCATTTCCTTCTGTGAATTATTGTTCCTGCATCTGCCTCCTTCTGCCTTTAAAACTGTAGCTGTTGCATAGTAGGTGGTATTCTCAAAATCAAGAGCAAATGCAGCACCATTGTTGATTGTAATAAGTCTGGCGTAGGTTTTGTTATTTTTCTCAAAATATCCCACACTCCAGCTTTTATATGATGCTGTTTCTTCAAAATGACCTTCAGCAGCCTTAGCCTGAGCGCCAATGGCAACTGCAGCTGACAGAAATAATGAGAAAATGAGGTTATAGGCTTTGCTGATGTTTAAAGTTAAAATGTTTTTCATGATTTTTTCACTGTTTTTAAAAGTATTTCTCTTCATCTGGAGTCATAAGAGTTATGGCTCTGTTAAAAGCTGATGTAAAACCTCTGAGTCTGAAAGTAAGAGTAAACGGTTCATCAAAACTGATTTTGATCCTGAATAAGCCGGAAATCCAGCTCTGGTGGTCTTTCATGTTGAAAAAAGATCCGGTATCGGCAGCTGCATTAAAGCTCATATAGAGAGCAAAAATAGTTGAAAGTACTAATGCGTTTTTTTAACAGAATTTGGTGAAAGTTTTTGAAATATTCATTTTTCTACATTTTATCAAGCTGTTAGTTATTATGATGTTATTAAATAATCACTTTTTCGGGGACGACAGATCCCTGTATGAATTATCAGTAATTCATTGCTTTGTCTTTTTATGTTATTTATGCTCTCTTTCAGTCAGAGCTAAGAGAAGCTGTCATCAAAGGAGCTTCCTGAGGAAAAGCTGTCATCAAAGGAACTGGAGCTATCCGCAAAGTCATCATCGTTTAAAACACAATATGGACTGATTGGATCGGTTGTGTTTAACGGATCACATGGATCAAATGGATCATGTCTATGGATAGCCTCCTCCGGATGGTACATACTGTAGTATGGACTGCAAGGATCAATCATATGGACTGGATTACATGGATCAAGATAATCATAACCACTGTTGGATGTGCCTGAAAAATTCTGATCACTAAACATGCTGTCTGAATCTTCTCTAAAATGCTTTGATGCTGCAGCAGGTTCGAACAGATCTGAAAAACTGTCATTTTCATTATCTGCCTCTTTACTGTTGTCAAAGGATGTTTCTTCTGCAGCAAAACCATAAATAGAAGAGAAAGCCTTGAATAAAGCAATGCCTGTTAAAACGAGTACTATTAACAGGATAAACATAACCTTTCCTCCTATTGATTTGCATGCAAAACAACAGCTGCTATATAAAATGCAAGACTAAAGGTAAATGTGACAGCATCTGCAATGGTTTTTCCGATTGCCTGCTGATTTTGGTATTTTTCCCATTCTGTTTCTTCTGTAGCACTGTCAGAACATGTCTGAACAGTCTGATTTTGAGAATTGTCTGCTGAAAGACTGCACTTTTCATTTGCAGACTGGCAGGCTGTCAGCATGCTAAGAATTAAAGAGCAGATGATTATATTTCTACAGCAGTTTTTCATAATCCTTTCCTGTTTGTTTTAAGTTTTCTCTACGAAACTGTATGGATGTTTGCCTTTAATAAAAAGATAACACTAAAAACTGCTGTATTAGAAAATGCAAATTTGCAAAAAGACTTTATGAGAGGGAATTTTCAATAAAGGCTTTAAGCTCTGTCTTAGGAAGGGCGCCGATCTGACGGTTAACGATTTCGCCATCTTTAAAGAGAATAAGATTTGGAATGCTCATTACACCAAACTTGGTGGCAAAGGTTGAGCTTTCATCAATATCAACCTTTACGAATTTAACGTTTTCCATTTCTTCAGAGAGCTCTTCAATGAATGGGCCAATCATCTTGCATGGACCGCACCAAGGTGCCCAGAAGTCAACCAGAACAGGCTTGTCTGAATTTAAAACTTCCTGTTCAAACTCTGCATCAGTAATATGTAAAACTTTATCGCTCATAATATTTACTCCTTAATAATGTCTTAATAGTAACACTTTAAGGAGCAAAATGCTTAATGTTGTTGAGATTAAATATCACAGTTGCCTGTTTGCAATGTTTATTTCTGCTCTGTAACTTTTACAGCGTAAACTCTGCTTAACAGGAAATTCAGAATAATTCCGTAGATAGGCAGGAAGATTATGAGGTTTGCTGCAATCTTAACAAGATAATCTACAAGCGCAATGCCCATCCAGTGTTCAGCCATAAAGACATCAGAACAGGCGCAGAAGGCTACGCCAAAGAAGATATATGTATCAATAAAGTTGCCAAGCACTGATGATGCCATAGGAGCAGTCCACCATGATTTCTGTTCGCGAAGCTTCTGAAACACGAAGATATCGCAAAGCTGTCCAACGGCATAGGCACATAAGGATGCGGCTACGATTCTGAAGACAAACATCGAGAAATTAGTAAGTGCTTCAAAGGACTGAAACTGACCATGCTCAAACAGTGTTCCTACAAGATAGGAGAGCACAAGTCCTGGCAGTACCGCCAAAAGCACGATGATGCGTGCCTTTTCCTGTCCAAAGATACGGACTGTAAGATCGGTTGAGAGAAAGACAAAAGGGTAGGTGAAAGTGCCTACGGTGGTATTGATTCCAAAGATTGTCAGCGGGATCTGTACAGCGTAGTTACTTAAAACCAGTATTAAGATATGTGTAAACCAAAGCTTTTTTAAAGGGAAAGAAAATTTTTGCATAATTTTTCATTTCAGTGAGTTTAAAAAGAACGATGAGGCATAGCCTCGGAACAACTTATTGTATTATTTTCTTTAATTATTATCAATAAGTTAAAGTTTTATGCTTTTTGTTCAGGAATTAAAGCCGGTGTCTTAATATCTTTTTAAGTAAGGTGCTACAATTAGGTAAAAGTTAATTTTGAGAACACTTATGGCAGAGATGACAGATAATTTTCCTTTAGTATTAGTTGATGGCTCCTCTTTTCTATATAGAGCCTATCATGCTTCAAAGCAGGGCTTTTCAAATTCAAAAGGTATTCCAACTGGTGTTTCTTTAATTATCACCAGAATGCTAAAAAGCCTGACCAAGAAATTCTCCTCATCAAAATTCATTATGGTTTTTGATGCCAAGGGGAAATCTTTTCGTAACGATATTTATCCTGAGTACAAGGCTAACCGCCCTCCAATGCCTGATGATTTAAGAGTACAGGTTGAATATGTTCATGCAATCGTAAAGGCTATGGGCTTTCCTGTAGTTTCTATTGAAGGTGTTGAGGCAGACGATGTACTGGGTACCTATGCTAAAGAGGCTACAGAAAAAGGCATTAAAACTCTTATCTGCACCGGAGATAAAGATCTCTCTCAGCTTGTAAATGACAATGTCATTTTATATGACTCCATGAAAGAGATTTATTACGACAGAGAAGGTGTAATTGAAAAGTTTGGCGTACCTCCAGAGCTTATCATTGATTTCCTGGCCTTAAAGGGCGATAGCTCGGATAACATTCCAGGAATGGCAGGATGCGGAGATAAAACAGCAATTGCGCTCTTAAACGGTCTTGGCGGTATAGAAAGTATTTTTGAGAAGAAGGATGCAATTGCATCACTTGATTTTCGTGGCGCCAAAAATTTTGCGCCTAAGTATGAAGCTGCCATAGACACTATCCGTCTGTCATATACTCTTGCTACCATCAAAACTGATGTGGAGCTTCCTTTATCTGTTGATGATGCTCAAATCCCTAAGGCAGACAGAGAGGAGCTTTTAGCTTTATACAAAGAGCTTGAGTTTAATTCCTTTATCAAGGAGCTGTCCTCAGAAGATCTTAATGAAGCTCAAAAGAGTGTTTCCTCATCTTCAGTTACTGAAGGTGTACAGACTACCTTATCCATTTTTGATGAAGCCCCAGCTGTAATTACGGACTATAAGAGCTTTGGTTCAGACTTTATTCTTGTAAACACTCAAGAGAAGCTGATTGAGCTTGCAAATGCAATTAAAGAGAAAAAGCTCGTTGCCTTAGATACTGAGACAACATCTGTTCATCCTGTAGACTGCTCCTTAGTCGGCATGTCCTTTTCTGTAAAGGAAAAGGAAGGCTACTACATCCCTGTAAATCACTCTTATTTAGGTGTTCCAGAGCAGCTTTCACTTGAAAAGATTAAAGAGGTGTTAGAACCTGTTTTAAACAGTGATGAGGTGATGATTGTAGGTCACAACATCAAGTTTGATTTAGAGGTTTTACATTACCAGAACTTTGAGATTAAAAAGGTATACGCAGATACCATGCTGCTCTCTCACCTTTTGGACTCATCTGCTCTGGTAAACATGGATGATCTTGCCTTAAATGAGCTTAACTACAAGACCATTACCTACAAAGAGGTAACCGGAGATAAAAAGAAGCTCCCTATCAGTGAGGTTGATGTTGAAAGCGTCTGCAACTATGCAGCAGAAGATGCTGAAGTTACCCTGCGTCTTTATAATACCCTGATATCAAAGTGTTCTGATAAGGATAAAGAGCTGTTCTTTAATCTTGAGATGCCAATGCTCTATGTACTCTACACCATGGAGATAAACGGTGTGCTTTTAGACTGCGAAGAGCTTGATAAGCAGAATCATGCTTTAAAGCTTGAGCTTTCAGACATTGAGCATCAGATTTATGTTTCAGCAGGTCAGGAGTTTAATGTCGCATCTCCTAAGCAGTTATCAAAAGTGCTGTTTGAGGATTTAAAAATCCCATATCCAAAGAAGGCAAAAGACGGCAAGTACTCAACTAATGAGGAAATTTTAGAGGCAATTGCCCCTAATTATGACATTGCAAATCTGGTGCTGCGCTACAGAGAGCTTGCAAAGCTTATCTCAACCTATACAGAGAAGCTGCCATCTTTAATTTCACCAAAGACCGGCAGAATTCATACCTCCTTTAATCAGGCTGGAACTGTAACCGGGCGTCTTTCTTCATCAGATCCTAATCTGCAGAATATTCCTGCAAGAACCAATGAAGGCAAACTCATCAGAAAAGCTTTTGTGGCTCCACAGGGGTATAAGATTATTGCAGCAGACTACTCTCAGATTGAATTAAGACTGATTGCTCATTTAAGTGAAGATCCTGTATTAAAGGATGCCTTTATCAAAGGTCTTGATGTTCACAGAGCAACAGCTGCCGAGGTTTTAGGAAAGCCTATTGAAGCTGTCAGCGCTCAGGAAAGATCACAGGCTAAGGCTACAAACTTCGGTCTTATGTACGGCATGGGTGCCTTTGGTCTTACAAGACAGACAGGTATGTCCAACAGTGAGGCTAAAATCTACATTGAAAGATACTTTGCAAGATACCCAAAAATTAAATCCTTTATGGAGCAGGTCAAGAGCTATGCCCATCAGTATGGCTACGTAAATACCATCGACGGACGCAGAATCACCATTGCCAATATCAACAGCACCAATACCATGATGTTAAAGGCAGCAGAGCGCGCCTGCATCAATGCACCTATGCAGGGAAGTGCTGCTGACATCATTAAAAAGGCTATGATTGATCTTCATAAGTGGATTAAGACACTGCCTGAGAACAAGGTTCGTATGACAGTTCAGGTACATGATGAACTTTTATTTGAGGTTGCTGAAGACTTTGTTGATGAGGCAAAGGCCACCATCGAGAAGATTATGAGCAGTGCCTGCACTTTATCAATTCCTTTAACTGTTGGGGTTGGTGTAAGCGACAGCTGGGCGGATGCTCATTAAAATTAAGGCAGACATTAGCCATGCCCCTGGTAAGTTGAACAAACTACTGGGGGCACTACATTCTTTATCCATAATTTAGAAATTCTTTTCCATAAGTCTCTGGACCATCTTGGTCTCATTTCTGTCTACTTTTATATAGCTGTAATGAGATCCCCAGGATCCTAATCCCATACGGACTGTCTTTAGTCCAAATACATCATTTTCACCACCATATACATGGAAATGGCCGTGAATCAGGATGTTGCAGCCTGTAGTCTGCAGGAACTTTTCTCCTGCCTTATTGATTACAGGATTGCTTAAATGGTCAACCTTAGCCCTTGCCTGTTCCTGCTGACGGCTCTTGTCACGAAGCTTCTGGCCGATGCTTCTGCGCATTGACATTGGCAGCATTAAAAACAGTGAGCGAATGATTGGGCTCTTTGAAAACAGTCTGAAACGCTGGTACTTTCTGTCATGCAGACAGAGCTGGTCACCGTGGATGATAAGGGCATCACCGTTTTTGGTTGGGATCTTGTAAAAATCACCAACAAGTTTCATACCAAACCAGGCAGCAGCATTATCAGTCATTAAAAAATCACGGTTTCCGCACTGGAACAGAGTGGTAATACCGCGCTGTTTTGCTTTATTGATAATCTGTCTGATGCGGTTATGGAAGGAGGATTGTTTGTCAACACCTACGAAAAAGTCAAACATGTCGCCAGCAATAATTACGCGATCATTGAGATAAACATGTCTTTCGTAGAAATTGGCAAAGGCATTTACTAAAATAGGCTGCTTTTCGGACAGATGCAGATCAGCAATAATAAATGTGGCCATAAATCCTCTTTATGAAGGTTAAAGAATAACTGCAGCTTTGGCTGCAGTTATCATAAATAGTTTTAGTCGATGATCGCATCGAGGATTTCGATGGTCTCAGCTGGTACATCCTGATAGTAAGAGACGGTAGTAGTCTTAACGCCTTCAATTGCGTCAACTACATCCATACCTTCTACTACTTTGCCGAATACACAGTAGCCCCAGCCCTGCATTGACTTTGACTTGAAGTTTAAGAAGTCATTGTTAACAGTGTTGATGAAGAACTGAGCGGTTGCTGAGTGTGGATCCATGGTACGGGCCATAGCCAGAGTGCCACGATCGTTCTTTAAGCTGTTGTCTGCCTCGTTCTCGATAGGAGCGTTGGTCTTTTTCTGATCAAGCTCTGGAGTTAAACCACCGCCCTGAATCATAAAGCCTTTGATAACTCTGTGGAAAATGGTGCCCTTGTAGAAGCCTGCTTTTACGTACTCTTCAAAGTTCTTGGCAGTTTTTGGAGCCTTCTCATAGTCAAGCTCAATCTTGATGTCACCCTTGGTGGTCTTTAAAGTAATCATATTTTTTCTCTCATTTGATTAAAATTAAAAAGATACTTTTTCTATTTTACATTGATCTTAAGTTTCCAACTTTAAAAATTTAATTAAAAGCTGATTCTAAACGGATCAGTAGCTCTTTAAAAAGACGATCTTGATTTACCTAGTAGGTTGCGCGATCCTTAAAGGTTCTTTTGGAACAAATTCA
>ONCB01000005.1 GCA_900316175.1 uncultured Succinatimonas sp.
AGCTAGAGTAACCTCTTGGAAATGCAAAGCCCCACTCTGTGGGGCTTTGATCTCGGACTTTCTCATGTGACATAAAAAATGTGAAAATCCGAGTCTTAAAGATCTTTTATTTAGTAATCCGGTTCAAAAGTTTCATTAACTGCAATTACATTTGGAGGCAGATGTTTTCTTAATTCCTCCTGCAGATATTCCTTCTTTGCAGTTGAATAATCGTCAAGGAACTGGCTGTGATAGAGCCAGCCGTAGGCTTCAGCATACAGTTCAGGTGAACCAAAGCCACGTACGAGCATATCAGCCCAGCCAAGTCTTGCTACCTTTGAGCCTAAGGATGCTGCTGTATGCATGTAAATCTCTGACAGATTAAGATTTCTGCCAACATATGATCCGCTTTCAAAGAACTGCGCAATCTGCACCATGGCTGGAGCATAACCTTCATCAGCAGCCTTTCTGATGTAACCTACAGCAAGATCACGGTCAGGGCGAACACAGATACCTTCTAAAAGCATGGTACCCCAGGCATACATGAACACAGGACTCTTAACTAGTCTTGCTCTGTCTTCAATATCAGTAGTGAACTGACATTTATCCTGATCTTTAACAATCTGCTTTAAAATTGAGTTCTCAATAATACGGTCCATTTTATCAGGACTGTACATTTCTGTGCTTGAACCGTCTGGTGCTGCAATCACAGACATATCAATGTTTGATAATGTCTCTTTGGCAACCACTGCCTTAGTGCTGGTCACCATATCGTATTTTGCAGCCTCTGCACAAACAGAATAGACAGCACATACAGAACCGATTAACAGTGACAGCAGTGCAGTTTTACGATTTCTTGCCATTGCGCCTCCTGTATAAAAACCTTGTAAAACCCTATTATGCTAAACCGTTAAAAAAGTTTAACACACTAAAAAAGTAATAATAAACATAAAGATAAATTGATGGAACCACTTTTGTGGATATTCCTATATTTTGATTATCGGATATTTTTAGAAAAGTTTTAGCTAATAATATGCTTTTTCATTATTTTTTTCATCTAAATACAAACAAAAAGCCCCTGGCATAAACCAGAGGCTTGATTTGATTTCTTAAAAGAGAAAATTACTTGTTCTCTGACAACCACTTCTGAGCAAACTCAACACCCTTCTTGATGTTAGCCTCTAACTGTGGGCCAACTTCGTCAAGAAGCTTCTGCTCGTAATCTGAAACCTTGCCTAAATCTACAACCTTCTTCCAGCCAGCCTTGCCGAAGATTACGTTCTGAGCAAAGAATGGAGCATACTTTGAACCGCCCTCTACATAGCAGTACTCGTTAACACCAGGCTCACCTGATAAACCGCGAACAACCTTAAGAACAAAACGAGCACCGGCAGTTGCCATTGATAAGGTAGCAGAACCAGCACCAGCCTTAGCCTCAACAACTTCAGTACCAGCATTCTGGATACGATCGGTTAAAACCTCAACGCGAGCCTTTGAAATCTTCTCTGAACCGATAACCTTTGACAGTAATGGGATGATGGTGGTGCCTGAGTGACCGCCAACAACAGGAACTAAGATACGCTCTCTTGAAATACCAAGCTCATCAGCAAGGAAGGTCTCTGAACGTAATACGTCTAATACAGAAACACCGAACAGGCGATGCTTGTCGTATACACCCTCTGCCTTTAATACTTCAGCAGCTAATGGTACAGTTGAGTTAACTGGGTTGGTGATGATGCAGATGCATGCCTTAGGACATACACGAGCACAGTTGCGAACGAGGTTAGCAATAATGCCGGCATTGATGTTGAATAAATCATCACGGGTCATACCTGGCTTACGTGCAACACCTGCTGGAATTACAACTACGTTTGCGCCTTCTAAAGCCTTAGGTAAATCGTCGCCGGTGAAACCGTCGATTTCTACGTCAGTAGGAATGTGACTTAAGTCTGTTGCTACACCAGGGGTAAAAGGTGCAACGTCGTAAAGGCTAACCTTTGAGCCTGCAGGGAGGCTGCTCTTTAAAATCATTGATAATGGCTGACCAATACCGCCGGCTGCGCCTAAAACTGCAACTTTCATGTGTTACTCCTAACAAAAAAGTAATGAATACTGTAGGTTGTTATCTACAGCAAATTATCAAAAAATATTATTTCTAATATGTTGATTATAGCAGACATATTTTACTTTGCTAAAGTTTAAGTATTATACGACTCTGAATTGTGACTTAGTAATAAAAAAACCGACGCTTATAGGGCGCCGGTTCTTGAATTTTAAGCTTTTTTTACTAAATTACTTTGAAAAATCAAGGAGTGAGTAGATCTTTTCTTCCTTGCCATCTAAACACTTGGTATTCTCAAAATATTCAGCAACAGTTGGTAAATGCCCCAGTTTGGCAGTTACTGCAGCCAGTTCTGCACTACCAAGGTACACATTTGCACCATTACCTAAACGGTTAGGGAAGTTTCTGGTTGAAGTTGAAATTACAGTTGCGTTGTCTGCAACACGGGCCTGGTTACCCATGCACAGTGAGCAGCCTGGGATTTCAACACGGGCGCCAGCCTTGCCTAATACAGATAACAGACCTTCATCTGAAAGCTGCTGACGATCCATACGGGTAGGTGGGGTCATCCATAATCTTACCTTGGCCTCAGACTTCAAGTCCTTGAAGATTTCAGCTGCAGCTCTGTAGTGACCGATATTGGTCATGCAGGAACCTACGAACACTTCATCAATCTTGGTGTTCTCAACCTCAGATAACAGGATGGCGGCATCAGGATCATTTGGAGCACATAAAATTGGCTCTGCGATCTCATCGCAGTTAATCTCAATAACTGCTGCATATGAGCAGTCCGGATCAGCTTCAATGAGCTCTGGCTTGTCAAGGAACTGCTGCATTGCCTCAGCTCTCTTTAATAAAGCATCCTTGGTCTGGTAGCCATCTTCTGCCATCTTCTTTAAAAGAGCGATGTTTGACTTGAGGTAGTTCTTTACAGAATCTTCTGAAAGCTTGATAGCACATGCAGCGGCTGATCGTTCAGCAGAGGCGTCAGCAAGCTCGAATGCGTGCTCTACAGATAAATCCTCTAAACCTTCAATCTCTAAAATCTTGCCAGAGAAGATGTTCTTCTTGCCCTTCTTCTCAACAGTTAACAGACCCTGCTTGATTGCAAAGTAAGGAATTGCATGTACCAGGTCACGTAAGGTGATACCAGGCTTTCTCTTACCGGTAAAACGAACGAGTACTGATTCTGGCATATCAAGAGGCATGATGCCGGTTGCTGCGGCAAATGCCACTAAACCAGAACCTGCAGCAAATGAGATACCTAAAGGCATACGGGTATGTGAGTCACCGCCGGTACCTACAGTATCAGGCATACACATTCTGTTAAGCCATGAGTGAATTACACCGTCACCTGGTTTTAAGGCAACACCGCCACGGTTTTCGATAAACTCAGGCAGAGTGTGGTGAGTCTTGACATCAACTGGCTTTGGATAAGCTGCAGTGTGACAGAATGACTGCATTACGATTGGTGCTGAGAACTTCAGACAAGCCAGATCGATTAACTCGTCGCGGGTCATAGGACCTGTAGTATCCTGAGAACCTACAGTGGTAATCACAGGCTGGCAGTACTGGCCAGGACGAACACCTCTTAAACCGCAGGCCTTGCCAACGATCTTCTGTGCACGGGTAAAGCCACCCTCGCCCTTAACTTCAGCTGCCTTTGCAAACACATCAGTCTCACCTAACTTTAAGTAGGCACGAGCTTTTGAGGTTAAATCCTTACCAATGATTAAAGGAATACGACCACCGGCACGAACTTCATCTAAAAGAGTATTGGTCTTAAGCTCAAATCTGGTTAAAACCTCATCTGAACCGTGACGGGTAATAGTGCCGCTGTATACGTTGAAATCAACAACATCACCTGAATTTAAGGCACTTACGTCAGCCTCAATTGGCAGAGCACCAGAATCCTCTAAAGTGTTATAGAAAATAGGAGCAATCTTGCCACCTACAACAACACCGCCAGAACGCTTGTTTGGAACACCGGCAACGTCGTGACCTATATGCCAGATTAAAGAGTTAGCAGCTGACTTTCTTGAAGAACCGGTACCTACAACGTCACCTACGAATAAGAGAGGATTTCCCTTCTCCTTTAAGGCAGCGATAGTTGAAACAGGCCCCTTTACACCTTCTTCATCAGCCTTTAAGTCATCACGGGACATCTTGTACATGGCAAGTGCATGCAGAGGAATATCAGGACGTGACCAGGCATCAGGAGCTGGAGAGAAATCATCAGTATTGGTTTCACCTGCAACCTTGAAAACGGTCATGGTGATGGTCTCTGGGAATTTGTCACGCTTTGTAAACCAGGTACCTTCAGCCCACAGAGAAATAAGCTCTTTTGCCTTTGCATTGCCACTGTCAGCAAGCTTTACAACATCATCAAAGGCATTGTAGATTAAAAGGGTCTGCTCTAAAGCTGCAACAGCATCTGATGCGAGCTCCTCATTTTCTAAAAGAGAAATCAGATAGCCTACGTTAAAGCCACCTTTCATATTGCCAAGCAGAGCAACAGCATCCTGCTTTGAAACTATAGGAGATACAGCCTTACCAGTTGCAATCTCATAGAGGAATTGAGCCTTTACCTTTGAAGACTCATCCACACCAGGGTTAATGCGATTAGCTAAAAGGTTTAAAAGTTCCTTTTCTGCGCCTACAGGTGGATTTTTTAATAAAGAGCATAACTCTTTTGTAAATTCAGCGTTAAGAGGCAGCGGATCAACACCAATGCGGGCACGATCAGCAGCCATTTCATAATAAGCAGTCAGGTAATTTGACATATTTAAGCTAACCTCTAAATAATGTTTTAACGAATCTGTGACCAGTCAAAGCATACGCCAGGATCAGTTTTGCGACCTGGAGCTACTTCATTATGACCGGCAATATTGTTCTTTATATCCTTGTAAGCAGATTGTAACGAAGCAATCACTTCTTTTAAGGTCTGATACTGTTCTATAGTGTATGCAGTATCATCAGTTCCCTCAAGTTCTATTCCAATAGAATAATCATTGCACTCTTTATGCCCATTGTACTCAGATCTTCCCGCATGCCACGCTCTGTCGAGAAAAGAGACATACTGAGTGATCCTTCCCTGTCTATTTATGAACAGATGAGTTGATACTTCAAGGGGCGCAACCTCTTTAAAATAAGGGTGAACATCAGGATCGAGAGTACCTGTAAAGATATCATCAATATAAGGACCTCCAAACTGTTTTGGAGGAAGAGAAATGCAGTGAACGACAATAAGGGAAATAATGCTTCCAGGAGGACGTTTTCCAAAGCGTCTGACAGGAACCTGTCTGACGCCCTCTATCCATCCTGATGTGATTTTTAGCAAAGGATCACTCCTTAGAATGCAGTACCAATGGTTTTTGCATCCAGAAAGTTAATAGCACTTTCAGGATTCTTCTCATCCTGAACAAATGTTATAACTTCATAGTTTGCAGAGTCAGAGAGCAGTGCTCTTAAAAGACGGTTATTTAAATCATGGCCGGTCTTATAGGCTTTAAAGCTGCCTAAAATGCTGTGACCATCCATATACAGATCACCAATAGCATCAAGCATCTTGTGCTTTACAAACTCATCTTCATAACGAAGACCTTCAGGATTGATTACACGGTTGTTATCAAGCACAACTGCATTATCAAGAGAACCGCCTAAGGCAAGGTTATGAGCATGCATGAACTCAACATCACGCATAAAACAGAAAGTTCTGGCTCTTGAAATATCAGTTGCAAAGGTCTGACCGGTGAAATCTACAGCATAGTGCTGCTTGTCCCTGTCCATGGCAGGGTGATCAAAATCAATCTGCAGATCAAGATGGAATCCACTCTCGGCAGGAGTCAGTTCAGCCCATTTACCTTCGTTTTCCACGCGAACCTTGCGCTTTACACGTAAAAACTTCTTTGGAGAAGGAAGATCCTGAATGCCAATAGAGCTGAAGAGATAAATGAATGGCTGAGCTGAGCCGTCCATTACAGGAATTTCAGGAGCATTTACATCAACAAACAGGTTATCGATGCCAAGTGCGCTTAAAGCTGCAGTTAAATGCTCAACAGTAGAGATTCTGGCGCCTGATTCAGATACTAATGCGGTACACAGCTGAGTATCACGAACATTCTCTGCAGAACATTTCATGGTCACAGCAGGATCAAGATCTGTTCTTGTATATACAATACCAGTATCACTAGGGGCTGGTCTGAAACTTACCTCAACCTTAGCACCGGAGTGTAAACCGATGCCAACCATTGAAACTGGTTTTAAAATAGTTCTTTGCCTGATCATGTAGTACCTCACGCCAATTCTTTCCTAATTATAGCAGAAATGAGATCAAGAGAGCAGTTTTGATTTTTTTCTTATAAGAATTTTTTATTTTGATATATAGGATATATACAAAGAATTAGCAATAAATTAGTAAAAAATATTTAATACATTTTCTTGCTATTTGATAATCATATCTCAAACATTTATCCAATTTTCTACTATTTTAATAGTAGTAAACGATTCGGATCCGTCGATGAGATTATATCTCTTACCTCCTTAATCGGCGGATCCACCTAAATAAGAACAATGGTAAGATACAGTTAACAGGAAACATCCAATGAAAACATCAAACCGTGTTTTAATGGCAATTACTGTTTTTGGCGCTCTGATGTCATGTTCATATGCTGCAGACTATGCTCCAGATGAACTTAGAGCTATGGTTCATCAATGCGGAAAAGATGATGCCAAAAGCTGTGGAAAACTTACCGATTACTATTTTCAGCACAATAACCTGGAAACAGATGTTTCATATGCCTGTGAATTTGCTGAAAAATCCTGTCTTTTAGGTAATCTAAAAGACTGCCCTATCGCTTCATCTGAAGTATGCCGCAATCCAGATACTACTGATCCAGCTTCTAACGTTAAATACTGGGAATTAGGCTGCAAGGGAAATGATGCTGAATCCTGTGTCGCACTTGCAAAAGTAGCAAAAAATGATAAAGAGTATGTAAAGACCATAGAACTTTATGATAAAGCCTGCCGTATTGACAAGACCGATCATAAAACCAAGGCTTGTGAAGAACTCGATAAACTCTATAACCACGGCTATGGTCTTAAGGAAAATCCAAAGGAAATGAAGGTGATCTTCAGAAAAGCCTGCGCTCAGAAAAAGCAGAAGGCATGTCGTTCACTATCAAGAATTTCTGATTCATTCTAGAATCTGTAACGATTTGTATTAAACAAATGGAGCTGATAATTAAGCTCCATTTTTTTTCTTCTTGATAAAGCAAAGCAGCACCTTGCAGCTATAAATTCGATGAGCGCCAGAAATATCCTTAATTTATTTCCTTTGCACACACACTCTCCTCTTATTCTGATTTTTCTATATAAATCTTTTGTAATAGGATAAAAGCTTAAATAAATACAATCAGTATAGTTTTTTGATTTTACGAAAGATTAGATAGAAAAAATTAACCCCCCATTATCAATCAGGTGATCAATAATGGGGTGTCATATTATTAACTGGGTTTTCTTAACCTGATTTGACAGGAGCCTTATTCTGGCTTAGAGCTTAAGATTGGAGGAAGCTCACTGTTAAAGTCATCATCTGCACCAGCAGAGAAACGCTTGTTTAAAACAGAAGGAGCAAATTCTGATCTGCTCTCATCTCTTGCAGCAAGCTTCTCATTAAGTGAGTTAAGATTTAATGTGTTATCAGCAACCGGAGCTGCAGGTGCAGCTTCTTCAGCTCTTGGCTCAAATGCAGCCTGAGGCTCATGAACCTTAGGAGCAAAAGGAGAAACATCCTGATGAGCCTGAGCAAATGGTGATTCAACATGCTCTGGCTTTACAAATGAAGACTCTTCACGACGAGGAGCCTGAGCAAACGGATTTGCTACAGGTGCACTCTCTGGCATTGAAGTAAATGGACTCTCCTCAAATCGACCTTCATTTTTAGGAGCAAAAGCGTTCATCTCTGGAGCACGAGGCTGATTTAATGAAGCATAATCAGCTCTCTGATTAAATACAGGTGGAGCTGCATTGTACTGATGAGTCTGTGTCCACTGAGTCTGTGCCTGTGGTGCAATTCTCTGCAGACGGTTCTTTGCTCTCTCTGATGGGAGATTGGTGTCTGTTGCAGAAATACCGGTAATGAGGATGGTTACAGATACTGTATCCTCATCGATATTCTCATCAAAGTACAGACCGAACTTGCAATCTGCCTCTTCATCTGCGTAAGCCTGAATAGCATCGCAGACCTCTTCGTACTTGGAAATTGGGAAGTTTGGATTAACTCTGATATTGGTAAGCAGGCCAGCTGCTGTAGCAATGTCAACATGCTCAATCAGAGGTGAATGAATAGCCTTTTCAACTGCATCCTGAACGAAATTAGGACCACGACCAATACCATTGCCGATCATTGCATGACCACGTCCCTTCATAATGGTAACCACGTCAGCAAAGTCAAGGTTAATAAAGCCTGGCAGAGTAATTGAATCGGTAATGCCTCTTACAGCATTTAACAGAACATCATTAGCACAGTTGAAACCCTGAATAATTGAGATGTTGGCACCTAAATTACGCAGAAGTTTATCATTATCAATAACAATAAGAGAGTCTACATGCTTTGAAAGCTCAGAGATACCTGATTCGGCATTAACCATACGTCTCTTGCCTTCAAATTTAAATGGCTTGGTTACAACAGCTACGGTTAATGCACCAATTTCCTTTGCAATCTGAGCAATAACAGCTGAAGCACCAGTACCGGTACCGCCACCCATGGTTGCGGTAATGAAAATCATATCTGAGCCCTGAAGCAGTTTTTTGATGTCATCTCTGCTCTCTTCAGCGGCTTTGCGTCCGATGTTTGGATCACAGCCGGCACCCAGACCATTGGTGAGCTTAACGCCAATCTGAACCTTAAGAGAACTCTTAGCCTGTGGAAGGATCTGAGAGTCGGTATTAATTGCAATAAACTCTACGCCTGACAGATTGCAGTCAATCATGTGGTTTAAAGCGTTGCCGCCACCGCCACCTACACCAAGAACACGAATTACGGTCTTCTTAGACGGAGTAATTGTATAATCGTTAACGCTTACTGTTTCTGTGCTGTCTGCCATTTTGGTCTCTCTTATAAAATCGTTTAGCATTCAGATAGGATTACTGACAAAATATAATGACACAAATCCTAAATACATAGATACCTAATTATCTATCAAACAATCACATCATTACAAGTAATTTACGTATTTATCGCTTAAGATAATGACATTTTTCGCAAACTAGACTGATATGTATCTGTTTTTATTCTAGAAGAGATTTAAAAATTGTAAAACCTGAATAAGAAAGCCTTCTAAAAAATTAGAAGGCTTTAGCAAAAAATGTGATCAGTTTTGGTTCAAAATCGGATTATTCAGACTTTGAACGAAGGATTGGAGGGAGATTCCATAAACCTTCCTTATCTTCTTCAGCAGGACTTCTGCCGAATGAATCAACAGGAATTTCAACTGGACCTGACTGAGCAGCAAAACCACTGTCAGCAGATGCAGGAGCAAAAGCCTGAGATAAAGCTGGATTCTGACGAACAAATGGATTGTTTGCATCCATCTGAGGAGCCTGAGGCTGTGACTGAGCAAAGCCTTCACCACCAACCTGTCTGAAAAGATTTGCACGAGGTACTTCAGGACGGATACGTGGGGACTTGGTCTCGCCTAAGTTATCCTTTGCCACATTTGCAGGCTTGTTAAAGTCGGTTGCAGAAATACCGGTGATTAAAATGGTAATTGCAACTGAATCCTCTGAGAGAGTCTCATCAAAGGTCATACCAAACTTGCAGTCTGCCTCTTCATCAGCATATGCCTGAATAGCATTGCACAGCTCTTCCCACTTGGAGATTGGGAAGTTTGGATTTACGCGAACGTTAGCCAGCAGACCCTGAGCTGAAGAAATATCAACCTGCTCAATAAGAGGTGAGTGGATTGCGCGATCAACTGCATCCTCAACGAAGTTGGCACCCTGACCTAGACCGTTACCAATCATTGCATGACCACGTCCCTTCATAACGGTAACCACGTCAGCAAAGTCAAGGTTCATATAGCCTGGGCAGGTGATTGAATCGGTAATACCCTTAACAGCGTTTAATAAAACGTCATTAGCGGCATTGAAAGCATTCTGAATTGAAATGTTTGCACCAAGGTTGCGAAGAAGCTTGTCGTTGTCGATAACGATAAGAGAATCAACGTGCTTTGAAAGCTCGGTAATACCAGACTCTGCATTTACCATGTGTCTCTTGCCTTCAAACTTAAATGGCTTGGTAACAACTGCGATGGTTAATGCACCGGTCTCTTGTGCGATCTCAGCGATGATTGGAGCTGCACCGGTACCGGTACCACCACCCATACCTGCAGTGATGAATACCATATCAGAGCCCTGAATGAGCTTCTTGATGTCTTCCTTGCTCTCTTCAGCAGCCTTGCGGCCCTTGTTTGGATCACAGCCGGCACCTAAACCGTTGGTCAGCTTAACGCCGATCTGAACCTTAAGAGGTGATGCTGAATCTGATAATGCCTGAGCATCAGTATTTACAGCAATAAACTCAACACCAGTCAGGTTTTCAGTAATCATATGCTGCAGTGAGTTGCCACCGCCGCCACCAACGCCTAAAACGCGGATTAAACATTTTCCTGATGGTTTAATTGTGTCACCAGAACCTGAATTAGCTACTGATTCAACACGAAAATCGCTCATTTGTATTCTCTTCTTTAAAAAACCTAATAACCCAGCTGCAGACTTTTTTTCAGATTGCAGACCAGGTTTTTAAAATGAAACTGTATAAAAAAAATTATTTTAGATCATACCAATATTTGCGCGTTTTTGCATTAAAAAGTGCATAATTTTTGTTACAGCTCACGATTGATACTAGAATTCATTTTTGAACCAGTTCTTAACGCCCTTCATAATGGAGCCAAAGCGTCCTTTTGGAGCTTCATTTTCTGAATCATCAATGGTGTACTGTTTTCTGTCCTCAAATCTTGCTGAACGCAGCAGACCGGTTACTACAGCCTTGTCAGAGTCATAGATCTTCTGATTGGAAATACCACAGTCCTCAGACAGTGAAATGCCCTTAGGATGACCGAGTCTTACCTTGTCATTGATGGAAACCATTGAGTAGCTAGGATTGTCACGATACTTTGCAAGTGCATTCTGAAGCACCTTGTCGATACCGTAAAGTTTGGAACCGCCACCTGTTAAAACGAAACCGCCACCGATAGAGATATGTTCTGTTATCTGACTTACCTCACTGTAAATCTTTACAATCAGGTAATCAAAGATTGAGTTTAAGGCTCTGTTGATTACATCTGCCAGCTCGCCATAATTGATTTCAAGTTCAAATTCCTTGTCACTGCCAGCATCCACACGCATGGTGGTGTTAAAGGTTGCATCTTCCTCAGACATCAGATAGCGGCTTGCATAACCGCATCTTACCTTGAGAAGTTCTGCATCGCTCATGGAAATTGAATAGGCTTTTGCAATCTGTACGGTGATGTAATCACCGCCGTCATCAACACCAAAGGAAACAAGCTGTTTCTTGCCTTCAAATACTGTAGCGGAGGTGGTGCCTGAACCAATATCGACGGTAATGACGCCAATCTCCTTCTCTGCTTCGGTCAAAACTGATGATGCAGCCGCATTACCGTCATAAATCATGGCAGATGCTGAAATATCAGTAGAAGTCTTGTTGATTGCATGCTCAATATTGAGTTTATAGAAATTTTTGCATCCGATAATATGAGTGATTACCTCAATTCTTCTGGCATACTGTCCCACAGGATTTGAGATGTTGCGGGAGAGCTCTGTCATGTAACTCTGAGGAGTTGAATGAATAATTGAGTACTCAGAGGTATTGATCTTGGTGATACCTGCAAGAGCGTTTTTGATGGCACGGTTTCTGTCGGCTATTGATACAGTACCGTTCTGTACAGTTGCAGTACCGGTCTGATTTTCAGCACAGATATATACACCTGGAACACCGGTAATAACATGATTTACAGTAATACCGAATTTGGTCTGGAATTCCTGAATTAAATAGGCAATTGAAGAGGCCAGCTTGTTGATATCAGAAATTGAACCTTTTGATACGCCGCTTGATGGATATTCAAGATAGCCTTTAACCTTAATCTGCAGATCTTCAGTAACGTGACCTGCAATGATTCTTAAGGTAGATGAGCCGATATCAAGAGCAACTGACAGTTTTTCATTATCAGATCCGGCTACAGCGCCGCCTTTCTTCTTTTTGATAGCCATTAAGGGAACTCCGAATTTTTTTGTTATTTTGCTGAACCTTTCTTACCAATTGCAAAGCCTACATCGTACCTTAAATCCACGTAATCCACGTCGTCGATGTTCAGCCCTGACTGAGGGAAGGCTTTTAAAAATCGTTCAAGTCTGACAAGAGCATCCTTCTGCCCTCTGCCAAGAATCAGTCTGGTACCATTTTCTAAAGTCATGTTATAGCAACGAACATTATCAAGATAAAGTTCCACCATCTGATAATGAGACCTGTTCATTGCCTTTGTAAATAATACAGCAGTTTCGTAAACATCTGAACACAGATTATCTCTAAATGCGCCCAGCTTCACGAGTGGCTGACTGAAATTTTCAAGATCAGGGTAAAAAATGCTGCGCGTTCTGGCATCATAAAGTCCATTATCATTCCAGTAGGCAGCAGGAACATGCTCTACTACCGAGAGCATGATGGTATCAGGCATCTTCTTTCTGATGGCGACCTGGGCAACCCATGGTTCTTCCATCAGAGTATTCTGCAGAATCGTAAGATCAAGCTTGGCAATATTCTGACCTGCACACACTTTGCCAGTTATATCGGCAATGTGCTTTTTGGTCAGATACTTGAACACACCGTCAATCTGTACGGCTCTGACAGGAAGGACTTTTGAATTTGAAAGAAAAGAATTAATGAGCATATCGCTTTTAATTACGCAGAAAGCCACTATGGCAGCAAAGATTACTCCTGCCAGGTAATAGCCTCTGGTGTGAACGCGATGTGACATTAAAACTTACCTTTATTTCTTCTTGTAAAGCTCAGAAAGATTTTTTGCAACCTGAACCACGTTGCCTGCACCCTGAGTAATTAAAAGAGCACCGTCTGTTACCAGATCTTCAAGCAACTGAGGAACTTCATTTACAGTCTGTGCAAAGTGAGGCTCAATTCTGCCACCAGCACGGATGGAGGCACACAGATGACGTCCGTCTGCACCGGCAATTGGTTCTTCTCCTGCTGGATATACATCAACCAGAATCAGAGTATCGACAAGCTGAAGAACTCTTACAAAGTCCTCATAGCAGTCACGGGTTCTGGTATAGCGGTGAGGCTGGAATACCATTACAAGCTTCTTGTCTGGATATGCAAGTCTTGCGGCATTGATAGTGGCCTCAACCTCAGTTGGGTGATGACCGTAGTCATCCACAAGAGTGAGTGAATTGCCTGAGTTGTTTACAAAGTCGCCATAGTTCTGGAAGCGTCTGCCCACACCCTTGAAGTTCTTCAGGGTATCAACAATTACATTGTCGGCAATGCCCTCTTCTATAGCAACTGCAACAGCAGCAGCCGCATTCTTGGCCATGTGAATACCAGGAACTGGAAGCTCAATCTTTAATGGCACATCATTCTTTCTTAAGATGGTAAATTCACTCTTAGGACCTACTTCCTTAAAGTCGGTCACTCTGAAATCAGCTTCTTCTGAAGTACCATAGGTAATAACGGTTCTGCCAATCTCAGGTAAAATATCCTTAATGTTAGGATCATCAATGCAGACAATTGCCACACCATAGAATGGAAGGTTATGTAAAAACTCAACAAAGGTCTTCTTTAGAACATTGAAGTCACCGCCATAGGTGTCAAGGTGGTCAGGCTCAATGTTGGTTACTACAGTTACCATTGGCAGAAGATGCAGGAAGGAGGCATCTGACTCATCAGCCTCTGCAATCAGATATCTGCCTGTGCCTAATCTTGCGTTGGTGCCGGCAGCATTTAAAAGACCACCGATAACAAAGGTTGGGTCGAGCTCAGCTCCGCCAAAGATTGAAGCGATTAAAGATGTGGTTGTTGTCTTGCCGTGGGTGCCAGAGACTGCAATACCGTAACGGTAGCGCATCAGCTCTCCTAGCATCTCAGCTCTTCTTACAACAGGAATGTTTAATAATCTTGCAGCATCAACTTCAGGATTGCCCTTGTGAATTGCAGATGATACAACCACCACAGAAGCACCGTTGACGTTTCCTGCCTTATGACCGATAAATACGGTAACACCTAAAGACTCAAGTCTGTCTGTGACCTTGGACTTTGCAATATCAGAACCAGATACAGAATAGCCACGGTTTAAAAGCACTTCTGCAATACCGCACATGCCGGCGCCGCCAATACCTACAAAGTGAATGCGCTTTACCTTGTGCATTAAAGGTAAATCATTTGTTTTAAAATCTTTTTCTTTCATAATAGATGTCACCTTAGATTATTCTTTTACAACACTGTCAATAAGCTCTAAGACTCTTCTTGTTGAATCTGTTACAGCACAGGCAGATGCAGCCTTTGCCATGTTTTTTAATTTCTCTTTATCATCAACAAGTGATTTTACCACTTCATAAAGACTATCAGAAGTAAGCTTTGCCTGAGGCAGAATGATGGCACCGCCATTCTTTTGTACAAAGCCAGCGTTCTTGGTCTGATGATCGTCAACTGCACCAGGAAGCGGAACAAAGATGGCTGGAATTCCTGCACAGCTTGTTTCAGCTACAGTTAAAGCTCCGGCTCTGCAGATAATAAGATCGGTATTTTTATAAAGCTCATCCATATCATCAATAAAATCAGATACAGAAGCCTTAAAGGCAGCGCCTTCATATGAAGGTGCAACTTTAACAGCATTGCCCTTACCGCACTGATGGGTAACTTCAATCACATCATCAGAAAAATTCTTTAATGCAGCAGGTACTGCATCATTTAAGGCTTTTGCTCCTAAAGAGCCACCAACAATGCTGATACGAACCTTGTCCTTATATTCATGAGTACTGTCATGAAGCGCAACAATGCTCTCGCGCACCGGATTGCCAACAACCTGAACCTTATCTCCGCTGAATGCTCCAGGAAAGCCCAACATGACCACCTTTGCAATCCTGAATAAAAGTCGGTTAGTTAAGCCTGCAGCAGCATTCTGCTCATGTAAAAGCACAGGAATACCCTTTAAAAAAGCAGCAAAACCGCCAGGTCCTGAGGCATAGCCTCCCATACCAACAACAGCATCAGGTCTGAATTCTTTTATAACCTTTAATGCCTGCCATACTGCTCTTGCCACCATAAAAGGAGATGAGAGCTTTCTTATAAGGCCGTTACGACGAATGCCCTTTACATCAATATAACGAATTTCAAAACCGTATTTTGGAACCAGCATCTCTTCCATACGGCCACGGGTTCCAAGCCACAGGATCTCAACTCCCTGAGCCTTTAAATCTTTGGCAATGGCAAGTCCCGGGAACACATGTCCGCCAGTACCACCTGCCATAATAAGAACTTTTTTAACTTTCATAATATTTAATCTTTACAGTCCAATCTCAGACTTCTTTAGTGCTGGCAGCCTGATCCTCCACAGGAGCGTCAATACTTATAAGATGATTTCGCCACTCATAGTCAATTCGCAGTAAAATTGCGATGGCACAGACGGTTACAATCATTGAAGAACCGCCGTAACTGACTAAAGGCAGAGTAAGACCTTTGGTTGGCAGACCGCCTGAGGCGGCACCAATGTTAACAAAGGTCTGGAAACAGAACCATGATCCGATGCCTGCTGCAATATATCCCTGGTAAATAGCGTTTACCTTTAAAATTCGGATTGAAAGCAGAAACGCCTTGCAGACAATCAGGAATTCGAGTGTAACCAGACAGCACATGCCGATAAAACCGAATTCCTCACCAAAAATTGCGGTTACAAAGTCTGTATGGGCCTCAGGCAGATATCCTAACTTCTGATAGGAGTTGCCAAGACCTTCACCGGTAAGGCCTCCTCGACCATAGGCCATTAAAGACTGAGTTAACTGATATCCGTCACCAAACACATCTTCCCATGGATCTAAAAACGAGGTGTATCGTTTCATACGGTATGGCGAGAACACCACTGCCAAAACACCTACGACAACTGCAAAGCCTATCACAATGATGAACTTAAACAGACCTGCACCTGCAGAATTAAGCATCGCAATGGTAATAAACACTACTGCAACAGAAGAGCCCATATCTGGCTGCAGCATTAAAAGACCGGTCATTACGCCTATAAACAGGAAAGGTTTGAAAAAGCCTTTGAAGGTAAAAGAGATAAACTTAATCTTACGGGTGATGTAACTTGAAAAGTACAGGATCCACACCAGTTTTAAAAGCTCACTTGGCTGCAGATTCATAAAGCCAAGCGATAACCAGCGTGTCGCACCGTTAATGCGTCTGCCTACCAAAAGCACAAGTACCAGCAGTACCAGAACCGTGACAAAAGATGGAAGTGAGCATTTTGCCCAGATTCTTGAGGGAATCGAGGCACAGATAAATCCGGCAAAAACCGCCATGGCAATGGAAAAAAGGTGTTTTTTAGTCTGATACATATCATCATCAAACTTCATTCCTGATTCCATAATTGATGCAGAGCTGATGATTACCACGCCAAGACAAATTAAAAGCAGGGTAACAATCAGAAGCACTCTGTCAAAGCCAGGCTTATTTCTGCCGAACAGTAAATTCATTCTCTACAGCCTCTTTAAGCTTTTTTAGAAGCCTTTTTTGACTTTTTATCTTCAGTAGCTGCTGTTTCTGAATTCTTTTCCTTTTCAGGCTCAGTAAGATTTGCAACCATATTCACAAAGATCTGACCTCTATCCTCAAAGCCCTTGAACTGGTCAAATGAAGCACAGGCAGGAGAGAGCAGCACAGCCTGACCTGGCTTTGCAATTCTGAAGGCCTCGTTAAGACCAGCTCTCATATTGATTACGCTGTGGCATCTTGTGTCAGATAAATCAAGAAGCTTCTGAGCATCCTTGCCAAAAGCATAAACATCTGTTACTTCCTTACCGATGTATTTCTTTAAAGGAGTAAAATCCTGGCCCTTGCCAAGACCGCCACCTAAAAGGATAATGCCGTTCTTGTGAATACCGCGAAGACCGCGCAGTGCTGCTTCTGTAGATGCAACATTAGTAGCCTTTGAGTCATTGTAGTAGGAAACCTCATTGATTACCTTTACAAGCTGACAGCGGTGAGGAAGGCCTGCAAAAGTCTTTAAGGCACGTTCCTGAGCATCCTTTGGAATACCAACAGCATCAGAAAGGGCCATACATGCAAGTGCATTTAACTGATTATGCTCACCATAGATGCGCATGTCCTTGGCATTCACGATATTTCTGCCTCTTACATTCAGGAAAGAACCGCGAGAGGTATTAGAAATTGAGTAGTCAGCCTTCTTGACGCCAAAGGATGAAATTTTGTAATCCTTTGGATTGTCTGGATAGGTGCGGGCATCATCAACATTTACAATTACGTGCTCACAGTTCTTGAAAATCTTCTTCTTGGTTGCTGCGTACTCTTCAATAGAGCCATGATAGCGATCAAGGTGGTCTTCAGAAACATTGAGGATTACACCGGCCTTAATCTTTAAAGACTCAGTGGTTTCAAGCTCAAAGCTTGAAAGCTCCAAAACATAAAGCTCAACATCATCTGAGAGAATATCAAACACAGGTACACCGATATTGGCACCTACTGCAACTTTAATTCCTGCCTTGTCTGCAATGTAACCCATTAAAGAGGTTACAGTTGATTTGCCGTTTGAACCGGTAATTGCAACAACAGGAGCCTTGCACTCACGGGCAAAGAGTTCAATATCGCCTACAATTTCGATACCAGACTTTGCAACTTCTTCAATGATCTCGTTATAAATACTGATGCCAGGACTGATAACAATCATATCAAAAGTCTTGAGCTCTTCAGCATTTAAAGGTCCTAAGTGCAGATCAATACCGCCAGGGAGCAGATCTACATTAGGTGGATTATCACGGGTATCATAAATGGTGAGCTTATCAAGATCATGCTTGATAAGATAACGGATAACAGAGATATTGGAAATACCAAGACCTATCACTGCAATTTTCTTGTGGTCTAAAGATGAATTCATATTTTTCTCTTTTATATAAAACAGTTAGCCCAAGCAGGCGGATAAATCCTGCTTGGACATTCAAATTATTCTAAAAACAGCTGGTTATATTCTATCGTATCTTTAAGGTAATAAGACCTATCAGCACTAAAACGATAGTAATGATCCAGAAGCGTGCCATTACACGTGGCTCAGGCCAGCCGCCTTTTTCAAAATGATGATGAATAGGAGCCATTCTGAAGATTCTTCTGCCTCTCCACTTGTAAGAGCCAACCTGCAGAATTACGCTCACAGTCTCAAGCACAAAGATACCGCCCATGATAAAGAGCAGAACTTCTTCACGGATTAAAATAGCAATTACACCTAAAACCGCACCTAATGATAATGAGCCCACATCACCCATGAATACCTGGGCAGGATATGAGTTGAACCACAGGAAGCCTAAACCCGCCCCCACAATAGCGGTACATGCAAGGGTTACTTCTGATGCGTTTGGTACATATGGAATATAAAGGTAGCTTGCAAAGTTGGCATTTGAAGTTGCCCAGGCTACGATACCTAAACCGGTTGCCACAGTAATGGTGGTGATGATGGCAAGGCCATCTAAACCATCAGTTAAATTAACCGCATTTGAAGAGCCCGTTAATACAAAGTAGGCAAGAGGAATTATGAGATAACCGATATCAGGCATAATCTCCTTGAAGAAAGGCACTACAAAGGTGGTCTCTGAAGGAGTTTTTGCTGATGAGTAAATTAAGGTTGCAATGGTGATTGCACAGGCTGACTGCCAGAAGTACTTGTACTTTGCTCTAAGACCATGAGGGTCATGACGTACAACTTTTAAAAAGTCATCTGCAAAACCGATTAGGGAATAACAGATTAAGGTTGCAAGGGTATACCATACATAAGGGTTGTCAAGCTTGCACCACATGAGCATTGAAATTGCAATGGAGCCTACAATCATAATACCGCCCATAGTTGGGGTGCCGGTCTTCTTTAAATGAGACTCTGGACCGTCATTACGAACTACCTGACCAAAGTGCAGCATCTGCAGTCTTCTGATAAGATATGGTCCTAAAAACAGTGAAATCAAAAGAGCAGTGAACAGAGACATTACAGCACGGAATGTCAGATACTCAAAAACTCTGAAGGAAGGTACATAATTACTTAAGTAATCAGATAAAAGAATCAGCATCGCCTATTCCTCACAGCAGGTCAGCGCTTCGCTGACTTTATCCATATGCATGGAATGAGAGCCTTTGACTAAAAAGCTTGTGTATTCCTGCATCTTTATTAAATTTTGTGCGTATTGTATTAGATCTTCGTGCAAATTAAAATGTTTTGAACTGCCATCAAAGGCATTAACAGTGTATTGTGTTAATTTTCCTAAACATAATAATTCATCAATTCTGCCTTTGGCATATTCTCCAACCTTAGCATGCAGACTTTCTGCTTCACTGCCAAGTTCACCCATATCGCCAAAGACCAGCACACGATGACCATCAAGTGATGATAAAGTATCAATAGCGGCTATTACGGCGTTAAAACTTGCGTTGTAGGCATCATCAATCACACAGTAATTACTCATCTTCTTTAATGAAAGACGGCCTTTTAGGGTAGAAGCTCGATTAAGACCAGATGCAAGAGTATTAACATCAGCACCAGAGATTAAGGCAAGAGCACAGGCTGCAGCTGCATTTTTGGCATTATGTTCGCCAAGTACATTCATATGTACATCAAAGGTCTTTGTATCTGCCCTTAAGGTAAAATCAAGACCATCTTTTGATGTTTTTACATTCATATACTGAACAAGATCAAAATCATGAGAGCCAAAAGACACGAGTCTGCCATCCCTGATAGAGGCTTTATAGTCACTCTCCCAGCGCCTGTAGTAATCGTCATCTGAAGGTACTGCTGCCATGCCACCTCGTGAGAGCACATCATCAATGATCTGGGATTTACCTCTGTAAATTCCGTCAAAAGAGCCAAAACCTTCAATATGGGCACCACCAATGTTGTTGATAAGAGCGGTGTCGGCCTTTACAAATTCACAGGTATGAGCATTATCAAAAAGGTGACTTGCTCCCTGCTCAATCACAGCAAAGCGGAAGCTGTTGTCAAGTCTCAACAGAGTCTTAGGTACACCGATGTCATTGTTGAAATTGCCCTCGGTACACATTGAAGATCCGTTTTCTAAAAGGATAGAGTTTGTAAACTCCTTCACGGTGGTCTTGCCACAGGAACCAGTTAAACTTGCTACGGTACCTTTAAATTTGCGTCTTACAAGATAACCGCAGATGCCAAAGGCTCTTTGAGTGTCATCGCAGTAAACTACAGCTACTCTGTTTTCTATCTGTTCTGGAAGCTTTCTTGAGGCAAGTACTGCCACAGCCCCATTTTCAATAGCTTTTTCAATAAAATCATGGGCATCAAAACGCTCACCGATGAGCGCAACAAAGAGGGCATCACGACAGGCTCTTGAATCAGTGGAAACACTGCTTATCTCAAGATCATTACCTTTTAAAAGGTAATTTCCAAAAACAGCCAGTTCTGATAACTTAAAACTAATCACAGGTAACTCCTAAAAGTCTGCAGGCCTCTTCTCTGTCTGAAAAATGTATGGTCCTGTCTTTAAATATCTGATAATCCTCATGACCTTTACCGGCAATTACAATGCAGTCATTTTCAGTTGCCTTTTCCATGGCATATTCAATGGCCTTTAATCTGTCTTCGATTAAAACAACATTGTTTGCCTCATTAACACCAGAGGCCATATCGGCTAAAATTCTCTGAGGATCTTCTGTTCGTGGATTATCTGAGGTAAATATGGCCACATCAGAGTAAACTGATGCCTTGATGGCCATAATAGGTCTCTTGCCCTTGTCTCTGTCACCACCACAGCCTAAAATGCAGAAAATTCTGCCTTCCTCGTGATGCTCTCTAACACCTCTTAAAACCTGCTCTACACCATCTGGAGTATGAGCATAATCAACAACAACCTGAGGCTTGCCAGGAGCACTGAAGCATTCCATGCGACCACAGATTGGCTTTAAGGCGCAGGCTGACTGCATCAGCTTTTCAAATGGAATGCCCATTGAAAGCATTACAGTTAAAGCGCAGGCAAAGTTCTCTACATTAAAGTGACCTAATAATCCGATTTCACAGCGACCTGAACCATAGCTTGATTCAATTTCCATGGCGATTGAGGCTTTTTTGTAGGAGATTTTCTTTACCCATACATAATGAGGGTACATGACAGAAGCTGAACTCTGTATAAAGGTTGGGCTGACAGAGTAAACCACGCAGCGGTTTCTGTTTTCTGCATACTTTACGCCCTGCTCATTATCAACATTTATTACAAGACGGTTCTCTGGCACTCTGTCTAAAAAATCACCTTTGGCCTTGGCATAGTTTTCCATAGTGCCGTGATAATCGAGGTGATCTCTGGTTAAATTGGTAAAACCGCCGCAGGCAAAGGTACAGCCATCAATTCTGCCTTCACATACACCAATTGAAGATACCTCTAATGTAGCATAGCGCGCACCTTCATCCAGTACCTGTCTTAATGATCTCTGCAGTCTTACAGTATCTAAAGTGGTGTTGGCGCTTTTGTGAAGCTTTGGCAGGAAACCATAACCTAATGTTCCAAAAACTGCACATTTAATATCAATGGCGTTAAACCACTGAGCGATAATCTGAGTGATGGTGCTCTTGCCGTTGGTACCGGTAATACCGATTAAACCAAGACGGGAGGATGGCTCATCATAGTACCATGATGCAAAGTCTGCTAATGTTTTTTTTGCAGGAATTTTAAGAGCCGGAATAACAAGCTGAGCCTCAAGGGATTCAGGAAGTTCATTGTCATTCTCATATACAATTAAGGCGGCACCTTTTTCCTGTGCCTTTAAAGCATAATCAAGACCGTTTACCTTGGTGCCTTTTACAGCAACAAACACGTCACCTGGATTTACTGCTCTTGAATCAACTTCCAAATCAAGAGCTGCTCCCTCTGGAGCCTTCTTTCTGCTCTGCAGAAAGGCAAAAATCTCTTTTAATGTCTTCATAATTTTTTCCTGATCGACAAAAATGGATAGATTCCACTTTTTTAATAATCTTATCTGTCTGGTTTTACATTATACAACTGCAGAGCTCTGGACATCACATCTCTGAATACAGGACCTGAAACTGCACCGCCATAGATCTGACCAGCCTTTGGAGCATTGATAACCACAACCATGGCAAAGCGTGGATCTGAAATTGGAGCAAAACCGGCAAAGGTAGACATATAGAACTTACCGTAGCCACCAACAGATGCGATTTTTGCTGTACCGGTTTTACCTGCAACACGGTATCTGTCAATCGCAGCCTGACCACCGGTACCGCCGTCAACTACAGTTTCTAAAGCCTTTAACATGTTGCGAACCTGTCTTGAGTCTGTCACCTGCACGCCGGTTGGAGACTCTGACAGTCTTAAAATTGAAACCGGCACCCTAACACCGCCGTTTGCAAGAGTGGCGTAGGCAGAGGCAAGCTGCAGATTGGTTACGGCAATACCATAGCCAAAGCCTAAGGTTGCCTCATCAATCTTCGACCAGAAAGGACGATTTTCATTTAATCTGCCAGAACTCTCACCTACAAGTCCTGATGCCGTCTTAGAGCCAAAACCAAAGCGCTTTAAGAGATTCATTATCTTCTGAGGGCCGATACGCATTGAAATTCTTGCCATACCTGTATTTGAAGAGTATTTGATGATGTCCTCTAATGTACCCTTCTCCATAGCATGTGAGTCACGCACCATCTTACCGTCAACAATGAAAGGTCTGGTATCAAAAACTTCTCCCCAGTTTGTTTTCTTAAGCTCTAAAGCTGCCAGTGAAACCAAAGGTTTTACTGTGGAACCCGGTTCGAAAATATCTGTTACCGCACGGTTTTTGGCGTTTTTGATATCAATGTTTTTTCTGTCGTTTGGATCAAAGGTTGGTGCATTTGCAAGAGCCAGGATCTCACCGGTCTTGACGTCAATTAAAACAGCTGTACCAGAATCAGCATCATTTACTTTAACAGCTTCAGCAAGAGCATTATGCGCATAAGCCTGAAGACGGTTGTCAATACTCAGCACCAGATTTCCGCCCTGTGAACCTTGTTTAACTACACCAAGATTTTCAATGATGTGGTCATAGCGATCTTTCTTGGCAAGCTCTGTTGTAGCAGTTGATGACAGATAGGAGTTAAAACTCTGCTCAACGCCGTAAACACCGTTGCCTTCACCATTTAAGATACCGATTAAATTAGCGTTTACTACACCGGTTGGGTAGTGGCGCAGATAAGAATCATTAAGGATAATGCCTTCTTTGGCGATATTTTTAAGCTCTTTTGCCTTATCAACTTCAAGATAGTGTTTTAAGTGAACAAAACGGCGGGTCCTGTCTTCGGTCTTTTTATAAAGATCACTGACGTTGAGCTCTAAAATCTTTGCAATTTTTTCCATGGCGGCACGATCTGCGTATATGCCTTTTTCATGAAGCATCTTTGGATCAGCATCAACGGTTTTTACCGGCACAGAAATAGCAAGAATCTTTCCGTTTCTGTCTACAATGAGGCCACGGGGAGGTTCGTAATGGTAATTTCTGACAACTCTGGCGTTACCCTCTGCAATCAGACGTTCTGGATGTAAAACCTGGATCCAGTAAAGTCTGCCTAAAAGGTAAAAGAACATAATGGCAACAATTGTCCAGATAATCGCAATCTTGGTATTGGACAGGACAAGTCTGCCTTTCTCGTCAGTTTTTAAAGCCATTATTATTTAATATTTAAAACAATTTCGTCTTCTGTTTTAGGTGCAGCCATTTGAAGCTTGGTGATTGCAGCCTTTCTGACAACAGAATATTCGGTAAGAGCTTCTTTCTCAGAGAGTAAAGACAACCACTGTCTGTATAACATATCGTTCTGGCGGTTCATTTCATTATACTGAGCGGTAACAGCTCTGGTATCCTGAACCTGATGAACCTTGTATACAGCAAGCGAAGTTGCTACAAGAAGCAGAAAATAGGTAAAGATATTTTTAAAAATGTCAGAAAACAGAGTTGGCAGAAATGCTCTGCACTCTGTCCGTTTATATCCCTGAAATACACTCAGCTGTGGAATATCTGAAGGCTTAAGCATGCCGTTTGGCAGTTTTGCAGCGCCTGCAGAACTGCTGACATGAATAACCCTCTCCTCCACCACGCGGGTGATCATAGGAGGCTTCTGAGCCTGAGGCTGAGAAAACAGGCTCTCATTTTGTTTTTTGCTGTTTTGTTTTTCTTCTACAGCCTTTTGAATCTGTTCAAAGTCTAGTTTTTTTGCTGTTGCGGTCTGTTGCATAAGGGTTGCCTCATTAGCCTTTTGGCTACGCGCAGTGTAGCACTGCGTGATCGCACATTGGCCTCTACTTCTTCTGATGTAGCCTTAATGGCTCCACCTACTGCCCCTAACTTTGCTGTAGCAAGACGCATTTTTTCTGTTTCTTCGAAGGTTAAAGGAAGTCCGTTTGGAACTTTCTGTCCTTCTGATTTTTCTTTTATAAAATTCTTTACAATTCGATCTTCAAGAGAGTGGAAGGAGATTACACATAATCTGCCATCATCATTTAGCACATCAATTGAGCTGTCTAAAGCCTGCTTAAGTTCATCAAGCTCTCCATTTACAGCAATTCTCAATGCCTGGAAGCATCTTGTAGCCTTGTGTTTTGGAGTTGGCTTGCCGCCAATAACTCTTTTAATAAACTCTGACAACTGCAAAGTTGTTTCAAAAGGAGTCTTCTCTCTGTCCTTGACAATAGCTGCTGCCACCTTTGAGGCAAAATTCTCCTCTCCGTATACCTTGAAGATGTACGCTAAATCCTGCTTTGACCAGGTGTTAACAATAGTCTTTGCATCTAAAGAGGCACTCTGATCCATTCTCATATCAAGAGGACCGTCCTTGTCAAAGGAAAAGCCTCTTTCAGGATCATCAATCTGAGGGGATGACACGCCAATATCCATCAGAATGCCGTCTACCCTGCCTGAAATTCCTAAACTCTCACACACTTCCTTAATGTTTGAAAATGCTGAGTGGGTAATGCAGAATCTTTTATCTTCACTCTCTAAAGTCTTTGCAGCCTCTACAGCAGTAAGATCACGGTCTAAACCGTATAAACGTCCATTTTCATTAAGACGTTCTAAAATCTTTCTTGAATGACCGCCTCGACCGAAGGTTGCATCCACATAAATACCGTCAGGTCTGATATTAAGACCTTCTAATACCTCATTTAAAAGTACCGGAATATGTGTAAATGCCATTTTAGAGTTTTAAACCTTCTAGTACACCGTGAGCAGAAATAGAAGCAGATGCATTCTGTAACATCTGTAAATCCTCGTCCATGCGAGCCTTGTAGTTTTCTTCTGACCACAGTTCAAATTTATTGTTAAAGCCGATCATATAGGCTTTCTTATCTAAGGAAGCAACAGCTCTTAATTCCTGAGGCAGTAAAATTCTGCCCTGAGCATCAAGGGTTAAAAATACAGCACTTCCTAATACAATTCGCTGAATGGTACGACACAGCGGATCTGAAATTGAAGGGAGCTCTCCTAAAGAGGCAACAACCTTCTGCCACTCGTCAACCGGGTACATCCACAGGCACTTGTCAAAAAGAGAACGGGTAACAACACACTGGCCATCGGACTCTTCTTTAAGTATTTCTCTGTTCTTAACAGGCACAGCAAGGCGTCCCTTGACATCAAGAGATACCTCATTAGTACCACTCAGTAACAGCCCCTGAAACACCATTTGTACCTACAAAAAATTTAAATTTGGATTTGTTTCCCCACAAATTACCACTTTTCACCATTTAGTTTATCAAAACTTACAATAATTTCAACAAATCACTGTATAAAGGCAGTTTATAAAGTTACGAAAATTCAGTATTTTAGTTTTGATTTTTTTTGATAAAAAAAAGTGGTGGTAAAAATTCCCAGCCCTATCCTTTTAAAATTTAAGAAAAAAAGGAGGATAAAATCTAAAAGTAATGTAAATTACAAAGGTGTGATATGTAGCAAAAAAAATTTTTTGTATAAAGAAAAAGACAAGCCTTACTCTAACAAAAGAGCGTGTGAATGTATTTTTGAAAATTCGACATTTTCACTTTGGCGATTCTGCATTTTCACTATGACGCTAACAAACGCCGTGATCTAAAAAATAAATAATTTAAGAAAAAGAGAAAGGATCTGATTAAATCACATAAAAAGCGTTTGAAAACACTAATTTTTTAAGAAAAAATGATTTAAAAAAGAAAAAATTGAAAATGGAAAGAATAGATGAGTCAACCTGTAAGCCGAGTTCTGTTCTGCCAAAGCAGTGGCAACCATTCCTCTAGGCCAGCAATCGCTCACTGGCTCCAGCAATCAACCCGCTCTCGATTCGGACAAAATCATAGAGAGCCTATTTGATCTTGCTCCAGGTGGAGTTTACCATGCCTTTTCTATTACTAGAAAAGCGGTGAGCTCTTACCTCGCCGTTTCACCCTTACCACAATGTGGCGGTCTGTTCTCTGTTGCACTGGTCATGAGCTTGCGCTCTCCAGGCGTTACCTGGCACCTTGTCCTGCGGAGCTCGGACTTTCCTCCCCCATAACCGTATGTAAACAGATCGTAAACACGCGTATATGGCAGCGGTTGCCCGGTCGACTCAAGCTCATTATAGCATAAAGATTTATTTTTCCTTAAGTGACAGTGCAAGATTGTATAGATCGTTCTTCTTAATACCGGTAAGTGGAGAAAGAATGTTGGCAACAGTCTTCACAGGAGTGGTCTTTACAAGCTCTTCAACAGCATTTACAACCTTAGGATCTATTGCGTCGATCTCCTGTTTTAATGCACCGATAGCAACCACAAATTCTCCCTTTACTCTGTCAGGATCGGCCTTTAAAAACTCAGGAACCTCCCTTGCCTTTAAACGATAGAAAGACTCAAAGGTCTTGGTCATCTCGCGGCATAAGGTTACATCATGCTCAGGCAGAACCTTTGCCACAATTTCCATGGTGGCAAGAATTCTTCTTGGAGCCTCATAAAAAACTGCGGTATAGTCAACATTTGCAAGAGCTTCAACGGTTTGAGTAAGTTCCTTTTCCTTTACTGGGAAAAAGCCGTTGAACATGAATTTGTCAGTTGGCAGAGCACTTGCCTCTAAGGCAGTGATAAGTGCGCAGGGACCTGGCAGAGGCACAACTTTCACATCAGCCTTTGAGCATAAGGTTACCACTCTGTAGCCAGGATCATTGATTAAAGGAGAGCCTGCATCTGAAATTAAGGCAACCACGCCTCCTTTTTTGACTTCCTCAATAATAATATCAGCGCGTTGCTCTTCATTGTGATCATGGCAGCTGATCATTTTAGTTCCGGTAATTGACAGTTTATCAAGCAGGATCTTTGAGTGACGGGTGTCCTCCGCTGCAATTAAAGTAGCGTTCTTTAAAACCTCAATTGCACGAATTGTAATGTCATCCAGATTACCAATTGGAGTTGGAACAATATATAAAGCGCTTTCCATAATCTCAACCTTTACTGACAGAATCTTCTTAAAAGAAAGCAAAAGCTTCTTAAGATTTTTCAAGAATGTTAACTAAAGCTATATTTTATACCATACATAGTAAAGATTATTGTAGAGTTTTTATTTGCACTCATATATATATGCTAAAATAAGTTAATCTGTGTACTCAATATGGTGTTTTATCCAAAAGTGGATAAAGCGTAAGGATTAAGATTGTGAAAACAAAAAAATCTTTTTTAAACATGTGTGTCTGCGGTCTTGTTACCGCTGCAGCTTTAACATTAAACGGCTGTGCCTCAAGCATGACTGAAAAGGCTCTGGCATCCTCTGCATTTGGACCTTTAACTCTGACAACAGATCAGTATGCCGAAGCATATATGGACGCTTCAGACAATCAGAAGTTCGATACTCTGATCCTGCTTGCCCGTTCAAACATACAGTCTGGCAGATATGAAGCTGCTTTATCTGACATTTCAAAGCTCTTCAATACAGCAATGACTCCAAATCAGCGAGATCAGGCATCCATCGTTTACGGTCAGTATTTATACAGCACCAAGTCCTTTGAAAAGGCTCGTGACGAATTATCTAAGGTTAACTACAGAGATTTAACCATAACTCAGTCAACCTACTTCTACACTGTTTACGCCAATGTAAACAGTGAACTTTACAGAACCACCAAAGATGCAAAATATCTTCTGGTTGCATTCAGAAGCAAGGCTTCAATCCTGCCAAATGTAAAGAAGAAGAAAGATAAGGTAACTGTAGTAAATCAGTGCGTTTCATTGTTAGATGAATTAAGCACCGCTGAACTGACTCAGGCTCTTGCAACTGCTCAGAATGATCTTGATAAAGGTTTCTATGAGTACACCCTGATTAAGAAGTCATCTGACGCAGAGCTTCAGGAGCAGGCTTTAGCAGGCTTTAATCAGAAATACTTAAATCATCCTTTAGCTTTAATTTCTGCATCAGCTGCAACTTCAGCTGCAACTGAGATTCTTGCCGATAATGAAGAGGATGAGGTTAACTCACCAGCATCTGCAGCTGAAGTTGATGCAAAGGCAGTATTCTCATTCAAGGATGGCGATACCATTGCAGTGCTGCTCCCATTATCAGGCCGCTTCGCTCAGTTAGTTGGCGAGCCAGCAAAACTCGGCATTTTAACTGCATTAAAGGACAGAGGCTCAACCTCAAAGGTTGTTTTCTACGATACCAGCAGGACCAAGATGGCTGACATTGTAGATGGCGCTAAAAGAAACGGCACCAAGCTTATATTAGGACCAATCTTAAAGCCTGAAGTTACTGCTTTAAACAGCACTGACAACACCATTCCATCAATCGTGTTCAATCAGTCTGAAGGCATTAAACCAGTTAATCAGTGGTATTTTGACTTAGGCCCTAACTATGAGGGTGCAATTGCAGCTTCAAAGATTTACGCAGACGGTTATAAGAGCCCTATTGTTATCGGTCAGAACTCTGATAACGCTTCTCAAAGAGCTGTTGCAAGCTTCGTTAAGACCTTCTCTCAGGGTGGTGGCAAGGCAATTATCTGTAATTACGAAGATCCTAACACCATCAAGTCAGGTCTTTCAGGATGTGCCTTTAACGAGGCAGACGCAGTTTATATGAATGTATCAGGTACTGATGCAGTTACTGCAAAGGCAATTGTTCCATCAGCTCTGCCTGTATATCTCACCGACAAGAGCTACTTAGGTGTAAACAACTCTACTCTTGAAATAGCCCTTAAGGGTGCTTTATTAGGTGATATGCCATGGATGCTGACTGACAGCCCGTTAAAGGATTCTTTCATGAAGTCTCTTCCTAAGGCTAATCCTCAGGTGCAGAGAGTATTTGCTGCAGCCTATGACAGCGTAAACTTCGCTTACAGCATTGAGAAACTCTCACTCGATAGCGAGGATGTGCTTCACGGACTTTCAGGAGATATCTCTTTAGGTCAGGATGGCCTGATTGAGTCATCACCTATCTGGGTTAAGTTAGGAAGTTTAAGATAAAAACTTTTGATAGCTAAAGTCAGGGTCGCTAAATGCGACCCTGTTTTTTTTATTGTTACCCGTAAACGTTTACAAAAATGTATCAGATCTCTCACATTAAGCTTTTTAAGATTGCTTTATTGTTCTGTTTTTCTACAATTAAAATAAGATACAGTTTTATTTTTTTATAGGAGGTGTTTATGCCAACACCAACTGCAACTTTAGTAAATGCAACTGCAACCGGTGACGTAGTAACAGGTCCTGGTATGCCAACCAATCTTGTAAACGGTCTTCCTGTTGCCTGTATGGGCGATCTCGTTGCAGGTCCTGCCTGTGTAGGTGCCATTACTGTAACTACCGCTATCAACAATCTTACCAAGGGTAGACCTACTGCAAATTTAGGTTCTGTAGTAAACGGTGTTAATCCTGTTATCGGTGTTCCTATGGTAACAGCACTGGCTGTCGTACCTAACATCAATAAGATTGTTTAATCAGTAAAAGTTTCGCTCATAAAAAAAGCTATTCATATTTATTTTTGAATAGCTTTTTATTTATGGAGTTCCTGTTATTCTACAAATTCAAAGCCAGGCCCTGATTTGCCACCCTTAGGTTCTTCATCATCTGAATCATCTGAATCATCAGAATCTTCACCATCTGCTTCTTCAAATAATTCAGTACTTTCTGCTTCATCATCAAAGATTGAATCATCTGAATTGTCATCGTCATCCATATCATAGATGCCAGGCTCTTCTTCTACCTGATTATTTTCTTCATCATCAATTGAGAAGATTGATGGCTCGGTCTGAACCCCTTCATCAGGGGTAAGATCTTCAGGTTCACCAAGTTCTAACTGCTCTAATGCCTTTCCAATTGGCAAAGCTGCACCAGACTCTAAGGCTACCAGCTGACTCATGGCCAGGAATGGAATAAAGATATCCTCGGTCTGACCTTTGAAGCGAGCCTTAAAGGAGATACCTGATTTGAGGCACTGATAGTCTGCAATAGCTGTAGGTGAGAGACTTAAAATAATACAGCCCTGCTTTACATATTCCATCGGTACTTTTACACCAGGAATATTAACATCCACCATCAGATGAGGTGTGATTTCATTTTCTAAAAACCAGTCATAATATGCAGTAAACATATGAGGTTTTAAACTGGTTAGTCTTTTACTGTCAGACATATATGCCTCCTTGATGGTTTTATTATAGCTTAACTTCTATCTCAGAGAGGTTAATTTATTTATTTTTAAGACAATAAAATCATTTTCATTTACTCAGCATATGAAGATCATGATGGATTGCTATCTGTTATCACTTTTAGGAAAGATTGTCCTTATTTTTGAGTCTGTTAAACTGCATAGATAAAGATCTACCTTTCTTGCATCAGAGAGATGACTGATCTCAGGTATAACAGTGTCTATGAAATTCGTATATTTTAAGTAAATCTCAGTTTGATAAAACTGCAGAAACTTATCGTAAAGAGCCTCATATAATGCAGATGAGGCCTCTATTCTTAGATCCTTCTCCATAAGATTTGAAGGAGCAATAACATTTAATGATCTAAGCACATTGTTATCCAATACAGGAAGATCAGGATTTATAACAGCCATCATCTTGCTTACAATAGAGGATTCAACCGCACCTGTAAGAGCATATACGTTATGTATTATTGACTTGAATGATGAAACATCGCATTGAGCATACTTAGTTTGCTCAAAAAGATAGAAGAAGCACTCCTTCCACTTTCTGTCTCTCCTTATTTTGTAAAATGAAGTAAAAAGTCTTTGAAAGTTAAGATCAAGGCTTACATCACACGAATATGCGTTTTTATGGATCTCAGTATAGGTTTTACCTGACTTTATTATTCTAACTATAAAATGTCTGATAACATCCAGAGTATCTGCTCTGATTACAGTTGAAAGGTCGGGGATCGAAGATCTGAAGTTTAAAGGTGAAAGACTAGACATTTTAGCACGCTCATCAAAAGCAGAAAAACACAAATTTCCATTCTTTATATGAGCTAATTGTATAAATGGTCTATTCCATAATCTGATATCAATTAGAAATTATTCTGCGAGGTGAAAAAACGAAAAAAAACCTCTGCCGAGGCAGAGGTTTTTGATAACAATAAAAATTGTTTCGCGATTAACGCTTTGAGTACTGTGGACGCTTACGAGCCTTGTGAAGACCAACCTTCTTACGCTCTACAGCACGTGCATCACGAGTTACGAAGCCAGCCTTACGTAATGCAGGACGGAATGACTCGTCATACTGCATTAAGGCACGGGTAATGCCTAAACGGATAGCGCCTGCCTGACCAGTGATACCACCACCTTTAACAGTGATGTATAAATCAAACTTTTCAGTAACTTCTAATAACTCTAATGGCTGTGCTACAACCATACGAGAAGTTGGACGACCAAAGTACTGATCAAGGGTCTTACCATTGATCTCTAACTTACCAGAACCCTGCTTTAAGAATACACGAGCAGTTGCGTCCTTACGACGACCGGTACCATAATACTGATTTGCTGCCATTTGCTAATGCTCCTTAAAACTTGATAACCTGTGGCTGCTGAGCTGCATGATTATGAGTCTCACCAGCATATACCTTCAGCTTGCGGAACATTGCACGACCTAATGGTCCCTTTGGAAGCATACCGCGAACAGCAATCTCGATAACTTCTTCTGGCTTACGTGCAATAAGCTTCTCGAAAGACTCTGACTTGATGCCACCAACGTAACCGGTGTGGTGATAATACATCTTGTCCTGTGCCTTCTTACCGGTAACCTTAACCTTAGAAGCGTTGATTACGATAACATAATCACCAGTATCTAAGAATGGGGTGTACTCTGGCTTGTGCTTACCGCGTAAACGTAAAGCAATTTCACTAGCTAAACGACCTAAAGTCAGACCGTCTGCGTCAATAACTAACCAATCACGCTTAATAGTTGATGGTGTTGCAACGAAAGTTTT